>NZ_JBFIGO010000019.1:0-36613 GCF_041602295.1 Spongiibacter sp. | reverse complement strand
TGCCGTGTGGGTTAACTGAGTTAGCTCAGGGCATGTCCTCTTGGGCCGCGGCGCGATGCCGCGGCCCATTATATTTTTGTAGCCTTTTATGAAACACCTTGTTATTTGTTGTTTGCGCCTGACGCTGCCGCTCGGCCTGGTTCTTATGTCTATCGCACCCAGTTGGGCAGGCTATAGCATTAGTCAGCGCTATATATTTTATTCGGCGGAGCAGCGCTCGGTGAGTGTGCGCATCACCAACACCGGCGATGAGCGCAAGGAATACAGTTTGCGCAGTCCCGCCTGGGACGAGCGCACAAAAAACAGTGGAGCGGACCTAATCGCCTATCCACCGGTATTCGATTTGGCGCCGGGGCAGACCCAGAAGGTGCGCCTGCTACTGCGCGACAAAGCGGCGTTCACGCCGCCGTTGTTTTTTCGTTTGGTAGTCAGAGAATCCGACCCCGTGGAGCTGGCGGAACAAGCCTCCAGTGGCTTGACTATCCCCTTGGCGACCAGCTTTCCCGTTTATTATATCGATCGCTCGGTCAAGCCTAAGGCAGAAGGGCTTATTTTGCGCGATGACGCGGGTGTTAGTAATGGCCTGTGGGTGCGCAATACCGGCGACACCTTGCTGGAGCTGCGCCGGGTGATCGCCGGCGATGGCCGCGAATTTCCGGTGGATGTGCGGGTGCTGCCCGGGCGCGCCCACCGTTTTACCCTGCAGGATACGCCGCCACCGTTTGTGGTGAAGATTGCCTATGGCGATGACTTGCGGGTGGAGCGCTCGGTTGTCGATGCTGCCGCTGCCAAGCCATGAGTAAGCAACCCTGGTGGCGCCTTGGCGCGGTGTGTGCAGTGCTGCTGTGGGCGGCGACGGCTGCCGCCGAGCGGGTGGTCGAGCTGCAGTTGCTTGACGATGAGCTCGGTGTGGTAGTGATTTACGAGTCGGCCGAGGGCCTGTTTATCGCCGAGGAGGATGTGCCGGCGGGGGTCTTCGATGCAGAAAAGCTGGCGCAATTGCCCCGCCATAGCCTGCCGGGCTGTCAGTCCTGTTTGCGGCTGAGCGCGCTGGGCGACTATGTGGAGGAGGGACTGGATGGTCGCGCGGTGCTGACGCCCCACAGCGAGATGATGGCGGTTAAGCAATTTTGGCTGTACGCGCCGCGGGAGGCCTCTTCGCGCCACCTGCAACAGGGTTTTTCCTTGATTAACAATATCAGCCTGTCGCTTAGAGACCCCGAAGACGGCGAAACCGCGAGCGCCGCTATTGTCTCGTCTCAGCTCGGCCTCGGCCCGCTGGGGGTGATTGAAACCGGGCTGCGCCATATCGATGGCCCGCTTAGAGAAACGCGGCGTTTGCCCACGTTGCTGCGAAACCATTTTGTCGATGCCCAGATCAGCTTCGAGCTGGGGGAAGTGCGCACTGACGCCGACCCCAATGACAGCGGTTTGGGCATTATGGGGCTGCGCCTCTACCGCAATTTTGCCACCCGGCCGGATATCACCTCGCGGCCGCTGTACGATTTTTTTGCGCTTACTGAGCGCCCCTCGGTTGTCGAGTTATATCAAAACTCGCAGTTGCAGCGCCGCGAGCAGGTTGATCGGCCGGGCCCGGTGCAGCTCAGCGATTACCGCCCCTCGGGTTCGGGCAAAGTGCTGTTGGTGATTACCGATTCGCTCGGTGCCCAGCGTTTGGTGGAAACCGATTTGTTTGTGGATCAGCGCAATTTGGGCAGGGGCGTATGGGATTTTGGCCTGAGCGCCGGTTATTTGCGCGGCCCCGATGACGAGATCGACAAGGAAAGTCGCGCGGGGTCGCTGCGCGTGGCCTATGGTGCGACCAATCGCCTGACGTTGGGCGCGTTTGCCGACGGCGTCGATTACGATGTGGAAAATAGCCGCTATAACGGCCAAGACTACCGCTTGCGCGGTGGGGTGAATCTGTTGTGGAGCTCGCCCTGGGGCAAGTTTGATCTGACCGCGAAAGGTGAGGAAGACGATCAGCGCAACCGGCAGGAATCCTATCTCGCGAGCTGGCGCGCCAGTGGCCTGATCGGCCGCGCGGCCAGCTATGCGCTGGGCGTCTCGGGGCTTCAGGGCGAGACGGTTCGCAATGTCGACATGGCGGTGCAGCGCATCGACGGCTACCGGGCCTTTGCCGGTTTGGGTTTTCGCAACTTTTTTGTTTCCGGGAATGTTTCCGAGATCGGTGAGGTGAGCGGCTATGGCCTGGGCGCCGGCTGGCGCTGGCGCGCCTTGTCGGTGGATGCCAGCGCACAGGCGGTGGATGAGCAGGCGCCGCTTTATACGCTGTCGGTGGGCTATCGCTTTGGCGGGCCGGTGTCGACACTGCGGGCCGGTGCCCGCCGCCGCGCCGGCGAGCCGCAGACCGAGTCGTTTGTGTCGGCCAGCGGCCGCCAGAGTCGCGCAAATGTGCACTGGCGGACGACCGCCAGCCACGACGATTTGTCCCACGACAGTCGCGGTGAGCTGCGGGTTGACTGGCAGCCCGAGGCCGCCAGCGCGGCCTACGAGCTGCGTTATGTGGGCGAGCAGTACGAGCAACTGGCGGATGTCGCCTTCGGGGTGGGTTTTGTCGCCGCGCCGGCCATGTATCTGGGCAAGTACCTGAGTGCTGAGCATGGTCTGGCAGTGATTGATGCTGAAGTGGCTGGCGTCCGCATTGCTGCGGAGGGGGCGTCGGCCACCACCAATAGCCGCGGTTTGGCGGTGCTGCCGGTGCGCGGCTTCGGTCGCCGCTACGCGACCATCGATACCAGCAGTCTGGCGGCAAATGGCATCGTCGAGCAGACGCAGGTGGAGGTGTTGTTGGTGCCGGGCCACAGCAGTCGTGCGCACTTTGTGTTGAACGCGCCATCGGCCTTTATCAAGGTGGAGGGCGCCAGCCCCGGTGACGCCGTTGAGGTGAATGGCCGTCTGTACAAACTCTATGAGTTTGGTGCCTTTGTCGAAAACCTGTCGCTGGGTAATAATCTGGTGATTTATCAGGGGCGCCGCTACCGCTTGAATATTGTTGATTTCGACGATTCACTGCCGACCTACACTGTTGGCGAGGAGTTGCGGCAGTGAGAAATGTGTTCCGCTTTTGTGTACTGGCAGTGTTGAGCGGCTCGGTTTACTCGGAGAGTGTGCCGGGCGCGGTGTCGGCACTGGTTGACGGCGGCGTGGCTGCGGCTAAAGAGTCGCGGCTACTGCTGCCGTCGTCGCCCCCCGCGCTGGGGCCTGTTGCAGGCTCTGCGCTTAGCAATGTGGTGAGGGACGGTGTGTCTCAACCCCCGCAGGTCTTGGCGGCGTTGGTCGACGAGCACGGCCGTCAGACGGTGGGGGTCGATGACGAGGACCTGCAGGAATTGGTCGAGGGGGCGGGGGCGCTACAGAGCTGCCGCCTCGTGGCGCCGGGGCAGAGTTTGACGCTGGATTTCAGCAGCGATGTCCCGGTGCATAGCTTGTCACAAGTGCAGGCTTTTTTAGTGCGCTGTAAGCGGGGCGCGACCTTCAGATTTGGCCTGTTTCACAAGGATGTGGAGGTAGCGCGAGCGCCGATAAGTATGGCCCTCCCCGGCTCTGGCGCCACCACAACCTCATATTTGCGCTTTCTTACGGAAAGTGGCGTCCCCATCCAGCGCGCACGCTTTCACAGTGACGGTGACGTCACCGCGATCTCATTGACGGCGCTGCTGTCGGCGGCGGGCGAGTCGCTGGTGGGCCGCATCGACGAGGCCGCGGGTGTCGAGCTGCGCCTGTTAGTCGAATAGCGGCAAACTGTGAGCTAGTCCTCACTAACACATTCCCTCAACAAATGCCCAATATTGGTGCGCCTTATTGGCATTGTTTCAAGCTGTGAACTTCAATTCACTCCGTTGTACCAATGTGTCATAGCGTGGTTCAACACTCCCGGCGTGTCAGTGTGCGCCGAATAATAGTGATAACAATAGGAGATAGTGATGTTCAATCTTTCTGCAGTGCGCAGAGCATTCGGCCTTGCGCTGTTGCTCGCCGCCGGAGATGCGTTGGCGGCGCCGTGTTTGATTTTTGTTCACGGCAAGCAAACCGATACCAATACCTACACCTCGTACACCGCCGCCCGCAATTACTGGGTGAATGGCAGTAACGACTTTGTCAGAACGGCGACCAAGAACTATCAGGCGTCTTACTACGTGGTGGGCTATAACGGCACGCGCCCGTATTGGGAGTCGCAGTCAGCGGGTGAGGTGGCCAATGAGATCGTCAATGCCACCAATGGCGGCGCCGATGCCGGCGGTAACCGCTGCGCGCAGAGCTACGCCCAGGGCGGCAGTTTCTGGATTATTGCCCACAGTATGGGCGGCGTGATTAGCGATTATATTCTCGGCAATAACGACAGCTCGGATCCCAACTACAACTACAACGGTCCCTACGACACCGTAGCCAGCCGCGTGAGTTTGGCGATTACCACCGGCGGTGCCCACCGCGGTTCGGAAGGTGCCGACGCGGTTTGTGGTCAGTCCAGCGGCGGCTGTAACTGGTTTGCCGGTTGGATTCAGGACTGCGACGACGCCACCTATTGGCTGCGCAGCTCCAGCGATGTGCAGGTGCGCACCTATGCCTCGGCGCCGGCAAAGAATATCTATCTGACCGGTGGCTACGAGGCGATTTTTGGCGCCAGTGCCTGTTTGAGCGGCGAGGATGACGGGGTGGTGCAGTACGCCTCTATTTTTGCCTGCGACGGCAGCGCCGGTGCCAGCTACAACAACAGCAACGCCTGTAATAACAGCTACAAGCAGGAGGCCTCGGGCTTCTTTAACCTCGATGCGGCGCACGAAAACCACGGCGACGAGCGCGACGACAGCGACTCCGACACGCGCCGCCAGATCCCCGATGGCATTTGGAACTGCAGTGGCAGCAGCTGCTCGCCCAACACCGTTGTGCAGAGTTCGATGACCACCGCTGAGTTCATCAGCATTCTTTATTAAGGGCGTACTGGGAGATTTATGATGACAACAGCAATGAAAGGCGCCCTGTTAAGTGGCGCAATACTGGCGGCCGTGGCCGGCAGCACACAGGCGCAAACGCTGGCGAATTTGGCCGAGCAGGCGGCACAGAGCTACCGCGAGCAGGCGCGCTATCCGGCGTGGTCGCAGCCGCTGGCGCGGGATGCGGTGAACCCTATTGTGTCGGAGCGCGAGCCGGCGGTGATCTCGATTGGCGGTCGCGACGGCGGCTCCAAGCTGTCGTTCTGGAGCGATGCCAGCCGCTATGAGCCGGGCGATGTGGTGCAGATCAGCGCCAAAATCGACCCCGGTTCGGCGCTGGACAATGACGGCGGTGGCGACTGGCGCGTGCAGGCGGAGCTGATGGCCGGCGCCGATGCAGTGCTGAGTTCGCTGTCGCTGAAGGATGACGGCAAGGGCGCCGACCGCCAGGCCGGCGACGGCGTGTATTCCGGCGAGCTGCTGCTGCAAGAGGCCTGGCAGCCGGCGCTGGGCCAGGCCAAAAACATGGGGCTGAGGGTGTCGGCCGACAATGGTCGCGACAGCCACCGCAGTATGGGCGGCTTTTTGTACAGCCGGCCAGCGGCCGAGCTGATGGGCCATTACCGCGATGTGGTGAAAGACGGCAATCTGCTGATTCAGGCCAAGGTAGAGGTGGCCCAGGCCGGTCGCTTCCATTTGTCGGGGGTGCTGGCAACGCTGGACGCGGCGCCGCTGGCCTTTGCCCAGCAGAGCTTCGAGCTGGAGCCGGGGCAGCACTGGATCGATCTGGGTTTTTACGGCTTGATCCTGCGCGAGCTGGGCGCGGCCACGCCGCTGCAGCTGCAGTCGGTGACGCTCAGTACCGTGGGCAGCATGCCCAATGCGCTGGGCCGCGTGGAGAGCAATGTGTTGGTCACCGCGCCGCGCCTGCCCAGCCAGTTTACCGCCCAGCCCTATGGCCGCGCGGATCTGCTGGAAGCGGCGGCCCGTCTGCAGGGGGATGGCGAAGGCTGATGTAAACAGTGACTCCGGACTTGGGGGTCTTTTGGCCCCCTTTTTTGTGCCGGGGAAAACCCTGGGCTGGCGCTGCCGGGGCGCGGCGCATGCCGATTGGCGATGTTCGGCGCCGCGGCGCGCGCGGCCGCAGTGGAGTAATGGTCGCCGTGGGGCTATAATGCGCGCCAGAATTTTAAGGCTGAGCAGCCGCAATCTCGAGAGGGCGAAAAACAGTGAAGAATCAGATGGTTAAAATGCTGGTGGTAGTTGTTGCGCTGCTGGCGGGCGTTTCCGCTTGGGCAATGAGCGACAAGCAGCGCGCTGAGATCGAGTCTCGCATTGCGCCGGCTGGTCAGGTGTGCCTGCAGGGTGACAGCAGCTGTGGTGCTGCAGTGGCCGCCGCCGGTGGCGCGGCGAAGTCCGGCGAAGAAGTGTACAAAAGCAGCTGTCAGGGCTGCCACGCGGTCGGTGCCGGTGGCGCACCGAAGCTGGGTGATGCTGCCGACTGGGCTGCTCGCACCAGCAAGGGCATTGATGCGGTTTACGACAATGCCATTAAGGGATTCAGCAATATTGGCATGATGCCCGCCATGGGCCTGTGCATGAGCTGTTCTGATGAAGAAGTGATGGCGGCTGTCGATTATCTCGTTGAAAACAGTAAGTAATTACTGGCTGTCGCCGAAAGCCGCGCTTGTCGCGGCTTTTTTTTGCCTGAAATTTGCCCGCCGGGGGCATCCAGCCGCAGGGCAGCTGCGTAGAATTCCCGGGTTCGCTGCGCTACATTGGGCGGATAATAACGACTGGAGGTGGCGTCGCTAATGCGCAGTGCGGTTTTAATCTTGGTTCTCGGCCTGGCCGTGGTCGCCTGTGGCGATTCGTCGTCCAGTGGCGATCGCAGCGGCGATGGGCAGACGGCGGTTGCTGTTAGCGGCCGCAGCTTTGCTGAGCCGCTGGCGTCGCATATTCGCCCCGGCGTTGAAGTGGTGGCGGAGGGGGCAAGTTGCACCAGTAATTTTCTGTTCCAGCTCAACGAGCAAACGGTGTTTTTAGGCGTTGCGGCTCACTGCTTTAGCCCCGATACCAATGGCGGGGTGGATCCCTGCGAGACGAATAATTTGGCGATTGGCTTTAATCAGGTGATCGTCGAGAATGCCACGCAGCCGGCGGAACTGGTGTACAGCAGCTGGCGGGCGATGCAGGAAGCGGGGGAAACTCCCGGCTCGGATGCCTGTATTTATAATGACTTCGCCCTGGTCAAGCTTCATCCCGACGATATTGCCAATATTCACCCTGCCACGATGGCCTTTGGTGGCCCTACCGCGTTGGCGAGTGGCACGGCCGCCGTGGGTGAGGAGATCTACCTCTACGGTCACTCGTCACTGCATCTTGGCTTGCGTGAATTGGAGGCGATGACGGGACGTATTGTTGAGGTGGTTGGCGGTGGCTGGTCTTATGATGTGACGACTGACACACCCGCGGTATCGGGCGACAGTGGCGGGCCGATACTGGACAGCCAGGGAAGGGCGCTGGCGGTCACCAGTGTGTTGTCTGTTGGGCTGCGCGCAGACCCGTTGCGCAACGGTGTGGTAAACCTCGACCGGGCACTGCGTTACGCTAAAGATAACGGGTTTATTCATCGGGATATCGGTCTGCTAACGTGGTCGGATTTCCGCCCTGACGGCAGCCTCTAGCCGAGCATATCGCGCAGGCTGGCCAGGGTTTCGCCGCCGCGCTTCTGATTTTGCGCCGGGTCGGCGTCGGCGCGGCCCTCCCATTCAACATCGTCCTGGGGCAGTTCGGCCAGAAAGCGGCTGGGGTCGCAGCTGGTGAATTCACCGAAGCTTTTGCGCTTGGCGCAGTAGGTCATGGTCAGCGTGCGCTGGGCGCGGGTAATGCCCACGTAGCACAGCCGTCGCTCCTCTTCGACCATGCCGTCGTCGATACTGTTCTGGTGGGGCAGCAGCCCCTCTTCCATGCCGATCATAAACACATGGGGAAATTCCAGGCCCTTGGCCGCGTGCAGGGTCATCAGCTGCACCTGATCGGCGCTCTCCTCCTCGTCGGCCTGGCGCTCCAATAGGTCGCGCAATACCAGTCGGCTGATCGCCTCTTCAAAGCTCTCGTCGCGCTCCTCGTTGTTGAGGTTTTGCTCCAGCGAGGCAATCAATGTGTGGACATTGGCCATGCGGCGTTCGGCCACGGCGACCGATGAGCTGTTTTGGATCAGCCAGTCGAGGTAGTCGATATCGCCAATCAGCTGTTTGACGGCGGCGATGGCGTCGTCTTCGTAGCAGCGGCGGCGCATGCCGTCCAGCCAGCGGGTGAACTCGCGCAGGCGGTCCAGGGCGGCCTCGGGCAGGCGCTGGGCCAGGCCCATTTCCTCGCAGGCGCTGTACAGGCTGATCTCGCGCTCGGTGGCGTAGCTGCCCAGAGCCTCCAGGGTAGAGGTGCCGATCTTGCGGCGCGGCACATTGACGATGCGCAGAAAGGCGTTGTCGTCGTTCTGGTTAATGATCAGCCGCAGGTAGGCCATGATGTCTTTGATCTCGTTGCGACCAAAGAAGGAGGTGCCGCCGCTGAGCTTGTAGGGAATCTGGTGGCTTTGCAGTTTCAGTTCCAGCAGGCGCGACTGGTGGTTGCCGCGATACAGCACCGCGTAGTTGCCAAAGCGGCCGCCGCTGCGAATTTTGTGGTCGAGGATTTCCACCGCCACGCGCTCGTTCTCGGCGTCTTCATTGCGGCAGCGCAGGATGCGGATCGGCTCGCCAAAGCCCAGCTCCGACCACAGCGCCTTGTTGAGGTCGTGGGGGTTGTTGGCAATAACGGTATTGGCGGCCTTGAGGATGCGCGCGGTGGAGCGGTAGTTCTGCTCCAGTTTCACCACTTTCAGGTGGGGGTAGTCCTTGCCCAGCAGCGACAGGTTTTCCGGCTTGGCACCGCGCCAGGCGTAAATGGACTGGTCGTCGTCGCCCACCACGGTGAGGCCGCCGCGGTCGCCCACCAGCTGTTTGACCAGAGTGTACTGGGCGCTGTTGGTGTCCTGATACTCGTCGACCAGCATATAGCGGATTTTGTGTCGCCATTTGTCGAGGATGTCGGGATGGCGTTCAAACAGCAGTGCCGGCAGCAGAATCAGGTCGTCGAAGTCCAGCGCATTGTAGGCCTTCAGGGCTTTTTGGTAGCGCAGATAGGCCTGGGCGCAGAGCATGTCGGCGGGGCCTTCGGCCTCGGCCACGGCCTGCTCAGGCAGAATAAATTCATTTTTCCAGTGGGAGATGCGCTGCTGAATGCGGTCGGCCTGGTCGCCGTCGCTGCCGTGTTCCTGAATCAGCAGGTCGCGGATCAGCGCCTGGGCATCCTGGGCATCGAAGATGGAAAAGCCGGATTTGTATTTCAGCGCGGCGTATTCGCGGCGCAGGATATTCATGCCCAGATTGTGGAAGGTGGACACGGTCAGGCCGTGGGCGGCCTTGCCCTTAACCAGCGCGCCGACCCGCTCTTTCATTTCCCGGGCGGCCTTATTGGTAAAGGTTACTGCCGCAATGTGGCGAGCCGGTATGCCGCATTTCTCTATCAGATAGGCCATTTTCCGAGTGATCACACTGGTCTTGCCACTGCCGGCGCCCGCCAGTACCAGCAGGGGGCCGTCGATGTAGAGTACCGCTTCGCGCTGTCTATCGTTTAGTTTGCTCACGTTCGCCACAGGCCCGGAGAATGGGGCGGCAATTGTAGCAGCGGCGGGCGGCGATCAACACTGTTGGCGACTTGGGGAGTCAGCGGAAATATGCCACTACGCAGGCATTGACCCGCGGGTCCAGACCTGAAGGGATTGCCTTGCGGGCCGGCTTGGGGTCTTGCTCACAGTTCACCGCGGTAGAGGGCGGCCTCCTGGAGGTGGGGGAGGGCGATATGTTCACTGTTTGCCAGGTCGGCGATGGTCCTTGCGGTTTTGAGTAGCCGGTGCTGGCCGCGCGCACTGAGGTTTAAGCGCAACTCTGTTTCGCGCATAAAGTTTTTGCCGATGTTGTCTAGGGCGCAAAACTCGGCGACCTGTGCGGCGCTGAGCAACACGTTATTACAGTGCTGGCGCGCGAGTTGGCGGCTGTGAGCATCCTGTACGCGGCGGCGGACTGCGGCGCTGGACTCGCCCGGGGGCGCATCTTGCAGCTCCCCAGCGGCCATGCGATTGACCCGCAGTCGCAGGTCGATGCGGTCGAGCAGTGGCCCGGAAATACGGCCGCGGTAGCGCGCAATTTGGTCCGGTGTGCAGCGGCAGGATAGTTGTGGGTCGCCGTCAAAGCCACAGGGGCAGGGGTTCATTGCCGCGATCAGTTGAAAACTTGCCGGAAAACGCAGCTGCTGAGTGGCGCGAGAAATCACCACCTCGCCCGATTCCAGGGGTTCTCGCAAAACGTCCAAAACTTTGCGCGGGTATTCGGGGAGTTCGTCGAGGAACAATACGCCGCGGTGGGCCAGGCTGATTTCGCCGGGGCGGGGGCTGCTGCCGCCGCCGACTAGCGCGGCGGCCGAGGCGGTGTGGTGGGGGCTGCGAAACGGCCGCTGCAGGCGCAGGGTCTTTCCGGCAATAGACTGCACGATGGCGATGTCGCGCTGCTCGCTGTCACTGAGTGCCGGCAGTATGCCGGGCAGGCGGCTGGCCAACAGGCTTTTACCGGTGCCGGGTGGCCCGCTGAATAGCAGGCTGTGGCCGCCAGCGGCGGCGATTTCCAGGCCGCGGCGGGCGATCAGTTGGCCCCGCACATCACTGAGGTCGGGGTAGTCGGGCGGGGGAGGCGGCGTCGCGTCGCGGCCGAGAGTCAGCGTTTGCTGACCGTTAATAAAGCCGGCCACGCTGAGTAAGTCGCCGGCCTCGCACAGGCTGTCGGCGGCCAGCAAGCCGGCCAGCTCGCCATTGCTGTGGGGCAACACCAGTCGTTTGCCCGCGGCGTTGCAGGCAATGGCGGCTGGCAGGGCGGCGGCGACGCTGCGCAGTTTGCCGCTGAGGCTGAGTTCGCCAATAAACTCGTAGCCCTCGGTGTCGGCCTGCTTGAGTTGGCCAGTGGCTATGAGGATGCCAATGGCGATGGGCAGGTCGAAGCGGCCGCCTTCCTTGGGCAGATCGGCGGGGGCAAGGTTGACGGTAATGCGGCTGACCGGGAAGTCGAAGTGGGAGTTGATTAGCGCTGAGCGCACCCGGTCTTTGGCTTCGCGCACGGTGGCTTCGGGCAGGCCGACGATGTTAAAGGCGGGCAGCCCTGCCGACAGGTGGACTTCAATGGTGATCAGTGGGGCGTCGACGCCGAGGCGGGCGCGACTGTATACGGTTGCCAGGGGCATGGCTCATTCCTTGAGCTGTGTGGTCCAGTGTGCCGGGCAGGCGTCCTGCTGCGCGGTCTATCAGTGCTGCGCCGGCGGCTTATCCAGGTCGGCGCTAATTTCCTCTAGCTGTTTTTCCAGGGCTTCCAGGCGCGCGCGGGTGCGGTTGAGCACGGCGGCCTGGGCATCGAATTCGTCCCGTGAGACCACATTCATTTTACTGAAGGCGCTTTGCAACAACACCTGTAACTTGGCTTCTAGGTCTTGCTGGATATCCGGCCCCTGGCTAATAAGGCGGCTGGCCTGCTCTGCCAGTTGGGAAAGAAAATCGGGTTTGGGCATGGCTGCTATCTCGCTGTGATGGCGCTAGTTTAGCGTACTTTTGCCCGGCTGCGCAGCGTGGTTGGGGCTTGTTTGAGGGCGTGTGAGCCTCGCTGGTGCGTCAGCGGGTGATTGCCGGGCGTAGATCTTCGATATTATGAAGAGCTGCTTTTTTTTGGTGCGGTCTGCCGGCTATTTTTAGCGGAATGGTCGATTTTGGTGCATTTGACTATATTGTTACGGGGCAATTGCACAAAAATAAGCGTATTTCGGCGCACTGAAGGCTGGCATGCCCTATGCATATAGATGGGGGCACGTGATGTTCGGGGCCTTCCCTTAACCGCACACAATAGAAAAAGACGATTGGAGACTAGAACATGAATACTTGGAAAAAAATGCTTGGCGTTGCAGTCGTGGCGGCAGCCCCTATGGCGGCTTCTGCGGTAGAAATTAGCGGCAATGTAACCATGGCCACCGACTATGTATTCCGCGGTGTATCTCAAACCAATGAAAAAGGCGCCATTCAAGGTGGCTTTGATGCGGATTTCGGCAACGGCTTCTACGCAGGCACTTGGGCGTCTAACGTCGACTTCGGTAGCCAAGTAACCACTGAAATCGATGTATACGGCGGCTACGCTTTTGATGCCGCTGAAGGCGTTGGTGTGGACCTGGGCGTGGTGTACTTCATCTACCCCGGTGATGAAGCAGCGTATAACTACACCGAGTTTGTTGCCTCTGTTTCTGTGTCTGACGTAAGTCTGGGCCTGGTTTACTCTCCCGACTATTTTGGTGATGCAAACGGTTCTGCGACCGTGCTGAATGCCGACTACAGCAGAAGCCTTGCAGACGGCGTTAGCGTCGACCTTCATATTGGCCTGACGACTACCGAAGAAGACGGCTTCCTCGATGAGGACGACAGCTATGTCGACTACATGGCCGGCATTAACTACGATGTGGCCAGTGTCACTTTGAGCCTTGCCTATTACGGCAATGACCTTGATGACTCATCAATTCTCGGTGATGACATCACCGACGATCGCCTCGTACTTTCTATCTCAAAAAGCCTTTAATTGAGTGCTGCGGGTGCCTCGGGTGCCCGCTTGTTGGTACAGGCTGTTAGCAGGAGAACAAGATGAAATTAATCACAGCGGTTATCAAACCTTTCAAACTTGACGATGTGCGGGAATCACTTTCCGACATCGGTGTGCAGGGTATTACGGTTACCGAAGTCAAAGGTTTTGGCCGTCAGAAAGGTCACACCGAGCTGTATCGCGGTGCCGAGTACGTGGTGGACTTTCTGCCCAAGGTGAAAATCGAAGTGGCCGTGGCTGACAGCGATGTCGAGTCTACCCTCGAGGCCATTAGCAAGTCTGCCAATACCGGCAAGATCGGTGATGGCAAAATTTTTGTCTCTGCCCTTGAGCAGGTTATCCGCATCCGTACCGGTGAAACCGGCGAAGAAGCGATTTAAGGCAGGGCGGGCGCGAGCTGTCGTTGGGCAGCGCAGTAAGCCCCAATTTTTTCCGGAGGAATCCTAGTGGAAAATCAAATTTTTGAACTTCAGTACGCAATGGACACGTTCTATTTTCTTGTCTGTGGCGCACTTGTAATGTGGATGGCGGCTGGCTTTGCCATGCTTGAAGCCGGCTTGGTTCGCAGCAAGAACACGACTGAGATCCTGACCAAAAACGTGGCCTTGTTTGCCATCAGCTGCATCATGTACCTGGTTTGCGGTTACGCGATCATGTACGGCGGCGATGTCATGCTCAGCGGTATCGGCAATTTTGACCTCGACGGTGTGTTGGCAGATTCTGCCGAAGCCGGTTTCGATGGTGGCTCGGTATACTCCGGCGCTTCTGACTTCTTCTTCCAAGTGGTGTTTGTCGCCACCGCGATGTCCATCGTATCTGGTGCTGTCGCTGAGCGCATGAAGCTGTGGGCCTTCCTGGCTTTCGCCGTCGTCATGACTGGCGTGATCTACCCGCTGGAAGGTTCTTGGACTTGGGGCGGCAACGCGGTATTTGGCCTGTACAACCTGGGCGACCTCGGTTTCTCTGACTTCGCCGGTTCCGGCATTGTACACATGGCGGGTGCTGCTGCTGCGTTGGCGGGTGTGCTGCTGTTGGGCGCTCGTAAGGGCAAGTACGGTGCCAATGGCCAGGTTAACGCCATTCCCGGTGCCAACCTGCCGCTGGCAACGCTGGGTACCTTCATCCTGTGGATGGGTTGGTTCGGCTTCAACGGCGGTTCGGTGCTGAAGTTGGGCGACGCTGCCAGCGCACACTCGGTGGCGATGGTCTTCCTGAACACCAATGCGGCGGCAGCCGGTGGTGCAGTAGCCGCGCTGATGGTTGCGCGTATCTTGTTTGGCAAAGCTGACTTGACCATGCTGCTTAACGGCGCACTGGCTGGTCTGGTGGCGATTACTGCTGAGCCTTCTACCCCGACTGCCCTGCAGGCGACCTTGTTCGGTGCAGCTGGTGGTGTGCTGGTGGTGTTCAGCATTTTGATGCTGGATAAGCTGAGAATTGATGATCCTGTGGGCGCGATCTCAGTACACGGTGTTGTCGGTCTGCTCGGTCTGCTGCTGGTACCGGTGACCAATGATGGTGCCAGCTTCAGCGGTCAGCTGATCGGTGCCGCCACCATCTTTGGTTGGGTATTTGGCGCGAGCCTCGTAGTGTGGATGGTGCTGAAGATGGTTATGGGCATCCGCGTTACTGAAGAAGAAGAGTACGAGGGTATGGATCTGGCCGATTGCGGTATGGAAGCTTACCCTGAGTTTGTTAAAAACTAAGTCAGGCCTCACTGATTGTAAGGGCGCCCCTGGGCGCCCTTTTTTGTGCCTGCCAGTTAGCCGCGCCGACAGGACGTCGCTTGCCATGACTCTAGCCCTGAGCTAAGTTAGCGCTAAGTTATTCTTTTTTGGGGAGTAGGTTTCGAGATGAAGCTGGTGAGTGCGGTAATTAAACCGTTTAAATTAGACGATGTTCGCGCAGCGCTTTCGGAGATCGGCGTACAGGGGGTGACGGTCACTGAGGTCAAGGGCTTTGGCCGTCAAAAGGGCCACACCGAGCTGTATCGCGGCGCGGAATACGTTGTGGATTTTTTGCCCAAGGTGAAGCTGGAAATTGCGGTGGCAGACAGTTTGCTGGACAAGGTTATCGACACGGTCACTAAGGCTGCCAACACAGGTAAGATCGGCGACGGCAAGATTTTTGTGACCGCGTTGGAGCAAGTGATACGTATTCGTACCGGCGAGACTGGCGAAGAAGCGATCTAAGCGGTGTTCGAGTTTGTGATAATGGCGCTGCGGCGCCATTTTTTTTGCCCGCCCGCCGAGCACTTGCGAGCAATATAATTCTTTGTGTTCACGGGTGATTCCAACATAGCTAAAAAGCCTAATAAGCGCCTTGTCAGCCTTTTGCCCGGTGCAGTATAAAACACTGCGAATGATTGTTCTCCGGAGCGGAGGGTAGTGATATGGGTTCCAGGATACGTGGTAATAATAGTGCTGGGCAGGACCGCCAATACGACGGTATGGCGATGACCAGTCATGACCGAATGCGCGAGCAGCTGGCCCGCGATGTCGAAGAATTTTTAGCCCACGGCGGTCACATTACTGAGCTGGAGCCCCATATGCGCAGTGGCCTCAGTGACAACGAGCAGGACAGCTTTTAAACGTCTTGGTCGAGCTGGCGCAGCAGCGCCGGCAACTCCCGCCAGTCGCTAAAATGTCCGTCGGCGCCGAGGTGCCGCGGTCGCTCGCTGCCCGGCATCAGTGCCTGCACGGTTTTTAGCCCCAGAGCCTTAGCGCCGTCGATATCGTCGCGGGGGTGGTCGCCGATGTGGAGCAATTCTTCGGCGCTGCAGTCCGCTGCCGCCAATGCCGCATGGAATGCGGCGGCTTCCGGTTTGCTAGTGCCAATATCCTCGGCTTTGAGGCAGGCGCGGAAGTGACGACTACAGGGCTGGCGCAGTAGATCGGCATTGCCATTGGTTAAACTCACCAACACATAGTGTGTGCTGAGCTCGGCGAGCACGCTCTCGACGTGGTCGTACAGTTGTACTTGCTGGCGGGCTTCGATGAAGTGCTGGAAGGCGGTGGCGGCCAGCCGCTGACTTTGCTCGCCATAGCCGCAGTCACGCAAGGCGATTTCGAGGCTGAGGCGGCGCCATTCACTGATTTGGTGGCGCAGCGCCGGCTGTTCCCGCAACAGCGCCAGACGCTGTTGACGCAGTGCCTGGGCGGAATAGCGGGCGACGAGTCGCGGTGCCAAGCTCTCCAGCTGTTGGTAAAAAATACCCTCGGCGGCTTCCAGTACGGGGCCGCTGGGCCACAGGGTGTCGTCGAGGTCAAAGCTGATGGCGCGAATACGGCTCATAGGGTTTTATTCCTTGCGCTTTTTGCGCCCCGCCCTGGGGTGAGCTTGATCGTAGACCTGGGCGAGGTGTTGGAAATCGAGGTGGGTATATACCTGGGTTGTCGACAAATTCGCGTGTCCCAGCAGTTCTTGAACACCGCGCAGGTCGCCACTCGATTCCAGCAGGTGGCTGGCGAAGGAGTGGCGCAGCATATGGGGGTGAAGGTTCTCGGCGATGCCTTGTTGGCGGGCGCGCAATTTAATGCGGCTCTGGATGGCGCGGTGGCTTAGGCGGCTGCCGCGGGCACTGAGAAAAAGCGCCGGAGTGTCGCTGTCGGGGCGCAATCTGAGCCAGTTGCGCAGCGCTTTGATGGCAATTGAGCCAACGGGTAAGTTGCGGCTTTTGCGCCCCTTGCCAGTGACCTGCACCAGCGCCTCGTTCAGGGCTATGTCGTCAAGGTCCAGGGCGGCGAGTTCGGCGAGACGCAGGCCGGATGAATAAAACAGTTCCATCATGGCGCGGTCGCGCAGATCGATGGGTTCGTTGCCAGGAAAGCGTAACAGCTGTGCCACGGTATCTGCGCCCAGGGTTTTGGGCAGCGGTCGTCCGCGGCGCGGTGCGGCAATGCCCTCGGCTGGGTTGGCGGTAGCGCCGTGGTAGCGCATGCGGTGTTTGTAAAAGCTGCGCAGCGATGACAGCAGGCGTTGAATGCTGGCCGGAGAGGCGAGTTGGCTGCGCCTTGTCGAGATGAACTGGCGAATATGGCCGGGGTCCAGTTGATGGCTGCTGTGCAATTGCTGGTGCTGGCAAAAGTCGCCGAGCAGCGCCAGGTCGCGCCGGTAGGCTTCCACCGTGTGGGGGGACAGCCGCCGGACATTGCGCTGGTAGTCGAGAAATTCCTGCAGTTCCTGTTCTAGCATGGGGGCAACCTGTGATTTGAGTGCCCAGCTTAGGCGGCGAGTGAGCCGCGAACAAGTGTTGTCACATCGCGAAAGTAGCGCCACTGGCGCCCGCGGACTGTCATTTTGTGGGCAATGTGATACAAACAGGAAAACTTTGCTGCGTGGAATAAGGATAACAATGACTGAACCTAGCCAGCCGACAGTCAATGAAATGCCGCCCTGGTGGCTGAGTCTTCCGGAAGATTTTTACAGCCAGTCCGACGGCACCGAACTGGATGGCGAGTCGCCGCTGCAGGTCTATGGTACGGCGGCGGTTGATCGCGTGCTGCGCACGGCTTTGGGTAGCGCGATCAGTGCCTCGTTATTGCCCAAGCTGTTGCTGCGCCCCCAGGCCTTGGCCGACGAGCAGCGCTTTATGGATTTTTATGCCGGCCTAGCCCAGCAGCGCGATGTCAACAAGGTGTTTATCGCGCCGCCCGATACCCAGGTGAAGGGGGAGCAGCTGGTGCGCAGGGGCCGCTGGCGCAAGCGGGTGCCGACCTTGCAGCTGAGCTTTGACAGCCCATTTGAGCCCTTGAATCCGGATATGGCGGATAGTTATCTGGCGAATAAACGCAACCGCCGGGCGCAGGTGCAATACTGGAGTCATCCGGATGGCCCGCGGCGTACACTGATTTTTGTTCACGGCGTTGTGGCCAGCGACTACGACTTCAACAGCCGTTTCTTCTCGCTGCCTTGGTTTTATCAGCGCGGCTACGATATCGCGCTGTTCACGATCCCTTTTCACGGCGAGCGGGCTGAGCGCTGCTCCCTGTTCAGTGGTCAGGGCTTGTTCAGCCACGGCTTTGCGCAGATGACCGAGGGTATGCTGCAGTCCATTTGCGACCTGCGGGTGTTGGTTGATTTTCTGCAGCGTCGCGGGGCACCCCACATCGGTATTTCAGGATTGAGCCTGGGTGGCTACCTCAGTGCGCTGTTGGCAGTGGTGGAGCCCCGTCTGGCATTTTGTATCCCCAACTCGCCGTTGGTGGCGCCGGTGGATACTATCCGCAGCTGGCAGCCGACACACACCTTTATGGAGCTGATTGAGCGGCGCTCAGGCTTTAGTGCAATGGATCTTCGCCGCGGCATGGCCATTCACAGTCCGCTGAGCTATCAGCCCCTGCTCGACCCGGAGCGGGTGATGATTATTGGCGGTGCAGGTGACCGCTTTACGCCGCCGCGCTTTGTGCGCTTGCTGCACGCGCATTGGCCCGACAGTCATCTGCACTGGTTCCCTGGCAATCACGTTATGCATTTCGGCCGCAAAGAGTACCTGCAGTTGATGTTGGAATTTATGGACAGTCACTGCCAGGGCCCGCCGCTGCCGCGTTAGCTGGCGATTGGCGGGTCTTCGCCGGGCGCCTGGGGGTAGGGCTCTGGCTCAAAGGCTTCCATAAAGGCGTTGTAATGCTTGAGTGCTTCTTCGATGTCGGCCTTGTACTTGGCGATGTGAAACAGGGCGTCACCCTCGTAGATTAGCGGCAGGTAAGTGCGGCCGATAACAATGCCGGCATCGCTGGCGCAAATTTCTACATCGCTGTCGCTGTCGCCGATGGGGTCGGAGATAACGGCAATAATCTCCCCCTTTTTTACAAAGGCGCCCAGCGGCACCAGGGCGCGCAAGACCCCGCTTACCGTGGCGCGCACCCAGAACGATTGGTCGGTTACCATCGGCGTGCGGCGCACACGCTTGCTGCGCGATGCCGGCAACATGCCGATTTGCCGCATAACATTGATGATGCCGGATACGCCGGCGCGAATCGCCACTTCGTCAAACCGCAGCGCTTCACCGGCCTCGTACAGCAGGATGGGAATGTCTTGGTCGCTGGCAATGGCGCGCAGCGAACCGTCGCGGGTTTTGGCGTGCAGCATCACGGGGGCGCCAAAGGCCTCGGCCATGGCGCGGGTGCGCTCGTCTTGTAGGTCGGCGCGAATTTGCGGCAGGTTGCCGCGGTGGCGCGCGCCGGTATGCAGGTCGATGCCGTAGTCGCAATGCTTGACGATGTCATTAAAAAAACTGTGGGCGACCCGTCCGGCCAGCGAGCTTTTCGGCGAGCCGGGGAAGCTGCGGTTGAGGTCGCGGCCGTCGGGCAGGTAGCGACTGTTGTTGAGAAAGCCGTGGACGTTGACCACAGGAATGGTAACCAGTGTGCCGCGCAATGATCGGAGCGCGCGGTGTTGCAGTAGCCGCCGGGCAATTTCTACGCCGTTGATTTCGTCGCCGTGAATCGCGGCGCTGACGAAGAGCGTTGGCCCTTCGCGCTTGCCGCGCACGGTTTTTATAGTGATCGACAGCTCGGTGTGGGTGTAGAGCTTGGCTACCGGCAAGTCGATTTGTTGGCGACTGCCGGGGGTGATCTCTGTGCCGGCGATAACCACTTTTTTGGGGGGAATACGCCGGCTGCGGCGGGCTTTCTGTGGACCTTGTTGCTCTGTCACTCGGCGGCTCTCCGAAATCATCCGATCGTTAATTGTACACCGCTTCTCTGCCTAACCTTTGCCGCGGGTTTTGTTTTTATTGGGCGCGGCATTTTCTTCAATGAATTTGATGATCTCGCCGGCGACATTTTTGCGGCTGGCGTGTTCGATGCCTTCCAGTCCGGGAGAGGAGTTAACCTCCATGACCAGTGGCCCGCGAGAAGAGCGCAGAATGTCGACGCCGGCGACGTTCAGCCCCATAATCTGCGCGGCCTTGACGGCTGTCGCGCGCTCGGCCGGGGTCAGTTTGGTCAGTTCGGCGCTGCCGCCGCGATGCAGGTTCGAACGGAATTCACCACTGGCGGCGGTGCGCTGCATGGCGGCGACGACGCGGCGGCCAATGACCAGGCAGCGCACATCGGAACCGCCCGCCTCTTTGATAAATTCCTGCACCAAGAAGTCGGCCTTGAGTTCGCGGAAGGCGTCGATGACGCTCTCAGCGGCCTTGGCGGTTTCGGCGAGCACTACGCCGCGGCCCTGGGTGCCGGCCAGCAGTTTTACCACCACCGGCGCGCCGCCAACCAGTTTGATCAGCTCCTTGGTATTGTGCACATCGTGGGCAAAACTGGTGACCGGCATGCCGATCTTTTTCCGGGACATCAGTTGCAGGGCGCGCAATTTGTCGCGAGAGCGGCCCAGCGCCACGGACTCGGTCAGGCTGTATGTGCCCATCATTTCAAACTGGCGAATGACCGCCAGGCCATAGGTGGTGATAGAGGCGCCTATGCGCGGAATGACTGCGTCAAAGCCCTGCAATTTTTCCCCCTTGTACCAAACGGCGGGTTCGTCGGAGCTGAGTTCCATATAGCATTTGAGGGTGTCGAGTACCCGCACTTCGTGGCCGCGTTCCTGGCAGGCTTCAACGAGGCGGCGGCTGGAATACAGGCGGCGGTTGCGGGACAGAATGGCAATTCTCATGGCTGCGACTCTTTTGAACAGGGTGTGCGCTGTTGTGGGCGGTCAGTAGTTTATCGCGGGCGTTGGCTGACGCAGTAGGAGCGGCTGGGGTCAACGACATAGCGGCCGGTCATTGCCGTGCGGCCGATCAGCATGCGAAACAGCATGTCTGAGCGATCCGCCAAGGTGATTTCGGCGATGATATTTTCGTTGCCCAGCTGCATCTCGGTTTCGATCACATAGCGCATGCTGCGATGGCCGCCGGAGTCGGTAACTTGTCGGTAGTCTTTGAGCGGCGCGCGACAGCTGACCGTTTGTTCGTTGTCATGTTGGTGTGGGTGGACCTTGAATTCTACCCAAGCCTGGCCGTCCTGCTCGACTTTCTGGATGTCGAAGGCGTGCAGCGAAGAACTGCGTGCGCCGGTGTCGACCTTGGCCTTTAAGTGCGCAATACCGAGTCCCGGCAGGCTAATCCACTCGCGCCAGCCGAGTACTACCGGGGTTGATTCTGTCGTTGTCAATGTGCGTTCCTTTTACCGGGCAATACATCGTGTGAGGCCATTATTTAGATGACCCTAGCACAGCGCGCGGATTATGCGCGCACAGTAACAAAATAGAGAAGTGAAATTTTTGGGGAGAAATGGCGGCCGCCGGCTGGCGGCCGCGGTATGGCAATTTACTTGCGAATCATCGCCTTCAGGGTCTTGTCGGCCTTTTCGCCATAAGGGGGTAGCATGCCGCCGAGTTTTTGGAAGTTGATGTTGCTCTGCTTGTACACCGCCTTGGCGTGACTGAAGGTGCGGAAGCCGTCGACACCGTGGTAATTGCCCATGCCGCTGGGGCCGATGCCGCCGAAGGGCAGGTCTTCGCAGCTGACGTGGAAAATCACGTCATTGATGGTCACCGCACCGCTGATGCTGTGGTCGAGAATATGGCGCTGCTCGGCTGCGTCTTTGCCGAAATAGTAGAGCGCCAGGGGGCGCGGGCGAGCGTTGATGTAGTCCAGGCAGTCGCCGAGCTGACGATAGCTTTTGATGCACAGGATGGGGCCGAACAGCTCTTCTTGCATGACTTTCAGCTCGTCACTGGGATTGACGATGAGTGTCATGGGCAATTTGTGGGTGCCGTTTTGTTGGCTGAAGTCCTCGCCGGCGGGATTGAATTCGCGAACGTCAGCGCCCTGTTCGCGGGCATCGGCCAAGTAGCCCTGCAGGCGCTGGAAGTGCCGGTCGTTAACGACAGAGGTGTAGTCGGGGTTGTTCAGCAGGGAGCTGAACAGCGTGCCCAGGTGCTTGGTGACGGCCTCGACAAAGCCTTCCAGCTTGGCCTCGGGGACAAAGACATAGTCTGGTGACAGGCAAACTTGGCCGACGTTGAGGGTTTTGCCGTTGATGATGCGTTCGGCGGCCTCTTCAATGGGATAGCTGTCGCCAATGATGACCGGTGACTTGCCGCCCAGCTCCAGCGTTACCGGGGTGAGGTTGTCAGCGGCGGCGCGCATGATGTGGCGGGCGATCGATGTGGCGCCGGTAAAAATAATATGGTCGAAAGGAGCCGCAGAAAACGCTGCGCCGACGTCGGGGCCGCCATTGATGGCGACAAGCTCATCTTCTTTAAAATACTTGGCGACCAGTTGCTCGATAAGCTCGCCGGTTTTTGGCGTGACTTCTGAACACTTGATCATTGCCCGGTTGCCGGCGGCCAGGACGCCAGCCAGCGGTGAAAAAATGGTGTTAACCGGGAAGTTCCAGGTGCCGATGATGCCGATAACACCCTTGCCCTGGTATTCGACGCGGGCTTTGCCGCCCAGTAAGTTCATGGGGAATGGCGCTTTGCGCTTCTCGGTTTTCATCCACTTTTTAACGTGCTTTTTGCTGTGTTTGAGGCACTCAATAGTGGCGTAGATGTCAGACATCAATGACTGGTGGCTGCTGCGGTGGCCGAAGTCGGCGCTGAGGGTGTCGACGATGGCCTCGCGGTTGTCGAAAATCAGATCGATGGCACGCTGCAGGCGGTCAATGCGTGTGTCGGCGCTAACCGCGCCTTCGGCAATATAGGCCGTGCGCTGCTTGGTGAGAAGGCGCTGAATGTTGTCAGCTGCGCTGTTGTCAACCTGGCTGTTCATTGTGTTTCTCCCGCTTGGTGAGTGTCAGTGACATCGCGTCTGGCGCGTGTCGTAATTATTGGCTGGCAAGCCTGTTGCCAGTGTAACTAAGGATGGATTATCTAAAGGAAACCCCTTCCCATGAAGCTGATAAACGTTGTCTTGCTGAACCTGTTGCTGTCGCCCTTGCTGATGGCGTCGGCCCTGCCCGATGGCGCCCATATCGTGGTCCAAGGCTACGGAGAAGTCGAGGCTCTGCCCGACATCGCCAAATTGCACTTGCAGGTCTCTGAGACGCGCGATACGGCCGCAGAGGCGAAGGCTGAGGTGGATCGCCGGGTGGCGGCGGTGCTGCGCGCGGCCCGCCAACAAGGTGTTGATGATACGGCAATTCGCGCTTCGCAGATTCTCGTCCACCCGGACTATAGCTGGGAAGATGGCAAGCGCCGCTTGCGCGGTCAGCGGCTGGTGCGCCAGGTCGATATAACGCTGGCCGATTTGAGCCGTTATGGGGCCTTGGTCGACGCCCTGGTGGCAGCGGGAGTCAGCGAGTTGGGTGAAGTGCGTTTTATCGTGTCCGACCGCGAGGTGTTGGCCGAGCGCGCGCTGCTTGCCGCCTTGGCCGATGGCCGTCAGCGGGCGGCGCTGTTGGCGGCGAATGTCGGTCGCCAACTCGGCAAGGTGTATCGTGTGGATGCCGGTGCCGCGCCAGTAGTGCCGCTGGCGCCGCGCGCACTGATGATGGAGGCCAAGGGCCGTGCGGATGCCCCTATGTTGCTGGGTAGCGAGACGGTGTCGGCGCGGTTGTCGCTGGTCTTTCTGCTGGATTGATGGCAATTCGCCGGCATAAAAAAAGCACCCAAAATTTGGGTGCCAAGCGGGGGTGCTACTATGGAGACGTCTACGATGGTCGGCGGACTGCTGGGCCGGCATCGCTGAGGATGGTTCCACTGTAGCGCTCGCTGCCGGGGCAAAATATTCGTAGTTGTGCGTAATGAGGCTGGTGGCTTCCGCAGAATTTGCCCGCGGTCGAAGGCGCTGCTGTTGTCGAGTAGTTAGTGCGCCGGCATAAAAAAAGCACCCAAAGTCTGGGTGCCAAGTGGGGGTACTACTATGGAGACGTCGGGGGGTACAGTCGGCGTTAGCGGCCGCTTGTTCGTGGTATGGTTTAACTATAGTTTGCGCCACAATGTCACAGTATTCGTATTTGTGCTTATTACTGTGCTTATTGAGCGCTGCCCCCATTTGCCTAGCCATCGACTCTGAACTCGAGCAGCTGTTCCGCCGTGTCGCTGAAATCGCGCACGCTACTGGCTAGGCGCTGTGCCTGTTCAATTTGCGGGGAGGTGTAGGTATAACAGGCTCCGTACATTATCTCCCGTGCGTCGTTGGCGGCTTCCCCGGCCATGGCGTCGAGATCATAACGGCGTGCGCTGGCGACAAAGTAGCCTTTTTGCAGGGCGAAGGCGGCGCGTTGCGCCTCGCCACTGAAGGCGGCATTCGCCCAGGTGGTAAAGCCCTTGTACAGCACATTGCCGGCCAACTCGGCCGGCTCAACAATAGACCAGTCGCGACACAGCCAGCGATGCAGCAGCTGGCCGTCAAGGCGAATTTCCGCTGCGCTGGGCTGCTCGTCGGTTTCATCGCTGATACAAATGTCGTATAGCCGCTCGCCGGGGCCGCGTGCCGCTTGCGCGATGGCCAGCAGGCTCAGGTCGTAGAGGTGAGTGCAGTTGGCGCTGGGTTTACTGTTGGCGATGAGCTGTTGGCTGTCTTCGGTAATGGGCAGTCCGCACAGTTCGCGCAGTGGCTTGACGGCGCCGGGGCAGGTGCTGAAGGGAATGCGCAGTGTCTCGGCATCGATGGTGGTTACCTGTTGGCCATCGTGTTGCAGGCGCAGGCGAAAACCGTGGTTGTGGTCTTCCAGTTCGGCGAGCACCTCGGTGTCACTGGCGCGCAGCCGAATGCGGCGGCGAAAGCTGCCGCTGCCGTAGCTCGGATTATCCGGGTAGCTTTCCATTGTCGACATTGCTGTCCTCCACGCTAGACTGACGATACTAATCGCTTCTCGCTAAAAGCGATTGACCGTTCCGGTCGAATTGGTTGACGCTTGGGGTCAGTGAATACTGGGAGGGCGGGGATGTTGCGGGTGTTTTTGTTGTACTTGGCGGCATTTTGGGGGGGAATCGGCGCCGTTTTGCTGGTTCGTCCCGAGTTGCTGGCAGGCTACGCTGGTGTGTCGGCCGACGGTGCCGTGGCGACCGCTGAGCTGCGTGCCATGTACGGCGGCTTGGAGCTGGCGATTGCCGCGGTAACGGCTGCGGCGTGCTGGCGGCCGGCGTGGCAGCGGCCGGTGTTGTTCATGCAGGTGGTGGTTTGCGCCGGTATTGGCGCCGGGCGTTTGCTGGGTTTGGCGGTGGATGGCGCGGCGGCGGCCTATACGTTTGGCGCCTTGGCCTTTGAATTGACCACGGTGGTAATTGCGCTGGTTTTTTTGCGCCGCTTGGGCGAGGAGTGTTGAGGTGGATGAATATCAGCAGTTAGTGAGTTTGATTTCACTGACCATGGGGGTGGCCTGGGCCAGTGGTTTAAATCTGTATGCCGCGATTTTGGTGCTGGGGCTAGGGGGTGCCAGCGGTGGCGTGGTGTTGCCGGAGAATTTGCAGGTGGTGCAGGATCCGGCGGTCATTATGGCCGCCGGCTTGATGTATGGTGTGGAGTTTTTTGCGGACAAGATCCCCGGGGTGGATACCGGCTGGGATGCCTTGCACACCTTTGTGCGGATTCCCGCCGGGGCGCTGTTGGCGGCGAATACCGTCGGTGATGTCAGCCCGGCGCTGCAGTTGGCGGCGGGGATCGTCGGGGGGTCGGTGACGTCGGTGACCCACGCCGCCAAGGCGAGTAGCCGGATGTTGATCAACACCTCGCCGGAGCCAGTAAGCAACTGGGCGGCCTCGGTCGGTGAGGACGTCGCAGTGCTGGGCGGCTTGTGGCTGGCGTTGAACCACCCGGTGATTTTTCTGCTGTTGTTTGTCGTGTTTATTTTGCTGTTAATTTGGTTGCTGCCCAAACTGTGGCGGGGTATCGCGCGGATTTTTCGCAAATTGGGGCAGTGGCTGGGGCTCAGTGACACGCTGCCTGCGCAGGCGCCTACGCCGACGGCCCTGGCTGACGAATTGCAAAAGTTGGAGTCAATGCACCGCGCCGGTAGTCTCTCCGATGAGGAGTTTAGCGCGGCTAAGCGACAGCTGTTGAGTGACGGATAACTGCCATTTTGTGTAGATTGACGCATAATGCCGCAGTCCGGTGCTACATTTTAGCGCTGGGCTGCTAATTACAAGAGTGGTTTCATGCCAAGCCGAATTTATCGTTATCGCGCCGCCTTTGCTGTCGGTGCCTTTGTCTCTGTTGTGGGTCTGCCGGTCCAGGCTGGGTTGTTGGCCGAGCTGAGCCGTTCCCTGGGTTTATTGCCGCTGCTCAGCGATGTCAGTGTGGCCACGGGGTTGGCGCTGGACGATGCGGTGATTGCGCTGGACGGGAGCATGTCGACGGTCCCGTTGGCCGCGGCGCCGGCGGAGGAGGGCGGTCTGGGGATGTCGCCGCTCGCGCGTGAGCAGCTGGCGGAGATGGATGCGCCAGCGCGCCGCGCGGTTATTAATGGGCCGCTGGCGGCAGCCGGTGATCAGCCGGCACTGCAGCGGCCCGCGCAGCCCGATCCCCGTTATCGCATTAGCTATATCCAGGCGCGTCAACAGGATTGCGTCGATGGTGATGGCGACGGTATTTGCGATCGCGATGATCAGTGTCGCAGCACGCCGCCGCAGCGCCGGGTAATGGCCAATGGCTGCCACCTCGATGAGGCAGTGCCACTGCGCCTGGACGGTGTAAATTTTGACACCGACAGCTGGCAGTTGTCGGTGGCCAGCCGACTAGTATTGGATCGTGCCGCAGCGGTATTGCAAGGCAGTCCGTTGGCGGTGGTGGAAATCGCCGGTCATACCGACGCCCGTGGCACTGCGGCGTATAATTTGCGGCTGTCGGAGCGCCGCGCTGGCGCGGTGATGCAGTATCTGCAGGCCGCCGGCATTGCCGGCGAGCGCCTTCGCGCCCGCGGCTACGGTGAGTCACAACCGCTGCGCGTCGATGACTATGCGGCCAACCGCCGTGTTGAGCTGCGTCTGCTGTCTAACTAACCCCCCACCAGCCCCGCCTATTGCGTTAAGGAGTACATTCATGGCCATTGACCTGCCGCCGGTAATGCCGCCGCAGCTAGCCACCCAGGAGCAAATTGAAGAGGCCAGTCAATATCGCGGCAGCTACGTTGCACGGCGTATCAACGGTGTGCTGCTGCGCGTTCAACAAGCGCCCTATTTAACGACGGAACAGCTACAGCAACTGCTGGCTGAGGCGGATAGTCCGTCTGCGGCGATCACTGCGCTGAGTCGCCATTACTACAATATGGGGCAGTTGCTGGTGTCGCTGCGGTATTTTCGCCTCGGCGATACGGTCACGGTAATTGTTGGTCAAAGCCGCTTGAAAGGGCTGCGCGGGAACCCGCGGCTCACCCATTTTTTTGATGGCTTGGTCGGTGATGCCAACTTGCAGTTGGACGAGTTTGATCGCGCCAGGGTGCCGGCAACACTCTACGCTGAGCGTGCCGGGCTAGAGTACAGTATCAGTTACGAGCTGCACGCGGATGGCGAGGTGATTCTCGACTTTATTGAGCGCCCCGCCGCTGATTATCGCGCCACCGATGTTGAGCTGGAGTTGAATAATCAGGGCAGTCGCTTTCTGGGGCGTTACTTCGCTCGCTTGGCGGGCAGTCAGCGCTTTGCCAACGGCGCGCAGTTGCGCGGCGGTTATCAGGCAGCGATTAGCGACTGGGGAGAAACCGGTGACGGCGATGATTACCAGCAGGTGGAGTTGTCGTTTGATCAGCCATTGCGTTATGGCCTCTATGGTCTTGAGTTGTCGCACATTCGTTATGAGCGCAGCCCGCAGCTGGAGACAACGGCGAGTGGTGGGGGCGGGCTTTGCTTGCCGCCGCTGGTCAACTGTCCGGTGCAGACGGAACTCAGTACGGTGGCGCTGGATGCCGAGATTCAACAGCTGAGTGTGCGCGGTGAACAACTGTTGTATAGCAATCCGCTGCGGCGCTTGAATGTTTTTGAGCGCCTGTCCTATGTCGACTCGCGCATCGAGCCCCAGGCGGGCGACGGCGCCTTGCTCGACGAGCGCTATGCGGCGCTGGAATTAGGACTGCGTTATACCTTGCGCGAAACTTGGTTTGAGCGGGCGGCGTTTGCGCGCGTGGAGTTGGCGGCAGAGGTGGGGCTCAGTGATGATGATGGCAGCTTTGCCAGTGACCCCGAGCCCGGGGTGGGAATTGGTCGGCGCAGCGCCGAGTTTGTGACCCTTAAGCCGAAGGCGGCGCTGAACTGGGCGCTGAACGAGCGCAGCGAGTTGCGGGCCTCGCTGCAGGGGCAGTGGGCCGATGACGTGCAATTGCCGCAGCAGCAGCAGTGGGTGCTCGGTGGCGGCGGCAGTCTGTCGGCTTGGCTGCCGGGTACCTTGGTCGGGGACGATGGGCTGTTGGCCAATATCGCCCTGCAGCAGCACTATCGCTGGCGCGGTGTCAGCCTGCGGCCGGCGTTGTTTGTGGAGTATGGCGCGGCGCGTTTTCACGACAGCACTGACGAGCTGGCCGACTGGCAAAGCTTGGCAGATATCGGTCTGAGTCTCTCTGTCGACAGCGGCATCGGCCTGCATATGCAAATTTTGGCGGCGACGCCTCTCGCCGAAGATGTCGACGACGAGCCGCGCCTGGAGCGCCAGCAAGTGGACTTTTTTTGGACGCTGCGCTGGCAATTTTAAGTCTTGGGAGGGGCGCGGTCGCCGATCAGTGCGTCGAGAAGCTGGTCGAGTTGATCGCACTGCGCGCGATCCAGTGGCGACAGCCACTGCTGCTGTAGGCTGCACAGGCGTGCCATGGCTTGTTCGGCGCGCTGCGCCCCCAGCTCACTGAGTTGAACCAATTGGCTGCGGCCGTCGTCGGGATTGGCGGGGCGAGAGACCAGACCGGCCTGCTCGAGTCGCTTGAGTAGCTTGGTCAGGCCGCCACTGCTCATTAGCAGCGCTTGGCACAGCGCGGTTGGGCTGATGCAGTGGGGCGGGGCCTGGCGCTTGAGGGCGGCGAGTACGTCGAATTCTGCCGGCAGTAGCGACAGGCTTTGCAGCTGTTCGCTGCTCAGCCGCAGGTAGTCGTCGGCGGCGCGCAGCAGTCACAAGACGGCCGGTTGGCTGTTGCGATAGGCTTGGGGCCAGTGGTGGCGTTGCTGCGTGCGCAGCTCGGCAATGCTGATGCGCCGGTCGTCCAAGGTGATGTCTCCAAAGGCATAGGGTTAGTGGGATGTTATCTTGCTGGAAAGCTAGTTTCCAGTTATTATCTTTCTGGAAAGCTATTTGGAGCCCAGATGAATTCCCGCGCCTTCTCCCTACCCATGACCTTCCTGCTGGCCTCGGTGTTTGCCATGTCGCCGCTGGCTATCGACCTCTATCTGCCCACGATTCCGGCTATTGCCCGAGATTTTGGCGTGCCGGTGCAGCAGCTGGCGGTGACCGTGAGTTTGTATATTTTGGGACTCAGTCTCGGTCAGTTTTGTGGTGGGCCGCTCAGTGACTACTGGGGGCGCCGGCCGGTACTGTTCATGGGTCTGGCGGTGTTCTTTGCGGCCAGCCTGGTACTGGCGAGCGCCGAAAGCTTGGGTGTTTTCTGGCTGGCACGGGTATTACAGGCGGTGGGGGGTGGTTTTGCCTCGGTGGTGGTGCCGGCGATCATTCGCGACAATACCGAGGGGCAGGCGACTGCCAAGCTGTTTGCGTTGATCGCTCTGATTACCATCTTTGCGCCGGCCATCGCCCCGGCCCTGGGTACGTTGCTGTACACCCTTAGTGGCTGGCGAGCGGTGTTTGTGGCGCTGGCGGTATACGGCTCACTGGTGTTGTTTGCCACCTGGCGATTTTTGCATATTCCCGAGCGCGCGGCGCCGCCGGGGCCGGCGCAGAGTTTGCGGCAGCGCTATCGCTATGTGTTGAGTCACCGGGTGGCGATGCGCTACCTGCTGGCCCAGGGGCTGACTTTTGCGGTGATGATGAGTTTTTTGGTCAACTCCTCGGTGGTGTATATCGAACACTACGGTCAGAGCGAAACGGTATTTTCGATATTGTTCGCCGCCAATATTATTACCTTGGCGATCGGTAACCGTGTCAATAACTACTTGCTCAATACCCTGCCGGCGGCGGCCATACTCTATGGCGCGGTGATTCTGCAAAGCCTTGCCTGCGTTGGCTTGTTGGTGGCCACGGCGTTTAATCCGCCGCTGTGGTTGGTGGTGATATTGGTGGTGTTGAGTGTCGGTGCACTGGGTGGGGTGATGGGCAATTCCCAGGCCTGTTGCCTGCACTTCTTCCCGCAGCACAGCGGTATTGCCTCGGCGCTCTTGGGCAGTGGCCAGTACCTGATCAGTGCGCTGATCAGTGCCCTGTCGACACGCTTTGTGAGTGAACAGCTGTGGCCGATGACGGTAACCATGGCCCTGTGTTCGGTATCGGCGCTGCTGATACTGCCCCGGCCGCGGCGCTTTGCCAAGCAGGTTGAGCTGGAGTTGGCCGGCGGTTAATCAGCTGTTCCGGCACAGTTCCAGCCAGCGGATAATGCCCTCGCTGCGGTATTTCTGACGGTGCAAAATGAAGTAGAAATGGCGGCGCAGATCGCGGCTGGGCGTCGGCAGGGCGACCACCCGGCCGCTGTCGATGGCGCCGGCCAGAGACAGTCGTGACAGGCAGCCAATGCCCAGACCGTTTTCGACTGCACGCTTGATGGCTTCGGTGTGCTGCAGTTCCAGGCGGATATCCATTTTCGGTAGCAGCTCGTGCATGGCCCGATCAAAGGCCTGGCGGGTGCCGGAGCCAGGCTCGCGGAGTATCCACTGGGCTTCGATGAGTTCCTTGTCGCTCAGTGTGGCCTTGCTCGCCAGAGGGTGCTCGGGGCTGCAAAACACCTGTAGTTCGTCGTCTCGCCACTTTGTCACCTCCAGGTCGGGGTGCTGCAATTCGCCTTCCACCAATCCCATATCCAGCTTGAAATTAAGGACTTGCTGGCTGATTGCCTCGGTATTGGCAACGTGCAGCTTGACGCTGGCACTGGGGTGGCGCTGGATAAAGTCGGCCATGAGGTCGACCGCCAGGTAGTTGCCAATGGTCAGTGTGGCGCCAATTTTTAGCTCGCCTATCCGATCGTGTTGGCGCAGTGCCTGCTCCAGCGCCTGAGCCTGGTCGAGCAGGGCCTCGGCCTGGGGTCGCAGGGCGCGGCCCAGTTCATTGATCTGCAGTCGCTTGCCGATGCGGTCGAAGAGTTGAATGGAAAATTGTTTTTCCAGATCTTTGAGGGCACTGGACGCCGCCGACTGGGACATTGACAGCTGTTCGGCGGCGCGGGTGATATTTTCCGTGTGGGCGGCGGCCAGAAAGACTTCGAGTTGCCTGAGGGTGTAGTGCATATCAGTTTTGCCGATTATTTAAATTAGAATAAATTGTTTTGTCGATATGATAGTTGCCCCGTACAGTGACTGCAAATGTTGAGTTTGCGCCGCAGGGTTGCGGCACTAGGAGCGAGCCATGAGCAATGTTATTTCTGAGCGGGTACTGAGTGTGCATCACTGGAACGATACGCTGTTCAGTTTTAAAACCAGTCGCGATCCCTCGTTCAGGTTTAAAAATGGCCATTTCACCATGATTGGTTTGCAGCGTGAGGGGCGGCCACTGATGCGTGCATACAGCATCGTTAGCGCCAATTACGAGGAGCAGCTGGAGTTTTTCAGTATCAAGGTGCCGGATGGCCCACTGACGTCGCGGCTGCAAAAAATTCAGGTCGGCGATGAGATTCTGATCAGTCGCAAACCCACGGGCACGTTGATCGCCGATAATTTGCTGCCGGGTCGCAATCTCTACCTGCTGGCCACTGGTACCGGGCTGGCGCCCTTTCTCAGCATTATTAAGGACCCGGAGATCTACGAGCAGTACGACAAGGTGATTCTCGCTCATGGGGTGCGCTATCAGAGTGAGTTGGCTTATCAGCAGTTGATACGCGAGCACCTGCCCCAGCAGGAATATTTTGGCGACATCCTGCGTGACAAGCTGATTTACTACCCTACGGTTACCCGTGAGGACTACGACAACACCGGGCGGCTTACCGATTTGATTCGCAGTGGCAAGCTGATGGCGGACATCGGCTTGCCGCCGCTGAGCGTCGATGCCGATCGCTTTATGCTCTGCGGCAGTCCGGCAATGCTCAAGGACAGTTGTCAGTTGTTGCAGGGGCAGGGCTTTCGCGAGACCCGCGCGGGAGAATACGGCCACTATGTCATTGAGCGCGCCTTTGTCGAGCATTAATTCCCGAAGCCCCTCTTCGCGGTCTCGCCGGCCTGTGGCTGGCGGCGGCGCGGAGACGGTTTTTGTGTTTTTATCGGTGTTGCCAGTGGAGTCCAGCCCCCGCTCTTGTTAAGTTAAGGCTTTCAATTCCAGCAAGATAGCGGCGTATGCTTAAGAAAATTCTTCTGATCCTTGTCGCGCTTATCGGCCTGGCGCTGGCGCTGTTCAAATTCACTGCGATTCCCGTTCCCCTGGCGGAGAACTCGGTGTCGGCGACGTGGTTGCAGCCGGGGCCGCAGGCGGTGACGTATTTTGATATCACCCTCGCAGATCGCAGTCGGCCACTGCAGGCCAATGGCGACTTTGCCGGCGATGATCAGCGCGAGCTGAAGACCCGTATTTGGGTTCCCGAGCCGATGTACGGCAAGGCGCCGTTGGTGATCTACAGTCACGGCTTTATGTCGGACCGCAACGGCGGCCGCTATCTCGCAGAGCATTTGGCCAGTCACGGCTATATTGTCGCCGCCATGGATTATCCACTGACGCATTTTGATGCCCCGGGTGGACCTTTGGTTAAAGACGTGGTCAATCAGCCGGCTGACATCAGCTTTCTGCTGGATCAATTGCTCAGCTGGAATGCGGAGCAGGGCAACCAGTTCTATCAGCATATTGACGAGTCGCGTATTGCCGCCATCGGCCTCTCTCTGGGCGGCATGACGTCCACCCTGGTGGCCTACCATCCGCGGCTACATGATCCGCGCATTGCCGCAGCGGTGTCGATTGCCGGCCCCAGCTATATGTTGTCTCCGGCGTTTTTTCGCCATCGAAAGTTGCCCTTTATGATGATCGCCTCGCCGGATGATCCGATGATTGACTATGCGGAGAATGCCGCCGATATCCCTGAGCGTGTTCCCGGCGCGATTTTAGTGAGCATTGACGGCGCCTCCCACACCGGTTTCGCCAGTGTGGCGACTGCGTTGCGCTGGCTGGAAAACCCCGACAGTATCGGCTGTCACCAGGTGACTCAGGGGCTGGAAAAAACCGAGGACGAGGATTGGAGCTGGCAGCTGGGCAGCGCCGAAGAGGGGCTGATTTTTGGTGAACAGCCCAAATTGTGTACGCAAATGCCACTGCCTCCGGCGATGAATCCGATTCGTCAGCACTGGCTTAATACGCTGGCGGTGTACACTTTTTTGGAGTCGCAATTTGCCCTGGCGGAGCTGCAGCGCCGCGCCGCCCACGATTTTTTGATGAACAAGTTTCCCGCTGAGCAGACCGATGTCCGTGTGCGCGGTGGACGGGTGCAATAGGTGCTGAGCCGGTTTGCTCTGGGGCGCAGTGCGGCGATGCATCACCGCCTTGTCGCTGGGGTGACCTTGGCTGGCGCGCTGGCCATGCCGCTGCTCGCCCAGGAAGCGGCGGAGGACGCCGTGGAGTTTTTGCCTGAGGCGCGCCTCGAGCAGGGCGAGTCGCCGCCGTCGCTGTTGCGCGCCGAGCAAATGCTGGCTTCGCGTCTGGACAGCTATCCGCGCGGAGGCCCCGATGCCATTGCCGGTGTCGGCGACTGGTGGCTGAGCAACGGCATCTTGTGCGCGGCGATTAGCGATGTCGACCACGATGCCGGCATTGTTAGCGGCGGCGGCAGTCTGGTGGATCTGGGCTACTGTGATCGCGATGATGACCAGTGGAGCTATGCCAATTTTCTCACTGGCCTCAGCAAGGACACGGCGATTCCGGTGCAGCGCATCAGCGCTGAACTCGGCGACGAGGGCGCGCAGATTATTACCCTGGGCCAGCGCGATGGCCTGCGGCAGATTGTGCGTTATCGTTTGGCGGAGGGGAGTCGGGCGCTGAACGTAGAGGTGGAAATTAGCCGCTATGCGTCCGGCGCCCCACTGCGTATGAGCGGCCTGTTTAGTCTGTATTCACAGCGTGCGCTATCGCCCTTCAGTCTGTCCAGCTATGCCCCCGAGGCAACCTTGGGCTTTGCCCAAAAGCATATTGATCGCCACAACAGTGCCTCGTTGATTAACGGCTTGATGCCGGCGGATTGGAATATCATGGTGGGCAGTGATGCCTACGAGGCCGGGATTAGTTACGGTGTGCAGTTGCAAAGCGCCGAGCTGATAATGGCCTCGGGGACGCGTCGCTCGCTGCCGACCTTCTTGGCAGTTTTCCCCGATTACAGCCTTCACGGTTGGATGAGCCGGCCGTTGTGGATTCAGAGTGAGCGCCTTAACTGGCTGTCCATGTTGCAAAACCAGTTTATGGACCTCGGCCAGAAAGAGCGTTTGCTAGTGCGCTTTAAGATGTTAGTGGGCAAGCGCAGCGATGTTGCGGCGGTAACTGATCAGATCTATCTCGGTCCGCAGCTGCGCGGTTACAGCAGTGATCCGCAGGTTTCCTTCAGTATTTGGGATCGCCATGAGCGTCCGTTGACCCAGGTGCGGCCCGATGCCGACGGCAGTTTCAGCGTGCGTTTGCCAGATCGTGCGCAGCGCGTGCGGGTCGAGGCGCTGACCCCCTGGGGCCAGCGCAAGGCGCGGGAGTTGTCGGTGATTGACAGCCGCAATGACTCGGGGCGCTGGGTGTTCAAGCGCAACGGGGTGCTGGCGCTGCCGCGCGGTGTGGCGATGAGCCTGTACTTCTTTGGTGTTAATGGCACTCCCGATCCGGAATTTGGCAGCGATTTGCTGGAGTTTTCCATAGACGGCGAGCAGTTGCGCAACGAGGATCAGGGGAATCGCGTCGACTTGGGCGGTGTGCCCTCGGATCCGACCACTCTCAATTTGCCGCCCGGCCATTACCGCGTCTTGGTGGGGCGTGGTATCGAATACGATGTCGATGAATACCTGCTGACTGTGGTTGCCGGCGAGCGCAGCGAGCTGCCCATTAGGCCGCCGCAGCGAGCCTGGTTCAGTGAGCACTGGCGCAGTGCCGACTTGCATGTTCACAGTGGCAGCAGTTTCGATGCCACGCTGCCGCTGGCCGAACGTCTGCGCAGCTTCGCGGCGCAGGGGGCAGAGCTATTGGTGGCCTCGGAGCACAACCGCATTGTCGATGGTCGCAGCGCGGTGGCGGCGATGGGCTTGGCCGAGCGCTTGCAATTGATAGTGGGCAGCGAGCTGACCGGGATGGCGCACACCAGTGCGGCGCCGTTTACGGTGGGGCACAGCAATGCTTTTCCGTTGCAGGCCCGGCCGCAAGAGTATGCCGGCGGTATTCCGAAGGTGGAGGGGCGCAGCCTGAGAGAGTTGATCGCCGATATTAAGGCGCGTGCTCCCGGGGCGTTATTTCAGCTTAATCACCCGCGTTCGGTGGCGCCTCTGGATAGGGACCTGGCGTTCTTCGAGCACCTGTCAGTGGGCCGGGAGTACGACCGGGAACAGCCGCTGGATAGTGTCGCCAACCGCAGTCTGTTGCGTGTGGATCCGGTCAGCGGCCTGCGCGATATTGATTTCGACTTGCTAGAAGTTATTAACGGCAGTGAGTTTGCGGTTTATCAGGCGGTGCGCGATGACTGGTTTTCGCTGCTTAATCAAGGGGCGCGTCGCGGGGCGACGGGCAATAGCGACTCACACGGCCGGCGCCAACATGTGGCCATGCCGCGCAATTATATTTATTTACCCGACGCGGGGCCGCTGCCCATTAGTGAGTCGGCGATGGTACAGGCCCTGGCCGAGGGCCGCAGTTTTATGACCACTGGGCCGTTTATGGCCTTGACCCTAAGGCGAGATGATCAGTCCAGCGGCATAGGCGATACGTTTACCGGCGGTCGCGGTGAGTTGCACATACAGCTGCGCTCTGCCCCCTGGGTGAACGTTGACCGCCTGACGGTGTGGGTGAATGGCCGCATCTATCGCCAGCTGCGCTGCGCCGCCAACGATCACAAAGTGGTAGAGTTGTTGGTCGACAATGACAGCTGGGTGGTGGTCGAGGCCAGCGGCAGTGCCGGTGAGCGTTATCGCCAGCTGTTGCCGGGCTTGGCCCCTTTGGCCTTGAGTAATCCGATTTATATGGATGCCGATAGCGATGGTCAGTGGCGGGCGCCGCTGAACTAGGTCTACTATCAGCTTGTCATAACGGCGGTTAATCGCGAGCGATGTGAATAGTCGCCGTTTATTTCTGGAGAAGTTGTGCCATCATCAAATCAAAGTCTGTAGCAAGGCAGATGTTTAAATGAGACAGGGGGATTTATGATTCGTATTCAAAAGGCGATGCGCTTGACGGCGCTGATGACGGTGGCGTTGTTTGCGGCCGCCTGCAGTATCGACCCGTACACCGGTGAGGAAAAAGCCAGTAACACTGCCAAGGGTGCCGGTTGGGGTGCGCTGGGTGGCGCGGTGCTGGGCGCTGCGGTGTCCAGTAAGGACGATCGCAAGAAGGGCGCGTTGATCGGCGCCGCCGCTGGAGCCGCTGCGGGTGGCGGTTACGGCTATTACATGGATCGCCAGGAAGCGAAGTTGCGCGCGCGCCTGGAAGGCACAGGTGTTGGTGTGCAGCGGGTGGGCGACACCATCAAACTGATTATGCCCGGCAATATCACTTTTGATACCGGCAGTTCGGCGATTCAAGGCGGCTTTACCAGTGTGCTGGACAGCGTGGTACTGGTGACCCAGGAGTTTGATAAAACCTTGATGCAAATTAACGGCTACACGGACTCCACGGGTAGCTTCCAAACAAATCAGAAGCTTTCGGAGGAGCGCGCGGGCAGTGTGGCGCGTTACTTTATGAACCAGGGTGTGCCAGCCAGCCGTATTCGCTCCACCGGTTATGGTCCGCGCGATCCCATTGCCGATAACAGCACG
>NZ_JBFIGO010000018.1:0-41457 GCF_041602295.1 Spongiibacter sp. | reverse complement strand
GCTTCCGCCTTGAGCACCGGCACCCCCAGCAATTGCACGCCGTCGGCGACGCCGGCCGCCAGCCCGGCCAAGGTCGTACCCGTTCCACAGGCGATCATAATCAAGGCATAGTCAGCGCCGCGCCGCGGCAGTAACTCGGCGATCTCCGCACAGCCCTGCGCACCGTCCAAATTGCCGCCCCCCTCGGGAATCAGGTAGGGATTTTCAAAGCCCTGCAACAGCGATTCCACAAACACCGGATCGTGACGACGACGATACTCACTGCGACTGAGGCGGTGCAGCTGCATTCCCCAGCGCTGCAAATCATCCATACAGGGGGTGCTCTGCGCCGCGTCGGCGCGAATAAATGCGGCCGTTGGCCAGCCCAACTCCAAGCCGAGGGCGGCTAGGGCGTGCAAATGATTGGAATGGGCACCGCCAAAGCTCAGCAGCTGCGACGCGCCTTGCGCAGTGGCAGTGGCGATGTTGCGACGCAACTTAAACCATTTATTACCCGGAGCCAGGCCGTGACAACGATCCAGCCGAAGCACATCAACTCCCTTGCTCAGCGGCTGAACAAGGGGCTCAGCCATCGCCGTGCTCAGCGCAGCGGTCGCTGTCCCCGGCACGAAATAGCTTGGGTCGCATCACCTTGTCGACCGGTTGACCGCAGTATTCCCCCGCGGCATTCTGACTGCGGCAAATCGGTAAGCGGTAGTGTTGCAGCCAGCGTTGATATTGCTCCAGACTAACGTCGCAGCGCTGCGCGGCGAAGGCCTGGGGGTCGCGCAAATAAGCCGACATTTCCTGGCGGTCAATGACCAGATGCTCTATACCCGGATGATAGGCGACAAACACCACGCCCTTTTCCGACATGTCCTGCAGCATCTTGCTGTCGCCACTGAGCAGCAACTCGCGATTCTGTTCGCGCAGGCGACTGAGTTCCGCGCGCAATTCCACAATTTCAGTCGCGCGCTGATAGAGCTCAGTTTCACGACGATTGAGGCGGTCCTCATAGTCAACTGCGTGCTGCTGCAACTTTAACTTCAGCTCACGGGCGTAATTCGCCCGGAGTTTCTCCAGCTCCTCGGCTTGCGCGGCGTTATTTTGCGCGCCGAGCATGGCCTCATATTCGCGATTCCGCTCCTCTAGAAGCTGCTCCTGCCTCTCCAACTGCGACGCCAACTGCCGGCGCTGCCCCTCCAGCTCCGCAGCCCGGGCTCTCTCGGCCTCCAACTGGGCATTGCGCTCGGCCAGCCTGCGACTGCCCTCGTCTTCCAGCGCCGCGAGTTCCGCGCGATGGCGCTGAGCCTCGGTTGCCTGCCGAAGCTGCTCAGCACTGCGTATCGCCTTTAACCGCGCGCGGTAGCGGCGGTGAAACACCGGAGTCGATGTCTGTGGCGCAACATCCGGGGCCGTGGTCTCAGCACCTTCCTCAGCGCCGCTGTCACCGACCGCTTCGACTTCGGTTGACGGCTGATTCTGAAAGAATGCCGACATCGCTGCGCGCGGTGTCGACACACTCGCCACATCACTAACAATCCCCAAGCGATTGCGCAGCACCGCCGCATTGAGAGCCTGAAAACTGGCATTGCCGGCCATCACCGGGTCCCACAGCTGACTGCGGTACCAGGACACCGGACAGGCACTTCGGCAGGCCACTTTGATAACACCAGCGCCGAGATCAGGACCGAAACCGGCATGATCCAGCAAATGACGTAGCGGAATATTCCAGTTCCCGGCAATGCGACCGCGCTTGTCAAAACTGATGATAAAAAACACGGCCCCGGTGATTTTCAGCGCGCCATTGATCTGCAGAAATACCGCCTGCAGCTCCTGACCCGCAAAATCCGGCACCCCGACAACGTCGTCGAGCACCGCCTCAAACTCGGCAAAGTACATTTCCTTGACGACGACATCGTCGACAATGAACATGACGGCTTCAGTCAAAACTGACAAGGCACTCTCCATTCGGTCAAATCACTATTCCCTAATATAGCGGGAAACAGCGCCAAAGAACGGCCAGAGGTCACACATAGCATCAGCGGCAAAGGCACGGCAAAATACCCCCGACGCGGCTGCGATCCGGGTGACTGTAAAATAACAACATTAAATTAGGGAGGTCTTAGATAGTAGCCTCGACGAATGTCTCAGCTTGTAAAAGTTGGCGGACCGGACGGGACTCGAACCCGCGACCTCCGGCGTGACAGGCCGGCATTCTAACCAACTGAACTACCGGTCCGCATACTTTTAACAACTCGACTTGGTGGGTGATGACGGGATCGAACCGCCGACCCTCTGCTTGTAAGGCAGATGCTCTCCCAGCTGAGCTAATCACCCTGTGTCTCAATCGAGTGACGCGCATTCTACAGTAATGACTTTGCTTGTCAAACCCTCCGCCCAATTTTTTTACGAATTTCTAAAAAAAGCGCTATCCAACTGATTTTGCTTATTTTTTAAGCAGACAAGCGAACAAATAACCACCACTTTGTACAAGCTTTATACACTCGCCTAAGTCGTCGCGCTGTACAGCCTCAAGACAGCTGATTACCATAGCCGCCCAACCGCAACAGCCCGAGACCCGCACGTGGAAATTTTCAAGGAATTTAGCTTCGAAGCCGCCCATCGCCTCCCCAACGTTCCCGAGGGCCACAAATGTGCCCGCCTACACGGCCACAGTTTTTTACTGCGCATCGTCGTCGGCGGCGAACCCGACCAACACAGCGGCTGGATAATGGACTTTGGCGACATCAAAGCCGCGGTCAAGCCGATTATTGATCGCCTCGACCACTACTACTTAAACGATATCCCCGGACTGGAAAACCCCACCAGCGAAAACCTCGCCATCTGGATTTGGCAGCAACTCAAGCCACAGCTCCAGCCGCTGCGGCGCATTGAGATCCGCGAAACCTGCACCAGCGGCTGCAGTTATACCGGCCCGGATTCGCTGTAGCCCGCGCCCGCTGCGGGCATTGCGCCAAGCACCAAAGCGGCGCAGTTGCATTTCGTAACACGTTACATAAATCAACTCTTGACGTAACACTTATTCACAGATAGGCCTCCAAGCCCCAAGGCAGCGGGCTTAGCGTTCAAAAGTCATACAAAAACTCACAAAAAATAGATAACTCATTGTTTTATATGAACTTTATAATAGTGACTAAATTTTGACCAATTTGTTACAAAGCCGATAACACCGCGCTTAGGGCGACAAACTGACAACTTACCCACCAACTTATCCACAGATAATGTGGAAAACTTCCAGGCCGGCAGCCGCCCAGCGACCGTTACCATAAGAAATGCGCCAGATGCAATCGCAATAGCGAAGACACTCCAACATCTTCGCTATATCAAAAATGCAAGTAAGGACAAATACGCATAAGGCTGGCGGGGCTGCCAGCCTGACCATTAGGCGGCGGGGCAAGCCATGTCAATAACCACTTTCCCCGCGATATCGCCGCAGTCAAGACGCCGATGAATGTCGACAATATCTTCCAGGCGGGCACGCTCAGCAATCACCGGTTGCAACTCTCCAGCCGCCAGCATGCCGAATAAGGCCTGGACGTCTTCGCGGAATTCTTCCGGGTAGCGTTCACGACGGGTCTGAATGTTGTAAAAACCGCTGCGACGACCATCGGGCAACAGCTTCCACAGCGCCATCAATTTGGCGAAGCCGAATATCACGCTGGGCACGCTTTCTTCGCCGGTCGTTAACTGCAGGGCGCCAAAGCCGACCAAGCGACCACCGCGCCGCAGGCAGCGGTAGGAGCGCGACCAATTTTTCCCTCCGATGGTGTCAAACACCGCATCAACACCTCCCCCCTGGGTCAGCGTGTTAATACGCTCTTCAAAATCACAGCTGCGGTAATCGATGTGGGTCGCGCCAAATTTCTCAATCACCTCGCGCTTGGCCGCCGAGCCCGTGCCGTACATGGTCAAGCCCATGCGCCGACCCAATTCCAGCAGCGCCGTGCCCACCGCGCCACCGGCGGCGTGAATCAAGCAGCTCTGCCCGGCCTGCATATTGGCCTCGCGAGTCAACATTTGATAGGCGGTGGTATAGGACAAAATCATGCACACCGCCGCCGCGGCATCCAGCGCTTTCGGCGCGCGCACCACTCGCTCGGCGTCCACGCAGAGATATTCTGTGTAGCCGCCGATCACCGGCATATCGGCCACGGCATCGCCAATAGCGAAGTCCGTCACCCCCTCGCCCAGCGCATCAACAACACCGAACCAGTCGTAACCCGGCGTAAACGGAGGCTTTTGCTTAACCCCCACATATTGCCCCTGGCGAATAATGGTATCGGTAAAGCCCGTCCCCGCCGCCAACACCTTTACCCTCAGCTGCCCCGCCGACGGCTGAGGCAAAGCGGCCTCCTCACGCAACACCAAGGTCTCCGGGCCACCAAACTCTCTTAACTCAACACGCCTGTACATGGACAACTCCTGTGAACCCACCCTAAAACAAAAAAGAGGCCCGCAGGCCTCTTTCCATTCGCACCTCCCCTCAGGTCAGCAAGCTGACCAACCAGGCAAGGGCGGAGAAAAACCATGTCTTCAAGTCCCGCCACCACTGCGGCTGCGCGCGCAGCTCTTTGTCAATATTGGCATGTTCGAGAATAAACGCATGGATGGCAAAGGCCTGCTCCTCATTGAGCACTTCGCCAAACCCCACCATCCCGAGCTTGCTCATCACACCATCGAGGACGATGGCATTGAAGTTATCGTGGAAGGCCCGCGGCAGATGACGCAAATCCGGAATCGCCCCATTGGAAACCACCTCAGTGCCGTGACAGGCTGCACAGTAGGCATAATAGAGGTCGCGCCCCTCGGCCAGCACCGCTTCATCATCCGTCAGGCGCGGCGGCGGCTCGTGCAACGACTTGGCCGCATTCTCCGGCAAACGGGCGTCACCACCGAGTTTAAAGGTCAACACCCTGCTTGGCGGTGGCGCATGCTCCTGTTCCAGGCCGGCAATCAGCCCGAACGCACCGCCCCAGCCCACCAATACGCTGATATATTGTTCGCCATCAACGCTGAAGGTCACCGGTGGCGCCATTACTCCGGTGCGGGCATCAAAGCTCCAGAGCTGATCCCCGGTCTTGGCATCGACGGCAATGACCTGCCCCTCGGCAGTACCCTGAAAGACCAGGCCACCGGCTGTCGCCAACACCCCACCATTCCAGGTGAGCTTGTGGGGCAATTCCCAGGCCGCACTCTGGGTGCGTGGATCCCAGGCCAACAGTGAGCCGCGCGTCATGGCCTTAATCATCAACTGCGCCAGAATCGGGTCGGGCAGCGCCGGCTGCGCTAGCGGAACACCCAGGTTCCACTGCCCCCAGCGGTGCAGATAGTCCTGCACATCTTCATACTGAAAAAGGCTGCTAATCACCGGAATATACACATAGCCGGTCTCTGGGCTGTGGGCCATCGCCTGCCAGTTGTGGGCACCCATCGACGACGGGCGAATTAACTCGGGGCCTTTTCCATAGCGCGCGATATCGGTTTCCACCGGCCGGCCGGTTTCCAAGTCGTAATGCGTCGCCCAATTGACGTCGGTATAGGGCTCGGCCGACAGCAATTTGCCATTTTCACGATCGATAATGAAAAAGAAACCGTTTTTGGGGGCGTGCCAGATCACCTTGCGCAGCTGCCCCTCGATCTCCATGTCGGCGAGCATAATTTGCTGGGTCGCGGTGTAGTCCCAACTTTCAGCGGGGGTTTCCTGGTAGTGCCACAGGTATTCACCGGTATCGGGGTCCAGCGCTACGATTGACGACAGGTAGAGGTTATCCCCCCCCTCCGGGCTGCGAATGCGGTGACTCCAGGGCGAACCATTGCCGACACCGATATACAGCTGGTCGAGTTCGTCGTCGTAGACAATGCTGTCCCACACCGTGCCGCCGCCGCCATACTCCCACCAGTTTCCGCTCCAGCTTTCGGCGGCGCGGCGCATCGCATCATTTTCAAAGCCGTCAGCGGGATTTCCCGGCACCGTATAAAAGCGCCAGCGCATCTCACCGGTATTGACATCAAAGGCGCTAACAAAGCCGCGCACGCCGTACTCAGAGCCGCTATTGCCAATAAAGACCAAGCCTTTAGCCACCCGCGGAGCACCGGTAATGGTATAGGGGTAGGCCTCAATATCCGCGCTTTGCACCTCCCAAAGCAGCTCGCCCGACGCCGCGTCCAGCGCGATCAATCTGGCATCGAGGCTGCCGAAAATCACCTTGCCCTCGTAGACGGCAACACCGCGATTGACCACATCGCAGCAGGCCATTTTGGCCCACTCGCGCGGCACTTTAGGGTCGTATTTCCACAGCAATTTACCGCTGCGGGCGTCAAGGGCGTACACCACACTCCAGTTGCCGGTGACATACATGACGCCGTCAACCACGATTGGCGTGGCCTCAAGGCCGCGATTGTGATCGGTGTCAAACGACCAGGCCAGGCCCAAGTCGGCGACATTATCGCGATTCACCTGCTTCAGCTCACTGAAACGCTGCTCGCGATAGTCTTTACCGTAGGAAAGCCAATCCCCGGGCGGGTTGCTGGCAATTTCGCGAGTGCTCACCTCGCTGGGAGTAAGCGCCATCGCAGTCGCGCTGAGCAATACACTGCCGAAGGCCAGCAGCAAGGCTGACCAGCTGTTTTTTCCTGTCATATAAAAGCCCCGGTTGGCTGTCGTTTTATTATTGGTCTACGCCGAATGCCGGGGAGTCAGAGCACGACGATTACTGCTCGTTAATGCCCCGCATATCCTTGTAGAACGCTTTGATTTCTTTCAGGTCGGCCTCGTAATTCCCGGTGGGGAAAAACGCCGGTCCCAAGCCCATCGTTTTTGTTTTTGCATCGACGTAGCCCAAAATAATGGGCACATCCGCCGCTTGAGCAATGTGGTAAAACCCGGCTTTCCAACGCTCCACCGCACTGCGCGTGCCCTCGGGAGGAATCACCACCATCAACTCATCGCGCGTGCGGTATTCTTCTGCCACCTGCTCAACTGTGTTGTTGCTCTTGCGGCGATCAATCGATATACCGCCAAACCAGCGCATAATCGCGCCCAGCGGCCCTCTGGGAAACAGCGTGTGTTTGCCCATCCAGTGCACATCCATGCCGAGCACAAAGGCGATAACCATCATGGCGGGAAAATCCCAATTGCTGGTGTGTGGCACCGCAATCATCACACACTTCTTATACTCGGGCTTTTCGCCCAATATTTTCCAGCCCAGCAACTTAGTGATGAACAGAAAAAGCGGACGCAGCAACAAGGTCAGCAGCGAGCTCTTAAAAATTGTATTTTTTTGCATCGAGTTATAATCACCGTTGCCGCGCTTTCACGCCGCAGGTTACAGGTAGTTTACCAACAGCAGGACAGGGAACAAGCGCCGCTGAGGCGATTTTCCCCATCCTGAACGAATAGTAATCTTTGCGGGTCAGTCCTTGAAATCTGGCGCCTCGCCACTGGCCGCCGAAATTGCCAACATCGCATCTTCCTGGCTGAGCATGCCGGCATTCCAGGTGGCGACATAATTGAGCGCGTCGTCAACGCTGTGATCACGGCTGTAGCGAATCATTTCCTTGGTACCGCGCACCGCCAGCGGCGATTTGCGGGCAATACTCTGCGCCAACTCGGAAACACCATCAATCATTTCCTCATAGGAGTTATAAGCGCGATTAACCAGTCCGATGCGCTCCGCTTCTGCGGCGCCGACATTGCGGCCGCTAAGCGCCAGCTCACTCACCATCCCTGGTGAAATCAGCTTGGGCAGACGCTGCAGGGTGCCGACATCGGCGACGATACCAATGTCGATCTCCTTGATGGAGAACACCGCCCCCTCAGCGCAGTAACGCATATCACAGGCGCTAACCATATCGATACCGCCACCCACACAGTTACCGTGAATGGCCGCCAGCACCGGCTTGCGGCACTGCTCAATAGCGCTGAGGTTTGCCTGCAATGACTTGATATGGCGGCGGAACCATTCGATACGACGACCCAGCTCAGGCTGGCGCCCCATCACCTCCGCCAATCCGGCGAACATGCCGAGATCAATGCCGGCACAGAAATTTTTCCCCTCACCACAGAGCACCACGACACGTACGCCCGGTTCAGCGTCAGCCCACTCGAAACACTGTTGCAACTCCGCCCACATTGCCTCGTTCATCGCATTCGCCTTGTCCGGGCGGTTTAGCGCCACCCAAGCCACGTGCTGCTCCATACGCAGAGCCAAGGTTTCAAATACGGGGGGTTCAACAATCTTCATAGGCCCATCCAAGTTTCAACAAAGTCTGATGCCGCAACTTCCGGCAGCGGCTTAGCCGCGCCATCGCGACTACCGACATACAAAAACCCGACAATTTCCTCATTGTCGAGCATCCCCAAACCGCTCATCACATGGCGATCAAAGGCGTGGTCACCGGTTCGCCAAATGCCGGCATAACCCAGAGCCTCTATTGCCAGCAGGCTGGCATAGGCGGCGCAACCGGCCGACAATAGCTGTTCAATTTTGGGAACTTTTGGGTGCTGCTGCACCACCGCTGACACCACAATCAGCATCGGCGCACGCAGTGGCTGACGGCGATACTTATCCAGCTCCGCCTCGCCTAGCGATGGCTGACGACGCAGGGCAGCCTCTGCGTAGAGCTCCCCCAGTCGCCTGCGCGCCTCACCCTCAACAAGCCGAAAACGCCAAGGCCGCAGGCGCGCGTGATCTGGAGCGCGGGCGGCGGCGGCAAAGACCTCCGCCATCTCCGCAGCGTCAGGCGCGGGCTCGCAAAGCTTGCTGGCCGAATTGCGTTGCTGCAGCAGAGTTAGCGCATCCATCAATGCCCACCGTCCAACACGGTCTGCTCGGCATCACCCGCCACAGACTTCAGCCCTCGCGACTCGTAAAACGCCTTCATGGAAACACTGATATCGCGAATAATGCCGCGAAACGCCCCGGCCATCAGCCGACGATAAAGAGAGCGCCCCAGCGCCCCCCAGCGCATGTCAAACACCAAACTGGTCGTCAATGCCGTCTGGCCGTGGCCGGCATCTTCTAGCCGGTAGCGAAACTGGGCCTGCTTAAACGGTGCCGACGGCCCCTTGTCGCCGCGGTGCAAGCGAATAACAAAACCGCTCCCCTCATTCCACTCTGTCACCGTCTCGTCCATCCAGCGCCCCATCTTTTGATAGACGCGACGACTGGCACCGAGGCCTTGTCGCGGCCCCTCGTGCAGCTCACAGCGCAGCACGCCAGGGACGTAGTGGTGGGCCAACGACAGATCTTTCAACAGCTCCCAGGCTAGCTCCCTGGGCATATCAATCACTACCCGGGCACTCGCTTCATGGTTCATGAATTATGTCCTCTGAAATCCTCTTCCCGTCGCGGGGGGAGTATTCAACCACGAATCCGCACGGCTGTCTTGCCTGAGAACAGCGTTAAACGTCGTTGAATAAAGCAGGAATGGCGGACTTCAGGGCTTCAGAGAGGAAATAGGAGGCGCGGCGACAATAGTGAACTATTGCGCCGCAAAGCGTTGGTGAAAGGTCGCCGCAAAGCGAGAAATCCATTCAGCCGCCGCCTCTTCGCCATCCAGGCTACGGCCTTCACATTCCGCAACACGGCAGCGGTAATCTTCAATCTGGCAGATCTGCTCCACCATGCGCGCTCGGTACGCGTCGCGTCCCGAGCAAAACTCAATACCCAGTTGATAACGGCCCGCGCTGGGCTTGCACCACACCACCCGCCCGTGGCCGGTATAATCAACCGACAATGAGGGCACCTTAAAAGTCACATCCGAACCCGGCTGTACCGGCTTGTCCACTTCGCAGCACAGCCCGGCAATACTGACATCGCAGGCCTGAGCCGACCGCCGCTCACGGCGCTCAACCACTTCCACTTCAACGGGAATATTGCTTGGGTGACGCAGATATTCTCTCATTTTTACCGGCTCCACTGACTTTATTCTAGTGGACCAGAAAACGGGGGCACACAGCATCCGTATTTGCCTATGGCCAACTAGAAGAAACCCGAAGCAAAGCTGCGTATAACGCTAGTCGTTAGACTCCTCAGTAAGCCAGTTGGCATAGGGGGATTCACTGGCCAACTTCACCCGCTGTGACCACCCGGCAATACCGATACTGTCGCGCTGGATATCCAAATCCTCCGCCGCTAACACGCCTTCGCCAAATTGGTAGTGCACTGACAAATCGCCACGCAGTGCCGCCTCATCATAGGCGTTAGCCGAGTCGACCACCGCCTCCCGCCGCTCACAATATTCAGACCAGCGGTGCCGGCCGTGCCGGCCGCGCAACAAACGCTCAGTAAATTGCGGTGACAGCAGACAGGCACTGGCATTATTGCCGCCAAAGCCCTTGGCATTGAGGACAGCAGCGTCCATCGCCCCGGCCTCCAGCTGCATATGCTGCATAGGCAACATTAAATGGCTGCGCTGCACATCGTCGGCAATATGATCAATAGTGGTGATCCCCGGCAGTATATGCTCCTGCCACACACCGAGACTGGCAACCAACTGATCCCCCGAGGCCGCACCGACGCTGTGACCGAGATACGCCTTGATAGCCGCCACCGGCCACTGCTCAATACCAAAAGCCTTGGCGGTTTCATTGAGAATATGGGATTCACTCACCCTGTTCTGCGGCGTACTTGTGCCGTGAGCCTGCACGAAGGACCGCCGCCTCACCGCGTCATCACCAATGATGGCCGCCGCCGCCGCCGTCGCCTTGGCCACCGTCAAGTAGTTGCCCACCCCCGGCGAGGAAATCGACTTTTTATAACCGTCAGCATTAACGAACACCTCCGGCACAGAGGCGTGAATCTGTGCCCCCAGCTCCAGCGCCAAGGCGTCGTCAAACAACACCACAAACTGACTGGCCTCGGCGATAGTAAATCCGCAATTGCTGCTAAATGGCCGGCTGGCGCGGCGATAATCGGGTTCCAACAAGCCTTTTCCCGCGTCCAGTTTCAGCAATTCCGCATCACTGGCCAGCGCCCCCATGGTGGCGTAACCATCCATCACTCGCGGATCTATACCCGACTCTGCCGCCCCGACCACCGCCACCCGCACTGTTCCGCTGCGGATATCCTGCACGGCCTGACGCAGGTTATAAAAGAACGTGGCGCAGGCGCCGAGGCTGGGGCCGGTACCGCCCACATTGCCCAATACATAGGCACTGACAAAATCTGCCGGCATATCGGCCAAGCCTAAGGCCAGCTGCTTAGAGCTGACCCGACCGCCGTTGGCACGGGCACTGAGCAAGCCGCCAAAACCGGCTTCATCCAGCTGTGCCATAGCTGAGCTGGCATACACCGATATCTGATCGGGGTGAACACTGGCGCGCACCCTGTCCCAATCGATACCCATTGACTGCAAGGCATCGGAGGCGCCAAATACCGACAACTGCAAGCCCCGCGGATGGTTGCGCGAAGCATAGTAAGACGCCGGGTCAAAACCACTGGGCAACTGCCCGGCACTGGACACCTCTAATTTACGGGTGGTCGGCAACAACATATCCACGGCCTCGCTGACCGTCACCACCACCTCGCCACCGCCGATATCGCGCAGCTGCCAACCGGCCGGCAGACGCTCGGGCAACTGCTTGCGGCGCGTGACAAACTCCAGGCTGGCATCGGCACCGCGCAACTGCAGGCGCTTATTCCAGGCGACGTGATCAACATCAAACGCCGCCGATTCAATTTTACGAATCAAGGTGTGGGCAACAATGTAGTCGCGCCGCGCCGTCCCCTGCAGGCTGTCATCCAAGCCCATTAGCGCCGACAAACTCTGCAGAGTGCGCTGCTGTGCCGCTTCCGGCAGGGCATCCAGCACCAAACGGCGATAGCCGTGATGAAACGAGCTGCGACCGGCGGGGTTCACCCCACCAAAACCAACGACAACTGGCAAATTGCTCACAAAAACCACCCACTCGAGCCGACAATGGCAGGCAGTGTACTCAGCGGACGCCAAGGCTATAATGTCATATCAGTCATTAAATATGGCATTTACGCCAACAGTGTCAACATTATGCTCACAGCCAACAACCCGCGCCACATCGGCCTATTGGTTTTTAATCGCGCCCTGACCACCAGTATCAGCCTGCCGATGGAATTATTTGACGCCTGCAATCAGCAGTTTTTACAGCGCCGCCAAGCGGCCCCGGCCACAATGTCGCTGCTCAGCCTCGACCCGCCGCCGCTCAATCTATCCGGCGGCTTGCGCCTGCAAGTCGACTCACTACTCGACAGCTCGCGAGCCGAGTCGCAATGGCCGCAACCCGACATACTGATCATTGCCAGCCGCTGGCGACACCCACTGCGCAGTGGTGCCCGTCGGCATGATGTCCAGCAGTGGCTGCGACGCCTCGCCGCCGCCGGCTGTGAAATCTGCGCAGTGGGCAACGCCAGCTATTTCCTCGCCGAGGCCGGGCTGTTAAACGGCCGCGCAAGCACCACCCACTGGCACTACTTTGATGACTTTGAGCGCCGCTATCGCCAAGTGCAGATGCACCGCGACCACCTCATTACCCAGGCCGGGGCACTGTACTGTACCGGCAGCGTCAACAGCGCCGCCGACTTGGTGATTCACCTTATCGACCGGCATTGGGGGGCCCACATCGCGCAGCGCGTCACCCGCCAGTTTTCGCCCGAGAGCCGCCGCCCCTTTGCCAGCCAGGCCTATCGCGGCGAATACAGCGAGCGTCACGGCGACGAGGTTATTGCCCTGGCACAGAGCTGGATGCACCGCCATCTCGCCGACTCCATCCGCATCGCCGATTTGGCGGCGCGCAGTGGCCTGAGCCCGCGCAGTTTCCAACGCCGCTTTCACCACGCCTGTGGACAGTCACCGCTACAGTATCTGCAACAACTGCGCCTTGACGCCGCACGCGACCTGCTGCAGAACAGCAACCTGGCCGTAGAAGACATCAGCCCACTGTGCGGCTACGGTGACGTCAGCTATTTCGGCAAGCTGTTCAAACAGTATTACGCGGTCACACCAGGGCAGTTTCGACGCAGCGTGCGGCCCAAGCTGTTCGCCGTCGACAGCGCAAAAAATAGCGACCATTCAGCCGGTGAATAACATGGATAACTTGATAATACGGGACCTGCATGGCTAAATGACGTCCGCAAAATTACAGGATTAGCGACCGCAGATAGCGCACAGCAGCGACCGCAACAACCATCGACCACAGGATCAAAAGCCATGTCAGATGCCGTATATATCGTTTCCGGAGCCCGCACCCCGATGGGGGGCATGCTGGGCAGCTTCCGCGACGTCACCGCTGTAGAGCTGGGCACCGCTGCCATTGCCGAGGCGGTAAAGCGCGCCGGCATTCCCGCTGAGAAAGTGGAAGATGTCATCATGGGCTGCGTACTCCCCGCCGGCCTGAAGCAGGGCCCCGCCCGCCAGGCGGCCATCATGGCAGGCATCCCCAAATCCGCCGGTGCGGTCACCGTCAACAAGCTCTGCGGCTCCGGCATGCAAACCACCATTTATGCCCACGATCAGATCAAAGCCGGCAGCTGCGACATCATGATCGCCGGCGGCATGGAAAGCATGACCAATGCGCCCCACCTGGTACTCAATGCTCGCAAGGGTGTCGGCACCGGCAGCAAGGGCCTCGAGGACCATATGTTCTTCGACGGCCTGCAAGACGCCTACAGCGGTCGCCTGATGGGCAGCTTCGCCCAGCAAACTGCCAATGAACGCGGCTTCAGCCGCGAGGAAATGGACGCCTACGCCATTGAATCGCTGAACCGCGCCAAAACGGCGATTGAAGACGGCTCACTCAAGGCCGAGTCCGTGCCAGTAGTGGTAAAAACCCGCAAAGGCGAAACCGTTGTTGAACACGACGAGCAGCCGCTGAACGCCAACCTGGACAAGATCCCGCAACTGCGCCCCGCTTTCGCCAAAGACGGCACCATCACCGCTGCCAACGCCAGCTCTATTTCCGACGGCGCCTCCGCCATGGTGCTGATGAGCGAGAAAGCCCTGCAGGAGACCGGCAGCACGCCACTGGCTCGCATTGTCGCCCACAGCCGCCAGTCTCAAGAGCCCGAACTGTTCACCGCCGCCCCGGTTGGCGCCATGCAGAAACTGCTCGCCAAAACCGGCTGGAGCAAAGACGATGTCGACCTGTGGGAAATCAACGAAGCCTTTGCCATGGTGACCATGATGGCCATCCGCGATTTGGAACTGGACCACGCCAAGGTCAATATCCACGGCGGCGCCTGCGCCCAGGGCCACCCAGTGGGCTCCACCGGCTCACGCATCATCATCAGCCTGATCTACGCCTTGCAAAAATTAGGCAAAAAGCGCGGCATCGCCTCGCTGTGTATCGGCGGCGGTGAAGCGCTGGCCGTGGCTATCGAGCTGGCTTAAGCCCTCCTCCCCCAGTGTCCGGCAGCCCTGCCGGACACAGTGATGCTGGCGGTGCGCGCCGCCAGCGTTCATAATCTCCCCTCGTTTTACCCACCGGAAATGATCATGCCTGGTATCGGACGCGTTAATACGCTTAGCGTCAGCCGCAGCACACCTGCGGGTTTTTATCTCGATGGCGGCGAGCTTGGCGAGATTTTTCTCAGCCCCCGGCAAGCGCCACCGCAGTGCGCCGTCGGCGACAACCTCGATGTCTTTGTGCTACATGACAACGATGGCAGCCTGATCGCCAGCCGGCAACGGCCCACTCTCCAGTGCGGAGAGGTCGGCATGCTGCGCATTAGCGCGATTACCGAGGTCGGCGCCTTTCTCGACTGGGGACTGGACAAGGAATTACTGCTGCCGCACAGCGAACAACTGGGCAATCTCAGCGTCGGCCGCGCTGTACTCGTCATCGTCTATCCGGATGTTCGCGGCCGACTGGTGGCCAGTATGCGCCTGGACAAGCACATCAGCGATACCGTTGACGGTCTACGCAGTGGCCAGCAAGTCGACATTCAAGTCGCCAGCAAGACCGAGCTGGGCTATAAATGCGTGGTAAACCATCAGTTTTGGGGCCTGCTCTACGACAGTGAACTGGTCAAACCGCTACACCGCGGTGACCGGCTCACGGCGTGGGTGCGCCGCGTCCGCGACGACAAGCGCATCGACCTCGGGCTCAGCAAACCCGCTCGCGAGCGCGCCCCCGATATTGCCGAGCTGATCATTGAGCAATTGGAACGCAACGACGGCTTTCTCGCCCTGGGCGACAAAAGCCCCCCCGAGGCGATAAAACGCATCTTTGGGGTCAGCAAAAAGGCGTTTAAACAGGGGCTGAGCCGCCTCTATAAAGAACGCAGGGTCAGCATTAGTGAGCGCGGCATACAACTACTAAAAAAATAACGCTAACTCCACCCAGCGACAAGAGGACGGCAACAATGCAAGCAGCCAGCTTTATTGAATCGGCCACCATTCCACTGCGCCTGTCGGCGATCGACGGCGACGGCTTTCCGCTCATCTGCTCGCTGTGGTTTCGCTACCACAACGGCTGCTTTTACTGCGCCAGCCACCGCTCGGCAAAAATTATCCGCCTGCTGGAAAACAATCCGAATTGCGGCTTTGAAGTCGCGGTAAACACCATCCCCTATCGCGGCGTACGCGGCAAGGCGGTGGCGGAACTGTCCAGCGACCGCGATGGCAAATTACTCAGCGAGCTGATTGAACGCTATCTCGGTGACGGCAATCGCGACCTTGCCAACTGGCTGTTAAGCCGCAAGGAAGACGAAGTCGCTATCTGCCTGCGCCCCAAGACCCTATCCAATTGGGACTTTAGTGCGCGGATGAGCAGCGACTAAGGCGCACGGTTAATCGGCTTTTGCCGCCGCCAGTCGCTCGCCCAGCCGAGCCATCAACACATAAAACAAGGGAACAAATACCGTGGCCACAAAAGTGGCCACCAGCATCCCGCCGATCACACTAGTGCCCAGCGCAATGCGACTGGCCGCACCGGCACCACTGGACAAGGCCAGCGGCAAGCAACCCAGGGTAAAGGCCAGCGAAGTCATCACAATTGGCCGGAAGCGCAGGCGCACCGCCGCCAGGGCCGCATCGGTGATCGTCATACCCCGGTCGCGCTGCTGCATGGCAAACTCAACAATCAAGATGGCGTTCTTGCTCGCCAGGCCAATCAGACACACCAAGCCAATCTGAAAATAAATATCGTTATCCAAGCCTCTCAGCGCAGCGGCCAGCGCGGCGCCGAGTAGTGCAAAGGGCACCACCATCACCACCGCCGCCGGCATCAACCAGCGCTCGTACTGCGCGGCGAGAATCAAAAATACCATGATCACCGCCATGACAAAGGCCTTGCTGGAATTGCCGCTTGACGATTTTTCCTCGTAGGCGCTGCCCACCCAACCGACGCTGTAATCATCACTCAGCACTTCGCCAACGACTCGCTCCAATGCCGCAATGGCCTCTCCCGAGCTGTAGCCCGGCGCCGCTGCCCCCAGGACTTTTGCCGCGGTAAAGCCGTTGAAACGCGCCACCGCGTCAGGGCCCACCACCCGCTCCACTTGCAACAGTGAGCCCAGCGGTATCAAGCTGCCCGTGTCGGAACGCACAAACACCTTGCCCAAGTCGTTGGGCGAGCGCCGAAACTCTTCCTCAGACTGCAAATTCACCTGAAAGCTGCGACCAAACAGCGTGAAGTCGTTGACATATAGACTGCCAAACGTCGCCTGCATGGTGCTAAAGACATCGGCCACTGGCACCCCCAGGCTCATGGCCTTTTCGCGGTCCAGCGTCAACTTATATTGCGGCGTATCCATGCGGAAGGTGCTGTATACACGGCTCAGTTCCGGCTGCCGGTTCGCCGCTGCCACCAATTTCCACACCGCACTGTTCAGACTCGCCAGATCGCCGCCTAGGCGGCTTTGCAGATAAAATTCAAAACCGCCGGTACTGCTCAAGCCCATAATCGGCGGCGGATTGAAGGCCATCATCTGACCATCCAGCAGATCGGCGCCCAAGGCAGGCATCGCGGCGGCCAAAGCCTGAGAGTCCATGCCGGGCTGCTCGCGCTGTGCCCAGTCGTCAAAGATGATGAACGAAGCCCCGGCATTGGTTTTCAGCGTCGACGACAAAATATCAAAACCGGAGAAGGTCATAATTGACTTCACCCCGGGCTGAGCCAGCACCCGCGGCGCCATCGCGTCAGTCACCGCCGCAGTGCGCGACAGCGAGGCCGCCGGCGGGGTGTTGTAGGCCATCATGATATAGCCCTGATCTTCGGCGGGCACCAGGCCGGCGGGCAATCGGCTAAATAACCACAGCGTCGCCAACACCAACAGCAAAAACACCGCTGACGCTGCCACAGGCCGGCGCAAGGCCATGGCGGTTAGCCGCAGATACACATTGCGCAAGCCATCAAAACCCCGCTCAAACGCCGCCAATGCCCCCCCGCGCTCAGCCGGAGCACCGTGCGGCTTGAGCATTATCGCGCACAGTGCCGGGGTGAGCGTCAGCGCAACCACACCAGACAGCACCACCGAAACGGTGATCGCCACGGCGAACTGCCGGTACATCTCGCCGCTTAGACCATCGATAAAGATCACCGGTAAAAACACCGCCGACAGCACCAACACAATCGCAATCAACGGCCCGCTGACCTCAGCCATGGCCTCGCGCACCGCATCGATGGCAGCTACCCGCTTTTCAGCCATAATGCGCTCGACGTTTTCGATCACAATAATCGCATCATCAACCACGATACCAATGGCCAAAATCAGCCCGAATAAGGTCAGCAAATTGATGGAGTAATCCAGCGCGTACAAGCCGGCAAAGGTGCCGACAATCGACACCGGAATCGCCAGCAAGGGAATAAACGTGGCGCGCACATTCTGCAGAAACAGAAACATCACCAAAATCACCAGCAGCAATGCTTCGAAGAACGTCGCCACCACTTCCTTGATCGAGTGCTCGACAAATACCGTCGCATCAAACGCCAGCTCGATATCCACGCCCTCGGGCGCGGCGGCTTTGACTCTCGCCATGACCGCCTGCGCCGCCTTGGCGGTCTCCAGGGCATTGGCCCCCGGGCGCAAATACATTGCCACCGGCACCGCGGGCTCACCGTTAAAACTTCCGCGGAAGGAATAATCCTTGGCGCCCAGCTCGACCCGCGCAATATCCCCCAAGTGCAGCGCTGCCGAATTGGCCTCGGCGCGAATAATAATGTTTTCAAACTCCGCCACCGTCGCCAGCCGGCCCTGAGTGCTCACCGCATAGGTAAAGGGCTCGTCGCTGGACACCGGTTCCGCCGAAAAACTGCCCGCGGCAAAATTGGCATTCTGTTCGCGTATCGCCTTGGCAACATCGGCCGGCGTCAGTCCCAGCTCGGCAAGGCGATCTGGCTGTAACCAGATTCGCATGGCGTAATCGCGAGCGCCCATCAACCGCGCACTGCCAATGCCCGGCAAACGACGCAACTCATCGATAATGTTAAGCAGGGCGTAATTGCTCAGATATATCGCGTCGTACTGGGGCAGTTTCGACGACAGCGAAAAGATCATCAAAATATCTGTAGAGCGCTTGTCGACAACCACCCCCAGCCGCTTCACTGCTTCCGGCAGGCGATTCTCCGCCACAGCGACACGATTACTGACGTCAATGGCCGCCTGATCGGGATCAGTGCCGGTGGCAAAGGTCACATTAATACTGACCGTGCCAGCAGCAGAGGCCTGGGTGTTCATATACAACATGCCGTCCACGCCGTTCAGCTCTTGCTCCAAGGGCGCCGCTACCGTCTCGGCCAAGGTTTCGGCATTGGCACCCGGATAGACCGCCGTGACGACGATTTGCGGCGGCAAAATCTGCGGGTATAGCGAAATCGGCAGCTGTCCCAGCGCCGCGCCACCGGCCAGTAAGATCAACAGCGACAGAACGATGGACAGAACCGGTCTATCGATAAAAAAGCGCGCGCTCATTGCCCAACCTCTGCACCCGCGCTCGCGGTCGTCAGCAAGCGCTGGCGCGGCGCATCAGCAAAGTGCGGTTTCGGACCGTAGTCGTAAGCCAGGCTTATCAACTCCGGCGCCAGCAGCGCGCCGGGGCGCACCCTGACCAGACCGTCCACCACCACCTGCTCACCCGCCTGCAGGCCGGATTCAACAATATAGCCGCCCTCCACCTCTAGGCCGAGCCCCACCTGACGAACCTCGGCACGCTGCTCGCCATTCACCACATACACATAGCTACCGTGGGCATTTTGCAATACCGCGCGCTCCGGCAGCACCAGAGAATCGCGGCTATACAAGCCCTGCAAACGCACCCGCACAAACTGCCCCGGCAGTAAACTGCCATCCGGGTTGGCGACAGTTGCGCGAAATTGCACAGTGCCCGTCAGCCGATCGACCGCGCTGTCGCTAAAATCAATGTGGCCGGCATAGGGGTGTTGCTGATTCCCCGCCGTCTCGATAATCACGGCCTTCTGACTCTCGTCGTAGCTTAACTCGCCCTCTTTAATCATCCGCCGCAGCAACAGCACCATTTCATCGGGCAGCGACATATTGACCCACAGCGGATCGAGTTGCGTAATCGTGGTCAACAAGCTGTTATTGGGGCCGACCAAAGAGCCCTCCGACACCAATTCGCGACTCGTTATACCGGCGATCGGCGCCTTTACCTGGCAATAACTGAGGTTGATCTGCGCGGCACTTACCTCCGCCTCGGCGAGCTGCACTGCGGCTCGGGCCTGCTCCAGCCCCGACTCCGCATCATCGCGATCGCGCTGACTGATGGCATTGCTCTGAATCAACTCACTGGCGCGCCGCCAGCGCCGCTCCGCCGACGACAGACTCGCGCGCGCATTTGCCAACTGGGCGCGGCTGCGACTCAGCGCCACTTCGAAGGGCGCGGCGTCAATCTCAAACAGCAACTGTCCGGCCTCGACACGCTGACCGGCCATGTAGGCACGGCGCAGTAAAATCCCCTCAACGCGCGCCCGCACCTGCACCTCTTTCGAACTCTCCATGCGGCCGGCATAGTGGCCACTCACCGGCACATCGGCCGGACTGAGCAACAGTGTCTTAACCGCCTGGGCGCGTTCCACCGGCGCCGGCACCGCAGCCTCATCGCAGGCCACCAACACGCCGGCGAGCGCGACAAACAGCAGTTGAAACCGCGCAACGGCACGCAGTTGAAGGGCGCGGCGCGCCAGCACAGGAAATTTCATAGGCGGATAATCCGAGACGAGCAAAGACTGCGGCACTTTACATACATGCACGCAGGTATGTAAAGTGCCAAACACCTTAATACCACTATTCTAGACCAGGGCAAGAATGAGACGCTCAAAAGCCGAGGCGGCCATCACTCGCGACAACCTGCTGACAGCGGCAGAACAGCTATTCGCCGAGAATGGCATTCACAACACCCGACTGAGCGACGTCGCCGCCAGCGCTGGCGTTACCCGCGGCGCTATTTACTGGCACTTCAAGAACAAGGATGAACTGATCGGCGCGATGATTGACCGCCTGAGCACACCACTAGAGCAGGCGATGCAAAGCCTGTTGAAGGACGCCGCGGCGGGACGGATGACCCTGCAGGCACTGACGGACACCTTGCTCGCCTCATACCAGCGCCTGCTGGAAGCGCCCACCACCGAGCAGATCACCCGTTTTGCCATGCGCTACAGCCTCTGCCATGAGTCGCCGGCCGTGAACCAACAACTGCAAAAAAACCGCCAGCAAAACGTCGACACCCTCACTCAAATCATGCGCTATGCCCAGCAACACGGCTTGGTACGCCGCGACTGCAGCGACCGCCAACTGGCACTGTATGTCCGCGGCCAAATGATGGGCATCTACCACCAACAACTGTCATCGCCCGACATCTATACACAGGGCTTGGCGGATATCCGCAACTCTCTGGAGTTATTGTTTACCGGCCTTCACCCATAGCAAAAGCCAGACTACATAAAACCGCTGCGGCGCTCTGGCAGGGCATCAAAGCGCGCCTCTCGCGAACCGCTCGTTCCCTCCTCTGCAGACAGCGGCAGACGCAAGGTGAAACAACTGCCCTCGCCCAGTGTCGAACTGACACGGATATCACCGCCCAGCTGGCGCCGCACGATGTTGTACACCAGGTGTAAGCCCAAGCCGCTACCGGCCGTACGACCACCCCGGCGAGTGGTAAAAAACGGCTCAAATACGTGCTCGCACACCGCCTCAGGCATACCCACGCCATCATCGCTGAAATGCAGCAATACCTCTTCGCCCTCGCGCTCCGCCCACAGCCGAATACAGCCGCTCTGCCCCGGCGCAAAAGCGTGGTTGATGGCGTTATTCATCAAATTCACCACCACCTGCGCCAACCCACCGGGCACCGTTTGCAGATAAATATCGCGGGGGCAGTCAAAATGCACTTCGTGCCCCCCGCGACGATAATTGGGCGACAAATGCAGCAGCAAGTCATGCAGATAATCGTACAAATTAATCCGCCGCATATCCGCACCGGCTTGATCCACCGAGACTTGCTTGAAACTGTCAATCAAATTGCCGGCGCGCTGCAGGTTGTCCAAGACCATCGTCGACGCCTCGCGCATCCGCCGCAGCAGGGATTGACGCCGCTCAGACGACTCCTCATCCACCCCACGCTCAAGCTCAAGCTCCTCCAATTGCCGCAGGTCAGCGGCCAGGGTCGACTCGGCGGTAATTGCAATGCCAATGGGGGTATTCAGTTCGTGGGCAAAGCCGGCCACCATGCCCCCCAGGGCTGCCAGCTTTTCCGCCTCGACCAGCTGTCCCTGGGTTTCGCGCAACTGCGCCAACATCCGCGTCAGCTCGCGGCCACTCTCCTCCGAGCGGAATTTAGCCCCGGTCAGCACCAGCAGCCACATGCCCAACAAGCCGACGAATAGCAGTCCCGTCACCAGCATCCCCCAGGGAATAATTGAGCGACTGCCGACTAAGTAAGATTGCCCCCCGGCGACTTCCAAGCGCCACCGCTGATCGGCAAACTGCACTTCCCAGGCGCGGCTAAACAGCGCGCCTTGCCCGCAGCGCCCCTCACCTTTGCTATAGAGCGTTTGCGGCTTCGCACCGCCGCTGACCAAGCACAGGGAAAGCCCCCGCAGGCTCTCGTTAGCCAACACCGTTTCCATCAAGTCGCCCAACCGAAACACACCGGCAGCATAGCCGCGCAGGCGACCGTCCTCCCGCACAACCGGGAAATACACCACGACCCCCAGTTGCTCGCCGGTTTCCTGCACCAAGCGAATTGGCGACGTGGCCGCCGGCGCCCGCCGCAAAGCATTCAGCAATGCGCGGCGCGGCGCCGGGCTCGCACTGATGTCGTAACCGGGCGCGGCGCGATTGTGCTCCAGCGGCTGGATATAGCGAATCACCACATAGCTATCGCGCTCGGCCGCGCGCATACGCGTACCATTTTGGTCCACTTCAGTGAGTACCACCGCCTCGCCCAACTCCTCACTGAGCGCCTTTTCAAGCGCCGCCCGCTCACTGTGCGCGACAACCCGATTCCAGGCGATGCCCTGAAAACCGGCATTGCGGGCCAATGTGCCCCTGACAAAGCGCTCAAAGTCTGCCGCACTCACTGCGTCAGTCGTCGCGAAAAATGCCTGCACCGCATACAGACTTTCGAAATAACTGCGCAACACCGCCTCAGTCTGCTGATAGAGCTGGCTGGCGTGGCGCTCAAACCCCCCCTGCTGACGGGCCATTTCCCAACGACTGGCTAAGACGTACAGCACCACCATAACCAGCGAGGCGAGCAGCAACACCGGCGGCAGCAACCGCCGGCGACTGCGCCAAATACCCCGCGGCTCGGCCCAAAACACAAAGATAAGCGTCGCGACCAGCATCACCCCCAGGCCGTCGCCCACCCACCAAGTGAACCAGTTATACAAGGCATTGCTGGCGGCCAACTGCCCGCCAGCCAGCAGCGCCAACACCCCGACACTGGCACTCACGGTGCTGCCCAGCCCGCACACCAGCACAATAAACTTCAGCACCGACGCGGTGGTATCCAAGCTAACGGGGTAAGACACAAAGCGGCGCAGCAGCCACACCGAGAACAGGGCCTGCAGGGCCGCCCCACTACCAATTAACAGCGGCGTTTGCGCCGAGACCAGCAGCGCTCCAGCCCCCTGCCCCAACACCAGCGCACCCGGCGCATTCACCAAGAAGGAACCCGCGACCACCGCTGGCCAGAACCGGTAGCCGCACAGCAACAACACCGCCAAGGCTATCCCGGCCGCGGGCCAGATCGCCGTGGCGTAACCCGGCGGAATCGCCAGTAACAGCGCCAACCGCCCCGCCACAGCATAGGCCAGAGTGGTCAGCAACATAATCCACACGGGTTTATTAAGCATCAACAATCAGCGCACGCAATAAATAAAATAAGTGAAAGCTCCGTTAACCCGGCACCTCGCCCCCCTTCAGAGACCGCTCGGCCACACTGTCTAAATGTATGCTGTTAAATGCTTAGGTAACAGCCAGTTAGATATAAATAGCTCATAAAAGTGATATATGAACACTTTCAACAAGTATCACCAGCGGCAATCTTCGCCATCAGCCATATGAATTAGACCATTATGGAAATCTATAAGGTTTTGAAATTGTTAGCTTAAATTAACTGAAACCGGTGTTATCGCTTCTTAGCGCTCAATGTAATATCCTAGGCCGCTTTAAAAACTAGCAACACCCAAATCAAAATCAACAATGGATCTTTAAAGATGCTCTTAGGAATTCCAAAAGAACTCGCCTCTGGGGAGAATCGAGTTGCGATCATTCCGAGCGATGCCAAAAAATTGGTGCGCGCGGGAGCCGTCGTTCAGATTGAAGCGGGACTTGGCCTGGGCAGTGGTTTCAGTGACCAGGAGTACGTCGACGCCGGCGCAACGGTAGTAGAGGATCGCGCAGCGATTCTGTCTGCAGCCGATGTTGTGCTGCGCATTGGCAAACCCTCCATCGACGAAATCAAACAGCTGAAGGCCGGCTGTATTCACGTCAGCTACCTGGACCCTTTCAACGAGCACGAGTTAATCAAGGCGTTTCGCGACCAGCAGGTCACCGCCATCAGCATGGAAATGATTCCGCGCAGCACCCGCTCACAGAAGATGGATGCGCTCAGCTCGCAAGCCAGCCTTGCCGGCTACGTTATGGTGCTGATTGCCACCACCAAGCTGCCGCGCATTCTGCCGATGATGATGACGCCTGCCGGCACCCTGAAGCCGGCAACCGTGTTTATCATTGGCGCCGGCGTTGCCGGCCTGCAGGCCATTGCCACCGCCAAGCGCCTGGGCGCCAAGGTTGTCGCCTTTGACACCCGCGACGTGGTAGCCGAGCAAGTGCGCTCGCTGGGCGGCAAGTTCCTGGAAATCGACCTGGGCGAGACCGGCCAAACCAAAGACGGTTACGCCGTAGAACTGACCGAAGAGCAGCGCCAGCTGCAGCTCGAAGGCCAGAAAAAACAAATTGCCGAGTCCGACATCGTTATCACCACCGCCCAGGTATTTGGCCGCAAACCACCGGTATTGGTGACCAAAGACATGGTCGCCGGCATGAAGCCCGGCAGCGTGATTGTCGACATGGCAGCGGAAACTGGCGGCAATGTTGAAGGTTCAGTCGCCGGTGAAACTGTCGAAGTCGACGGTGTCACCATTGTCGGCAACGGCAACTGGGCCAACTACGTCAGCCGCGACGCCAGTCAGATGTATTCCTCCAACCTCTTCAACTTGGTTGACGAAGGCTGGGACAAAGACAAACAAGCGATGGTTATCGACTTCGAAAACGACATTCTGCAAGGCTGTGTGATCACTCACGGCGGCGAGATCGTTAACGACACCATCAACAACCTGATTAAGTAGGAGAAAAAGATGGAAATCGTATTTCTTGCTTTCATCTTGATGCTGTCGATTTTTCTCGGCTTCGAGCTGATCAACAAAGTACCCGCCACCCTGCACACACCGCTGATGTCGGGTTCAAACGCTATTTCTGGTATCACCCTGGTCGGCGCACTGACGTCCGCCGGCGCCCAGCACTCGCAGCTGGCCACCGTTCTCGGCACTATCGCCGTCGCCATGGCCACCATCAATGTCATCGGCGGCTATATGGTGACCGATCGCATGCTCGCCATGTTCAAGAAAAAACAGGGAGACGCTAAGTAATGGGTATTGAATTGCTGGTCAACCTGTCCTATGTGGCAGCGGCCGTATTGTTTATTTTTGGCCTTAAAATGCTTGGCTCACCAGCCACAGCGCGCAAAGGTAACTTGGTTTCTGCGGTGGGTATGTTTATCGCCGTGGTTATCACCCTGCTCGACCAGAGCATTATCGACTACAAATGGATCGCCGTCGGCATCGTTGCCGGTGGCCTGGTTGGCGCCGTCGTCGCACGCTCCGTCGCCATGACCTCCATGCCAGAAATGGTTGCCCTGTTTAACGGCTTCGGCGGTATCGCCAGCTTGCTGGTAGGCTGGGCGGCACTGTACGGCATGGACGCAGACACCTTCCAGATGGTCACCATTGTGCTGTCCATCCTGATCGGTGGCATCACCTTCACCGGCTCGCTGATTGCCTACGGCAAACTCAGCGAGAAAATGCCCGGGCGACCACTGGTGTTCTCTGGACAGCGTTTCTTTAATATCGCGCTGATCATCGCCATTATCGTCTTTGCCACGCTGTTTGCCATGAACCCGAGCGTCAGCCTGTATCTGTACGCGGTAATTGGTCTGAGCTTCCTGCTGGGTGTGATGCTGGTGATCCCCATCGGCGGCGCCGATATGCCGGTGGTCATTTCACTGCTGAACAGCTACTCCGGCCTGGCGGCCTGTGCGGCCGGTTTTGCCATCAACAACATCATTCTGATTGTTGCCGGCTCTCTGGTTGGCGCCAGCGGGATTATCCTGACGCAAATCATGTGTAAAGCGATGAACCGCTCGCTGAGCAATGTGCTGTTCAGCGGTTTCAGCGCCGTTGCCAGTGGTGGCGCCGCACAGAAAATCGAAGGCGAAGCCAAGCCGATGTCTGCCGACGACGCCTACTACGTACTGGAAGCCGCTTCCAGCGTGGTGATCGTGCCCGGTTACGGTATGGCGGTTGCCCAGGCCCAGCACGTGGTTAAAGAGCTGCAGGAAATTCTGGAAAAGAACGGTGCCGAGGTGGTGTACGCCATCCACCCCGTTGCCGGTCGTATGCCTGGCCATATGAACGTTCTGCTGGCCGAGGCCGACGTATCCTACGACCTGCTGCTGGAAATGGACGCCGTCAACCCGCGCATGGAAACCTTCGACGTGGCTATCGTTATTGGTGCCAACGACGTGGTTAACCCCGCCGCCCGCGAGATGGAAGGCAGCCCGATTTACGGCATGCCCGTCATCAATGTCGATATGGCGCGCAATGTGTTTGTACTCAAGCGCTCCATGGCATCGGGCTTTGCCGGTATTGAAAACCCGCTGTTCTTTAAAGAGAACACTCGCATGCTCTTTGGCGACGCCAAGGAAATGCTGGGCAATATCATCAAGGCCTTCAGCTAGTCCGCAAAGCTCGGTCTCGATAAGCAAAAGGGGCGACTGCCAAGCAGTCGCCCCTTTTTTGTGCCCGCTGCCTCAGCGCGACCGACTACAGTTCCAGCGACCGCCGCAGATCCGGCAATACCTCGTTAAGCATGTCGCGCAAGGCAATCATCTTGTCCAGCGACACTCCAGAGGATTCCAGCAACTCCCACGGCACACAGGCACAGCGATCGCGCAGCGAGCGCCCCGCCAGGGTCAAATGCACCAGCACTTGGCGCTCGTCCTCGCCGTCGCGCTCACGAGTGATGTATCCCTGTAACTCAAGGCGTTTAAGCAAGGGCGTCAGGGTATTGGTATTCAGAATCGCCCGCCGACTGACCGTTTTAACCGGACAGGGCGCCTCCTCCCAAAGAATCATCAGCACAATATACTGTGGATAGGTAATCCCCAGTGGCTCCAAGCGGTCCTTATACAGGCGCGTCACCAAACGCGACGCCGCGTACAGCGGAAAACAGAGCTGGTTATCGAGACGCAATTCCTCAGGCACTTCGTCAGACATGCTATACCTCAGACGGTTAGGGCCGCGACAATATCGGCCTCGAGCTGTTCCGGCTTGGTGGTCGGGGAATAACGGCGAATTGGCCGGCCGTCCCGCCCCACCAAGAACTTGGTGAAGTTCCATTTTACCGCATTGGTCAACGTCCCCGGTGCGGCCTTCTTCAGATACGCAAACAGCGGGTGGGCGTTTTTGCCGTTGACCTCAATTTTCTCGGTCACCGGGAAGCTCACACCGTAGTTAATCAAGCAATTACCCTGTATCGCCTCGGCATCCCCCGGCTCTTGATTGGCAAATTGATTACAGGGCGCAGCAATAATGACCAAGCCCTGAGCGTGGTACTTATCGTACAGAGCTTGCAAGCCCTCATACTGGCCCGTCAATCCGCATTTACTCGCAGTATTCACCAGCAACACCAATTTTCCGGCGTAATCGGCCAAATTCATTGGCTTGCCTTGCAGGCTGTTAATACTAAAATCATAAAAACTGCTCATAGCAACTCTCTCCTCGCAAACAGCGCTGCGGCAGGCAACGCACTGTGACGGTAAATGACCAAGACATAATACACGACTATATCGTGCGCGATATAGTTTCTTCATAAATCGCTTAAGTCCGCTGCTGTCGCTGCCGTTAATGTGGCTATAACACCGGCAAGTACAGCGCCATTACAGGTCATTGGCATGGTTATCATTAACCCCACGCACAACACCCAGCCCGCGGCACTGCTGCGCCCCGCCGGCCCGGCACCGGTGCTGGCCATTGACCGGGTGCTCAATGCCGTGGTGCTGGGTGAGCGGGCCCAACATCTCTACGAACTCGCCTCGGGCAATCTCCGGCTGATGGCCGAAAGTCAAACCGCCCTGCGCCAAGGGGAGCAGCTCCAATTGCGCGTCACCGGCAGAGATGCGCGGCAGCGCCCAGAGCTGGAAATACTTCAGCGCGGCGCCAGCAATATCGCCCCCCTGCTGCGTGGCCGCCTACCTCAACAACAACCTCTCAACCAACTGATGGCCAGTCTCCAGCACATCCATCAGGCAGGCGACCCAGCGCTGCGCAGCTTATTGGCGCCGATACTCGAGACGCTGCCGCGCCGTCAACAGCTCTTTAACGCCACGGGTGTCCAGCAAGCACTGCGTGACAGCGGCCAATTTTTAGAAGCCAGCCTGTTTAAAGGCCAGCCGCCCGAACGCGACCTAAAGGCCGCACTCCTGCGCTTGGCGGCGCAATTACAGCTGCGTCAGACATCACCACAACTACCCCTGGCAAAAAGCTATGGCCCAGAGACCCCAACAAGTCCGGCGCGGCCGGCAGCACTCCCCGACACAGCAAGCGGTGGCCCACCAGCCCTGCCGCCCCCCGGCAAACTGGCACAACATCCACCCCAAGCGCCTCGCCCGCTGCCGCCCAATACCCTGGCGCGCGGCGAGCCACACTACAGCACACCGGTAAAAAGTGACCTACCGGGGCAGCTCCACCCCCAGCCTCGCCTCGAACCCACGATGCCGCCAGCAGCCCGTGACCAACTGACACAGATACTCGGCGAAGTGCGCGGCGTACTCGCGCGGCAGGACGCCCAACAGCTCCTGCAACTGCAAAATCGTGATCACAGCGCCGTCATCGAACTGCCGGTACGCGACCGCGATGGCGTCGATGTCTGGCAATTCCAGTTACAACCGCCGCGCGAGGGACGCGACGACAGCCGGGCACAAGGCGAACCGAGCGAGTTGCCGCCAAGCGGCTGGTCCTTAACGCTGAACTTTGACTTGCCGGGGCTGGGCCCAATTCGCGCAGTATTGACCGACCGCGACCAGCAATTACACATTCACTTCGAAGCCAGCGAAGCCAGCACTCGGCAACTCCTCACCCGCCACCAGCAAGAGCTGCGGGAACGACTGAGTGCCCAGGGGATAAGCGACCCACAGATTGACTGCGAGGCCAGCCCAATGCGCGCTACAACTCCCGCCTTTAGCTCACTACTGGATGACCACGCATGAAGGAGTCCCCGGCTCAAGGAACGATGGCGGTATCGCTACATTATGATGGCGAATCAGCGCCAACCCTCAGCGCCAAAGGCGAGGGGGAAATCGCACGACGCATTTTAGAGTTGGCCAACGAACACGATGTGCCGATTTATCAGGACGAGCAACTGCTGCGCCTGCTAAGCCGCGTCGAGCTCGATGAAGAAATTCCGGAAATGCTTTATATCGCGGTCGCCGAGGTCATCGCCTTTGCCTACCGCTTAAAAGATAAATTACCGCAGAACTACTACTATCAACCAGGGGGCGAAAATATCTACGAACAGGGCAGCGACGACTAACGACTGCTGCGCATCGCCGTAATCAACTCCGCTTCTGAGCGGGAAATACCACAGCGCTGTACCAGCTCATCTGCCGGCAGACCCTGATCGGCCAGGCGGATGGCCTGCTGGTAAAAACGGGCGTCGCGCTTGTCGCTGTCCATCTGCTGTTGGCGACTGCTCACCAACTCCAGATATTCCTCCAGCGCCAGCACCCGCTCACCGAGCAGCGACAAAGAGCTCGCCTGGGCATCAATTTTGCTCTGCTGAGCCGCCAGCGTCCCCTGCAAGGAGGCAACCAACAGCTCGTCACGCGAACGCCGTCCCTGCCACAGGTATAGCAACAGCGCGACACCGGCACTGCTTAACAAAATGCCCAGTACCGTCAAGTCGCTCAACTCGCCAAACCACTGCACAATTGCCGCCGTGTCGCTCTGCATGTTCCGCTCCTAGGCCGCCAGCCAGTCGCCAAGGCGAGCCTTTAAGCGCAGCACTGCCTGACTGTGGATCTGACAAACCCGCGACTCACTCACCTCCAACACCTCACCAATTTCCTTTAAGTTAAGGCCCTTATCGTAATACAGAGCCATCACCAGTTTTTCGCGCTCGGGCAACGCGGCAATCTGCACCGCCAAAGCCCGCTGCAAGCCGGCGCTCTCAGCCTGTCGGTGGGGCGTGTCATCAGGCGCATCGCCGCTCGCGGGCTCGCCCTCGGCAAGCTGATCAAGGCTAAACAATCGCACCGCCGAGGTGTCGCGCAGCAGTTCATGGTAGTCGTCCAACGAAATACCCATCTCCGCGGCGATATCGGCTGCGCCGGCCTCCCGTCCCAAGCGCGCCTCGACGCGGTTAACCGCTGCAGAAATTTCCCGCAGCTGCCGATTCACCGAGCGCGGCGCCCAGGAACCCTGACGCATCTGATCGATCATCGCACCGCGAATGCGAATGCTGGCATACGTTTCAAAACTTGCCCCCTGATCGGCCTGATAGTGACTGCCCGCCTCCAGCAGGCCAATCATGCCCGCCTGAATCAGATCATCCACCTCAACACTAGCCGGCAGCCGGCTGAGCAAGTGATAGGCAATACGCTTAACCAGCGGTGCATGGCGGGTCACCAGCTCATCGCGGCTGCCGACCTGCACATCGAGGTAGGCGGCATGGCGACTCACACGGCAACTCCCATGTGGCCCGGTTGCAACATTCTATCGACAAAGAACTCTAGATTGCCGCTAGGGCCTTCCGGCAGCGGCCACTTATCAACCGTTTCGGCGAGCCGGCGAAACGCCAAGGAGGCGTCGGCACCGGGATACAGTTCGCTGACCGCCTGCTGGTTGGCATCGGCTTTCACCAAAAAACGATCGCGAGGAATAAAACCGGCATACTCTAAGGTTACATCCAAAAACCGTTGTGCCACCTCATTGAGCCGCTCAAAACCGTCCCTGGCCTGGTCGTGACTGTCAACCATATTGCGCAACACCTTAAAGCGTTTAATGCCGGCGTCGCGGCTCATTACTTTAATCAGCGCATAGGCGTCGGCCATCGACGTCAGTTCGTCGGTGACCACTACCAGCACATACTGACTCGCGCGGCTAAAGGTGATCACGCTGTCGGAAATACCCGCAGCGGTGTCGACCACCAGCACATCGTAGTCGCTGCTGAGTTCACTCAGCGCCCTGACAATCGCACCGTGTTGATCATTGCCCAACTCAGCCATTTTTTTCACGCCGGATGCCGCCGGAATAATCGAGATTCCGCTGGGACCGGGCATCAAAATATCCTGAATCGCACACTTGCCATCCAGCACATGGGACAAATTCCACTTGGGCCGCAATCCCAACATGATATCGACGTTGGCGAGCCCCAGGTCGGCATCCATCAACAACACACGGCGGTTGCGACGCGCCAACTGGCAGGCGAGATTGACCGAAACATTGGTCTTGCCAACTCCCCCTTTACCACTGCTAACGGCAATCACTTTTACTGGCTTCATAATGCTTCCTTATCTTTTACAGGACGGTCGCTCTACGCAATATAACTTCCCGACGACAGTGCGGCGGGTTCGCGCTGTACATCGCGACGCGGCTCGCTACTGAAGCTGCGCGCCATGCACATTGCCATGTTCACCAGCTTGCCGGCATCGGCAACACTGAGATTTTGCGGCACTCTCGGGCCATTGGTACACCAGACTGCCGGCAGCCGGTGCTGAATTAAATTCGACAGCACTGCCCCTAGCCGCATGGCTTCGTCGATACGACTGAGCACCGCCCCCACCGGGGAAAAGCGCGCATAAGCATCGATGATCTCACTCTGTACATAGGCCTCGCTGTCGGCCGGCAGGGTCAGGTAGCACTGCAATCCGGGCATCACACCGAGCAGCTGCTCAAGCTCCGCCAGGCCGTCGCGATCACGAAATGACAGACCCGCGGTATCGACCAGCACCAGCGCCTTTTTCTGCAACAACCGGAAGGTGCGCGCGGCTTCATCGGCATTGCCGGCAGCGTGTACCGGAATCTGCAAGATACGGCCGTAGGCACGCAGCTGTTCCTGGGCCCCGACGCGGCCGCTGTCGGTGGTTAAAATGGCAATGTCGTCGCGGCCGCGACGCATTACATGTTGGGCGGCGAGTTTGGCAACGGTGGTGGTTTTACCGGCGCCTTGAGGGCCCAACAGGCAAATCGCCCCTTTATCCGCCGCCGGCGCGACCGGCAGGCGGCGCTGCAGCAACATCTTCAGCATTTCGCGCTGCACCGTGTCACTTTCGCCGGCGGGCAATTCGCGCTGCAGCGCCTCGGCGATGCCCGGCTCGATATCCATTGCCGACAATATTTGATGATAGCCCCGCTGCGCGGGTTGCTCGGCGCTCAGCGCCTGCCAGTTGTGATCCTTGAGCTGAGACGTCAGCATCGACTTCATCGCCGCCAGTTCCTGCTTGAGATGCAGCAGCTCATCCCCCTGTGACCAGGCCAGTTGTGGCGCGACTGGCAGCTCGTCAATTTTTTGGCGCTGATCGGCGGCGTCACGCCGATTCATCAGTGCCGCCAAAGTACTCGACTCCGCGGACGACGCCGAACCGCCATCGAGCGATTCCCAGCTCACCACCAGCTCAACACCGCCAGCAACAGACTTGCAATCCAAGATCACCGCATCGGGGCCGTGAGCGGCGCGGATCATGCGCATCGCCTGCTCACTGTCTGCTGCTCGGTATGTCTTTACATTCATTTCACCGCTCCCACTGAGCCCAACGTCAAGCTATTCGCGCCTGCTGGCCGATAGTCGACAGCAAACGCACTTCCTTGCTATCCGGCACTTCGTTATAGGACAGCACATGCAGGGCAGGCACACTGCGCCGCGTAAACCGCGACAACCAGGGCCGGATCGATGGCGAAACCAATGCCACCGAAGGCTGCCCTGCGAGTTCTTGGCGATTACTAAAGTCCGCCAACTCCCGCTGTATGCGTTCGGCAATACCCGGTTCCAAACCAATGGCGCCGCTGCCTCCTCTCACCATATCCTGCAACATCTGTTCCAGCTCTGCATCGAGCGCAACAACCGGCAACTCTTCCTCTAAGCCATTGATTTCCTGAACAATCATTCGACCCAAAGAAACGCGAACCCCCTCCAAAAGTTCGTCAGGATTTTTACTACGCGGCGCCTGCTCCGCCAAAGATTCGGCAATTAACCGAATACTGCGAATTGACACATTCTCTTTAAGCAGGTTTTGCAACACCCTAACCACCACGCTCAGCGGCAATTGCTGCGGAACTAAAGACTCGACCAACTTCGGATCGCTGGCAGCCAAGCGGTCCAACAACTGCTGCACTTCTTCGTGACCGAGCAACTCGTGGGCGTGCTGCCTAATCACCTGACTCAGGTGCGTCGCAACCACCGTGCAGGGGTCAACCACGGTATACCCCAGCGTCTGCGCCTGATCCCGTTGACTGGGATCGATCCAAATGGCATCCATGCCAAAGGCCGGGTCTTTGGTCGGCAAACCGCTGAGCCCCCCTTGGGCGCCACCGGGATTGATCGCCAACTCCTTACCGGCCTGAATCTCCCCCTGGGCAACGCTGTCACCCAGCAGTTGAATACGATAGCTGCCGGGCGACAGCTCGAGGTTGTCGCGGATGTGCACCGCCTGCACCAAAAAACCGAGATCTTTCGACAGTTTTTTGCGCACCCCGGTAATCCGCGCAATCAACTCTCCCCCTTGATTGCGGTCAACGAGAGGAATCAAGCGATAGCCGACCTCCAGGCTGACCACGTCCATCTGTGTGACTTCATCCCAATTCAGCTCGCTCGGCTCTTTAACTTCAGGCAGGGTTTCCGGCGAATCGCCCTCCTCGACCAGCGCCGGTTTATCGGCTTGATGAGCAATCAACCAGCCCCCCACCGCGCACAGTGCGGCCAGCAACAGAAAAACCATATTCGGCATACCAGGAATAATGCCGATCAGCCCCATCACGGTGGCGACCATATACAGAACCTGCGGCTTCGCCGCCAATTGGCCGACCATCTGCTCGCCCATATTCTGCGAGCGCGATATCCGCGTCACAATAATCGCGACCGCAGTGGACAGCAGCAGGGAGGGCAACTGCGCCACCAGGCCATCACCGATCGTCAACAGGGTATAGTTGTGCATGGCCTGGGAAAAACTGAGGTTGTGCTGGCCGACGCCCACCCCGAGCCCGCCCAGCACGTTGATGAACAGAATCAAAATGCCCGCCACGGCATCGCCGCGGACAAATTTGCTGGCACCATCCATCGAGCCGTAGAAATCGGCCTCGGTGCGCACTTCCTCACGGCGGCGGCTGGCATCTTCCTGACTGAGAATGCCGGCATTAAGATCGGAATCGATCGCCATCTGTTTGCCCGGCATGGCATCCAGAGTAAAACGAGCGGTGACTTCCGACACCCGTCCCGCGCCCTTGGTGACCACCACAAAATTGATCACCACCAAGATGACAAACACCACCATACCGACCACATAGTTGCCGCCGATCACGAATTCGCCAAACGATTCAATCACCTTGCCCGCCGCACCAGGGCCGGTGTGTCCTTCGAGCAGTACTACCCGTGTGGACGCCACATTCAAGGCCAAACGCAACAGCGTTGCCAGCAACAGCACCGTGGGAAATACCGAGAAGTCGATAGGCCGCTCGACATAGATCACCGCCATGATAATCACCAGCGACAGGGCAATATTAAAGGTGAACAGCAGATCCAGAAGCACGGGGGGCATGGGAATAACCAGCATCCCCAAACAGGCCATCATTAACAGCAGAACGCCAATACCGCTGCCAGCTATTCCCTGAACCCAATTGGGCACGCTGATTTGTTGAGTAGCCATTTAATATTCTCGCTCAGTGTTTAACTTCGGGCTGATAACCGCCGTTCACAGTAAATCTTTGAGATAGCTGTCATCGACCTCGGGTTCAGGCGCCACCGGATAGTCGCCACCCACGGCCTGCCAACTGCGCAGCTGATAGACATAGGTCAAAATTTGCGCCACCGCCAAATACAGGCCGGCGGGAATCTCCGCATCCAATTCCGTACTGGCAAAAACCGCCCGCGCCAGACGCGGTGACTCGACAATGCTAACGGCATTGTCCTTGGCCAACTCGCGAATCCGCGCTGCCACCTGGTCGGCGCCCTTAGCAACCAGCACCGGAGCTGCCGAGCGCGCCTCGTCGTATCGCAAGGCCACTGCAAAGTGGGTCGGGTTAGTGATCACCACATCGGCTGTGGGTACCTTTTCCATCATTCGCTGGCGCGCTGCAGCCTGTTGCATCTCGCGCAACTTGGCCTTCACTTCGGGGCGGCCGTCAGACTCCTTGTGTTCATCCCGCACTTCCTGAAGGGTCATACGCAGTTCTTTTTTGTAGTTCCACAGCTGCCAGGGAACATCGATAGCGGCAATCACCACCAGAGGCAAACTGACAATAAAAAAGAACCAGGCGAGCAGCCCCGCGCTGTTAACAATCGCCTGACGCGGCGACTGCATGCCCAAGCCGAGCATGTCTTCGGCCATAAAGCGCAGCAAAAAAAACGCCGCCAATCCGATGAAGCTCATCTTGGCGATCGACTTGAACAGCTCACCCAGGCTGCGTACGGAAAACAGCTTTGCCACCCCTTTAATCGGATCCAGACGGTCCAGCTTCAGGCTCAGCTTAAAGGTCCAGCCGCCCAGCACCACATTGGCGACAATCGCCGACAACAATGCCACCAGCATCAATGGCCAAATCGACAGCAAGCCGTGTAGTAACAAGGCATAGAGTTGTCCGGGCATGCGCTCAGCAGGGCTGAGCAAAAAATCTGCCGACAGACTGCCGCGCAGCAATGCCTGCATGCGCTCACCCATAAAACTACCGGATGCGATCAGCATCAGCGCGCCGGCCACCGTGACCATCATCGTCGCCAGCTCCTTTGAGCGGGGCACCTGGCCTTTCTTGCGGGCATCGGCCAATTTCTTTGCCGATGCCTCTTCGGTACGTTCCTGACCGTCCTGATTCTCCGCCATCTCAGCCTCCCAGGAACACCGACAGTTGAGTCAGCGCGCGTTCCAACAGGGTAGTCAACACCGGCAACAAGTTGGGTATCAGTTGATCGACAATCAAATACCCCATCAACATCGCCAGAGGAAAGCCCACCGCAAACAAATTAAGAGTCGGAGCGGCGCGACTGATAACACCCACTGCAACTTGAACGACCAGCAGAGCAATAATCGCAGGCAGCGCCACGCGAATCGCGCCAGAGAACAGCTCACTCCCCCACAGCAGCACCGTGTTCAGGGACTGCGGCCCGACGGTTCGACCGCCACTGGGCCAAATATCAAAGCTGCGTGCCAACAGACTCAATAGGTTGAGGTGGCCGTCCAGGGCCACAAATAACAGCATGCAGATAATCAATAAGTACTGGGACAACACCGGCACTTGCACACCGCGCTGCGGATCTAACATCATGGCAAACCCCAGCCCCATACCGTTGGCGATCAACTGGCCGGCGAGTACGATGGCATCAAACACCAGCTGGACAATGAATCCGATACACAGCCCCAGCAGAAGCTCGTTAGCCAGTAACAACATACCGCCAAGACTCAGCAAGTTGACGGCAGGCGGCGCCGGCAACAGCGGCATGAGCACCATGCAAATCACTACGCTGAGCACAATTTTGACCTGCATTGGCACATAGGAGGCACTGAACAGCGGTGCGGTTAACATCACGCCACTGACACGCGCAAAAGGCAGCCAAAGGGCCGCCATCCACGACAGAATTTGCGCCTCATTGACCGCGATCATCAGCCCACCAACAGGGGAATCATTTCAAACAGATTCCGCGTGTAATCAAGTAAATGGCGCAGCATCCACGGCCCGGTGAGACCGAGCACCGCCACCAGCACGACCAGCTTGGGAATGAAGCTCAGTGTCATATCCTGGATCTGGGTTGCCGCTTGAAACATACCGATCAACAAGCCCGCAGCGAGGGCAGATAGCAGTAGCGGCGCAGCGAGTAACACCGTGATATTCATTCCCTGACGACCAAGTTCAATCACAGTATCCGGAGTCATGGCAACCTCAGCGATAAAAGCTCGCCGCCAGCGAGCCCATGATCAGCCCCCAACCGTCGACCAGCACAAACAACATGATTTTAAATGGCAGTGAAATCATCATCGGCGACAACATCATCATGCCCATGGACATCAGCACGCTGGCGACCACCAAATCGATCACCACAAAGGGGATGAAAATCAAAAAGCCGATCTGAAATGCGGTTTTCAGTTCACTGGTTAAAAACGAGGCCATCAACACCGAAAACGGCACATCTTCCGGCTGCTGATACGCATCGTGGCCAGCAATGCTCGCGAAGCGGGCGATATCATCCTCGCGCGTTTGGCTGAGCATGAATTCGCGAAACGGCGCAAACCCTTGCTGCACCGCTTCTTGAAAAGGCATTTCCTCCGCCAAATAAGGCGCAATGGCTTGCTGGTAGGCCAGCTCACCGATGGGATACATAATGAATAACGTGAGAAACAGCGCCAGACTCAACAACACTTGATTCGACGGTGTCTGCCCGGTGCCCAGTGCCTGCCGTAGAATAGACAACACAATCATAATGCGCGTGAAAGCCGTCATCCCCAGCAACAACGCCGGCAGCAGCGTCAAGGCCGTCATGATCGCCAGAAGTTGCAGCGATACACTGTACTCCTGACCACCGGCCGCATTCGCAGCACTGCTTACTGCGGGCAGTGACAGCGGATCAGCCGCCGATGCCGCCAGTGGAACTAACATCAACAACAAGGCGAGAACGTTAGCGCGGTTCATCACTGCGCTCCGGTTTTAGTGCGGTCAAGCGCCCCTTTAGCAGCTTGGCAAAATCACCTGTCGGCGGCAGCGATGGGCTGTCGGCACTGGGCCAGCTATGCAAGGTTTGCATAGAGGCAGGCGTGCAGCCCACCAGTAAACTCTGCTCACCCACCTGCACGACCAGCAGTTTTTCTTTCATCCCTAAAGGAATTTGCGCCACTACCTCGACCCCACCGCGATTGGGCCCCTGAGCGCTGCGCAGGCGACGCAAAAACCACAGTCCGGCGGCTAACAGCAGAGCCATCAACAGCAGGCTGCCGAGCAAACCGATCACATCCTCACCCGCCGCTATCGGCAATGCGACCTTATCGGCGGCGTCGCCAGCGTGCGCCAACGACAATGGGAGCAGCATTAACACTGCCGCCACAGGCTTCACTCGCCGCCCTCCTCATCCTGCCCCAGCACTTCGGTGAGCATAATGCCGAACTTTTCTTTGACCACGACAATTTCCCCACGGGCCACCAACGTGCCATTGACCAGTACATCCAACGGGGTACCGGCAGCGCGATCCAGTTCGATGATCGCCCCCTGGTTCAGGGCTTTGATGTCGCGAATACTCATCCGCCGACGCCCCACCTCTACCGAGACATCAACGTTAACATCCATGATCTTGTCCAAATTCAAATCACTTGCCATTTACCTTCCCCTTAAACATCAGAATCTGGTCTGCCGCGCCCCGCCGGGCCTAGAACTTTTACGGCGATTTGCCCCTGGTGACTGCCCAACGACGCGCGCAGTAGCGCTTGCTCACCGGCCATCAACAACACCTCTTCAGCCGACGGCAACTCAATCACCTCACCCACAGTTAAGTTTGCAACGCGCTGCAAACTGATACGCGTACCCGGAAGCTTCGCCACCAGCTCCACGCAGGTCTCGTCCAGGCGCGTGGCCATACGACTTCGCCACTCTTCACTGGCCGGCTTTTTATTGGCGCCACCGCTCTCCGCCAAACTATCTCTCACCGCATCAATGGCACTCCACGGCACGACCGACCAAAGCCCGCCAGTGAAGTCGCCGATATCCACGGAGAAGCGCGTAGCGACCAGTGAGTCAGCGTCACTAAACCCTTCCAGTAAACGTGGGTCACTACACTGGCTCTCTATCGTCGGGGTCCCGGCCATCACCACCTTCCACGCCTCACCGAGATCGGGCAGCAGGGCCGCGGCCAAGATTTCCATAAAACTGTATTCAGAGGCTGAAAACTGTTCGCGAGCGGCATCGGCAGCAGCGCTGCCGTAACCACCGAAGTAGCGGTCGACCAGGTGAAACACCAGCTCTGACTCAAAGGCGATAATCAACCGGCCACCCAGCGGCATACCGGAAACCAGTGAGATACTGCAGGGCGCCGGCAATGCGCCCTGCAGCTCATCAAACTTCATGACCGTAATACGGTCGGTTTCGATACTTTGTATACCGCTAATGAATTCACCCATGCGTCGACAGGCAGCGGCGGCAAACTGGGACTGGATCAGCGACAATGTGGGAATCAGGCGCTGCACCGCGTAGTCTTGCCGGGCAAGGTTGTACTTGCCCTCTACCGCGCCGCCCTGCTCCTGCGCCATCAACGCTTCGAGCTCTTCGGGGTCTAGTACGCTGCTCACATTCGCCTCACTGCACCACAAACTTAGTGAAATACACCGCGTCGACACCCGCTTTGCCCACTTGGGCTTTGAGCACCCGGTTTATACTGTCCACCGTTTGCTGCTGCACCGCTTCTCGCCCCTGGCGATCGACAATCATGTCGCGCGTCAAACTGCTGAACATCATGATCAGCTCATGGCGGATCTGCACTTCGTGCTCCTTCACCCGGTCGATGGCCTTCTCATCGCGACTCATCACTTGCACGTCGACCTGTAAAAAGCGGGTGCCCCGTTCATTCAGCAAGTTCACAACAAAGGAAGGGTCTAGGCTGTAAAGCACCGGCTTGGCTAACTCCTTCTCCTTAACCGCCTTCTCCCCTTCTGCGCCCTCAGCGACCTCAACCGGCGCATTGCCACTCACGAAAAACCAAGTGCCCCCCGCTGTTGCCAGCAGCAGCACAACAACCAAGCCAATCAGTACAAATTTATTTTTCAACATAGTGCTAAAGCCTTAAAACGTTGTGACGACACGCGCCAAAATATCAACATAAGAGTGTCTCAGAGCGTTATCTGCAATCGCCATGCCATTCAATTTTTTTGATTAAAATCAGTACGTTAAGAAACAAGAATACGGCGCCGCCAATTTATTGGCGACGCCAGAAAAAGCGATCCGCAGAGGAATCGCCGGCAGTTAGCTACTGCTTAAGGAAGGGAAATCAGGAAAAAAGACGCTAACGAACGACTCGACTCAGGCGTAGGCGTCGACCGACGAATCGCCCGAGTCGCGGCGCTCAGATGTCCTCACCACCTCCGGCTCACTGTCGCTGAGCGCCACATCGGGCCGTTGGAGTCGCGCAAAAAACTGCTGATTGCGATCGGCGAACTGTTGATTCTGTTGCTGTGCCTCGCCCCACGCCGTGTGATGGCTCACTTTAGCGTCTTCCAAACGCAGGCCTTGTTGCTCCATGGCCTGACTCAGGCGCGGCATCAGCCTTTCTAGCAACTCGCTGGTTTCGCTGTGCTGGGTTTGAAACTGCACGGCGGCGCGATCACCATTCATACTCAGTTGCACGTTAATACCGCCCAACTCCTCGGGGTGTAATCGCAGGGTCGCGCTCTGTACACCGCGACTCGCCATCCACTGCAGGCGCGCACCCAGCGCCTGACTCCAACCCGGATCATCGATTGCGTGCTGGCTTATTGTCAGCTGCAGTGCATTCGCCTTCTCGGCACCGGCCATCGGCCGCGCACCGAGCTGGCGCGCAACGTCCGTCAACTCACCCGCGTCCAAGCGTGTTTCACTTGCCGCCACATCGAGCTGCGATGGTGCCGGTGTCAGCACCGCTGCCTGCGCAGAAGCCGATACAGCGGCGTCAACACCGCGCGCTGCCGCGCCGAATGCCAGCAATGGCCCGTCTCCCTCAGCTCCTCTATTAGTCGCGCCTGCTGACGCCGCCGCGCCCTCAACAGGCGCAGCCGCCGGTGCTACCTTCCATAGTAGTGCTGAGCCTCCGCCACTGCGGGCAGCGGCCGACGACAACTCGCCGCCGCCGAGCGGAGGTGCCTCCACCGCGCCACTTTTCACAGTGAGCGGTGTCTCCGGAATTCGCCTTTTAACGGAAGCATCGCTGCCTTCACCGGGCGCCTGAGCGATTGCGCCGCTGGCCAAATTGACTTGGGCAGCCCCCCCGAAGAGCGGCAAATTTTGTCGCTCTTCGGGCAATATCTTGCCGCCGTCCTCTGCGGCCGAAGTGAGGCCCAGGTCAGCGACGAACTCGCCCGCCAACTCCCCCGAGTCCGCCAGGGGCTGTGCAGACAAGAGCGCTACACCCGGTCCTGCCGTCGCCTCCGTCGCCGGTAACTGGTCGGCCATCACATTGCTGAAAGGCAGTAGTGGCGCCGCTTCAGCCCGGTCGTTAAGCGCCGTCGCCGCGCTGTGCTTGTGGCCATCTTTGGCAGGACTAATAAAACTGGTCGGAGGTAAGGTAGTCATGACAGCGCCCTGTTTAGGTATCACCGCCGGCTGGTCTCGCCGGCGGATGCTCACGAATCTTCATTGCGGCGGCCGCCAAACGACCGTCACTATCTATAAAAAGAGCAATTACCATGCCACGGAGGTGCTGAGGTGCTGAGGTGCTGAGGTGCTGAGGTGCTGAGGTGCTGAGGTGCTGAGGTGCTGAGGTGCTGAGGTGCTGAGGTGCTGAGGTGCTGAGGTGCTGAGGTGCTGAG
>NZ_JBFIGO010000017.1:0-42148 GCF_041602295.1 Spongiibacter sp. | reverse complement strand
CTTGGCTTGATTCGGGCTTGGCCCGTTTGTGCTGTGTTTACAGACCTGTGTAGAGGTCATCGCCGCGTTTATAGTATTTATAGCGTTGATCATAACGCTTTGCTGCCAAGGGGGCTAGGCAGGATTCTAGGGGAAGTTATACGTTAACGGCGGGTTTGCCAGCAGTGGCGAGCTTGATACGGTCCGTCGGGGTTGGGCTGGGGGAGGGCGCTGCGAGTTGAGGGGTTTTGCAAAAGGGCAGGAAATACCCGTTTAGGGTGGTGGGCCCGGACAGACTTGAACTGTCGACCTGCCGATTATGAGTCGGATGCTCTAACCAACTGAGCTACGGGCCCCTATCGGGTCTCCCTGTGAGGGAGCGAAGATCGCGGCATTATAAAGACCCGCCGCCGGCAATGCCAGTGCGGCGTCCCGGGCGGTGTTATTTTGTGATGGTGCTGCCATAATTGAGCCAATACAGCTTGGCGCGGAGTCTGCTTTGAACGATAAACAACGTATAGAGAAGGCTTATTTAGACGATATTCTCCAAAGTCTGTATGCGCCGCTGGCGGCGATGCGCGGCCGCGCTATCTCTCTTGAGGCATCGTTGGTTGGGCAGCCCCAGGCCTTGGCAGATGCGCAGCGCATTAGCGCTGCGCTGCTGGCGTTGGAGGAGTCGCTACACAGTGCCGGCGGCGTTTTTGATGACACGGCGCTATCGCGACTGCGCCACGACCAGCGCAATAGCATTGGCGTGGTTGAGGGCTATGTGGAAATTTTGCTCGAGGACCTCGATAGTGGCGAAGGTGGTGTCGAGGCCTTGCGTGAAATTGCCGAGTTGTCCAAGCAATTTCAGTCGGCATTGGAAAAACTCCGGCGCCCGGGAGCAAAAAGCGCTGCGGCTGACTCGGTGTCGGCGATCTTTAAGAGTTTTCGGCAGGGGCTGTCCGCCGGACCGAAAAATATGCAGCCAGCCACTATTTTAGTGGTTGATGATAACGACAGTGGTCGCGAATTGCTGGCTCAGCAGCTGCAGCGTCAGGACTATTTGGTGGTGGAGGCGAGCAGTGGCGAGCGTTGCCTTGAAGTGATGCGCAGTGCCAGCCCGGACTTGGTGTTGTTGGATTTGGTGATGCCCGGCCTCAATGGCTACGAGGTGCTGCAGACTATTCGCGCCGATGATGAGCTGCGCCGTATCCCGGTGGTGGTGATCAGTGGTGTGCAGGACGAGGCGGGTGCGGTTCACTGTATTGATGCCGGCGCCAGTGACTATCTGATCAAGCCGCTGAATGCCACCTTGCTTCGGGCCCGAGTGTCGGCATTGCTGGAGCGCAAAGCTTGGCAAGACCGCGAGCGTGAATACCTGGCCGAGCTTGAAAAAAGCCAGCGCTTTATCCGCAAGGTGTTTGGCCGCTATTTGTCGGATGAGATCGTGCAGCGCCTGCTGGACGACAACGATGGCCTAAGTCTGGGTGGGGAGCGCCGTCGGGTGACGGTGCTGATGGCCGATATTCGGGATTTTTCCACCATTAGCTTGCAGCTGGAGCCCGAGCGCTGCGTTAGCCTGTTGAATAATTACTTGGCTGTTATGACTGAGGTGATTCAGCGTTTTCGCGGCACCGTTGATGAATTTGTCGGCGACGGCATTCTGGCGGTATTTGGTGCGCCGCTGCGTGAGGATGACGACAGTGATCGCGCGCTGGCCTGCGCGGTGGCGATGCAGTTGGGGATGGCGGAGGTCAATGCCCGCAATGCCGCAGAGGGTTTGCCGGCCATTGAGATCGGTATTGGCTTGAATACCGGCGATGTGGTAGCCGGCAATATTGGTTCCGAGTTGCGTAGCAAGTACGGCGTGGTGGGTCACAATGTGAATTTGACCTCGCGGATTGAGTCTTGCACAGCCGGGGGGCAGATTCTTGCCTCGCCGGCGACATTGGCACACTCGCGAGTGGAAGTACTCTGCGGTCGCCACCTTGATGTGTCGGTAAAGGGCTTGAGTGAGCCTTTACAACTTAGTGAGGTGCTGGGTGTCGGTCTGCCCTACGACCTGTTACTGGAGAACACTGAGCAGCCTTGGCAGTGGCGTGAGCAGGAGTTGGCCATGACTATGAGTGTGTTGTCTGACAAGCGCCTCGGCGCAGAGCGTCTGCCGGTGGCGATGCGTGCCAGTCGCGATAACGGTTTGCTGATTCACTGTGCAGGCGAGTTGCCGCTGCCTGTTGATGTGTGTCTTTTTGGTCCCGCAGAAGCGTTTTCGCTCTACGGGAAGATTGTGGGTCGCGAGGCCGGGCTCTATGAGCTGCGAATGACCATAAACCCTGAACTCAATGCCCGCCTTGTTGCGATGAACAGCGCGCAAGAGTGATCTCGATTGCCTATACAGAGCTGTATTTATGCCCAGACTATTACTGGTTGAAGACAATGAAATGAACCGCGATATGCTCAGTCGCCGATTGCAGCGTCGCGGCTACGAAGTGTTGCTTGCCGTGGATGGTCAGCAGGGCATCGACATGAGTCGAGAGAACAGTCCCGACCTGCTGCTGCTGGATATGAGCTTGCCGGTAAAAGATGGCTGGCAGGTGGCGCGCGAAATGAAGGCCGATGTGGCGCTCAAGGGGATACCTATAATTGCCTTGACCGCCCATGCGATGGCCGATGACCGCATGCGCGCAATGGCGGCGGGCTGCGATGATTACGATACCAAGCCGGTGGATTTAACGCGGTTGTTGGCCAAAGTTGAGGCGCTGCTGGAGAGCGCTGAATGAGCTTTACCCGTCGCCTGACCTTGTCGTTTGTTGCCATTTTGTTGCTGTCGTTGAGCAGTGTGTTGGTGCAAATCTGGGGGAATGACAGCCGTCGTCGCAATGTCTGGTTGTTGCAGAGTGTGATCAATACTCAGGCGGAGTTGAATGAATTTAGCCAGCAACTTTATGCCTTGCAGCGCAAGATGCGAGTGGTGGAGGCGCTTCAGCAATCGGCAGCCAGCCAGCCTCTCAGTGAGGGGGAGCGCAGCGAAATTTTGCGTGCCATTGGCCATTTGCGCGCTTTGCAGACGCAGCTCGACAGTGACTTGCGGCGTTTTTTGCAGGGCGATAATTACGAGGCGCTGGACGTGGAGCCCTTGTTTGACGGCTGGCAGCGCCATTTGCTGGCGGCAGAGATGAGTCTGGCCCAGTTGCGGCAGCAGCCCCCGCCGACTGCCACCGAGATGGCTGAATACTATCTCCGCCTCAGTCGCCAGCTCAGTGACAGTGAGCTGGCGTTATTGATCCGATCTGACGAAATTAATGCCAAACTCAAGGATATTGTCAGCCTGACAAACAAGGTGGCGCTGGCGGTATTTTTGTTGGCGCTGATCGTCACCTTTTTGCTGGGCTATTACATGACGCGTTATACCCGCCGCGCCATTCGGCAGTTGCAGAAGGGGACGGCAGAGTGGGGGGGAGGCAATTTCGATTACAGTATTGCCGATATGGGGAGCGACGAATTCGGCCAGCTGGCCAAGTCTTTTAACGAGATGGCGGCCAATTTACGCAATGCGATGAGCCGGGTGCGCGAGGCCAGTCGTCGCGCCGATGCCGCCAACGAGGCGAAGAGCGGGTTTTTGGCGAATATGAGTCATGAGTTGCGCACCCCGATGAATGCCATTATCGGTTATTCGGAAATGCTGCTGGAGGAGATCGAGGACGAGCCTGAACTGCCCGCTCAGCAGTTGCAGGGCGATTTGGAGAAAGTGCAGTTGGCCGGTAAGCACCTGCTGACCCTGATTAATGATGTGTTGGATATTTCCAAAATTGAATCAGGGCGTATGGCGGTGTTTTGGGAAAGCGTCGATTTGGCGTCGGTATTGCGCGATGTGGAAGTTACCGCCGAGCCGCTAGTCGCCAAAAATCGCAACCGCTTGCACTGTGACTACCAGTCTTGTGAAGGCACGATTCGCACGGATGTTACGCGTTTGCGGCAGATGTTGCTGAACCTGTTAAGCAATGCGGCCAAATTTACGCGTGATGGTGACATCCATTTACGCGTATGGCGCGAGCAGCAAGATGAGCAGGATATCCTGTGTGTCGAGGTGTCCGATAGCGGCATTGGTATGAGTGAGCAGCAGCTTGAGAAAGTGTTCGATGCCTTTGTGCAGGCCGATTTGTCGACCACCAAGCAGTTTGGCGGCTCCGGCTTGGGATTGACCATTTCACGAAAATTTGCCGAGTTGCTGGGCGGCAGCCTCAGCGCGGACAGCGATGAGGGGCGCGGCAGTCGCTTTACCTTGCGCCTGCCGATTAATGGCGAAAATGCGGTTGCTCGGCAGGCTGCCGAGGGCGCGGAGGTGCTGGCGGATGTGTTGGTGATTGATGATGACGCCAATGCCAGGGAGCTGGTGCGCCGAAGTTTGCAGGGTGAGGGCTACCGAGTGCGTGCGGCCAGCTCTGGTCCCGAGGGCTTGGATTTGGCGCGCGAGCAGCGGCCAGACTTAATTATTCTCGATGTCATGATGCCGATTATGGATGGCTGGCAGGTGTTGCACACGCTGCGTGGCGACCCGGGCTTGAGTAATGTGCCGGTGCTGATGCAATCGATGTTGAATGAGCGTGATCTGGGGCTGTTGCTGGGGGCGAATGAGTACCTGGTGAAGCCGGTGGCGCGCGAGGAGTTGTTGGCGGCGGTGCAGGATTTGATTCCGGCGGGCGCGGTCGGCAATTTATTACTGCTGGAGCAGGGTACGGCGCTGGCCAATGTTATTGGTCGTTTGCCCGGTGCCGAGTATTGGCAGTTATTTCAGACTGACAGTGTGAGTGATGCGCGCGGCTTGCTGGCCGAGCGCCCCTGGCAGTTGATCGTGATAGGCCGGCATGATGACGATAAGCGAGTAGCGGCGTTTTTGGCAGAGCTGCGTGCTAGTCAGTGGCGAGCGGTGCCGGTGATGTTGGCTCGCACAGAGGCGGACACCAGTGTACTGGAGCAGCAGCTTGGGCTGTATTTGCGTTGCGCTACCGCTGAGCGTTAAGGGAATTACTGTAGTGACAGTCTTCGCAGCTGGTCTAGCGCCATTTGTAAGGCCTGAACTTCCTGGCTTAATTGCTGCTGCTGCTGGGCTGATTGCGCGGCGCGGCGCTGGGCCTCTTCCAGCATAATGCGCGCTTCCAGGGCGTATCCCAGGGCTTCAAATAACACCGCTTGTTCGTTTTGGCGGCCATTGTGCAACACGTTTAGCTGGTCGAGAGAGTGTGTGGCCAGTGTGCTGTTGGCGCGGGGGTTGTCTTTGTTGAGATAGAGTAGAGTCAAGTAGCTCAGGGCCTGCTGGCGGAGTCGGGTTGGATTGCGGGCTTCATTGGCGATGATTTTGAGCTGGTCTTCGGCGGCGTAAAAATGCCCTTTTTTGATAAAGCCGATGGCTGTTTGCAGCTGTTCTTCCAGTAGTTGCTCCTGGGCAGCGTGCTCATTGACGATCAGTGGGGGTTGGTTCTGCTCTGGAGAACTGCTGCAGGCGGCAGTGACGGCTAGAGTGAGTAAAACTGTGTAGTTGCGTAGTGAGCGGCTAAACACGGTATTTGTCTCTATGTGGCCGATTGAGGCGGGCGGCCTGGGGCGCCCGCCGTGTGCTGCTTATTCGTCGAGAAAGCTGCGCAGATGGTCGGAGCGTGTTGGGTGGCGCAGTTTGCGCAGCGCCTTGGCTTCGATCTGGCGGATGCGCTCCCGGGTGACGTCGAACTGTTTACCGACTTCCTCGAGGGTGTGGTCGGTATTCATGTCGATGCCGAAGCGCATTCGCAGTACCTTGGCTTCTCGAGCGGTCAGGCCGGCCAATACGTCCTTGGTGGCTTCGCGCAGGCCTTCGCCCGTTGCCGAGTCAACTGGCGAGGAAATCGTCGTGTCTTCTATAAAGTCGCCCAGGTGTGAATCTTCATCGTCGCCGATGGGGGTTTCCATGGAGATCGGTTCTTTGGCGATTTTGAGTACTTTGCGGACCTTATCTTCCGGCATCTCCATGCGCTCGCCAAGCTCTTCCGGGCTGGGCTCGCGGCCCATTTCCTGCAGCATCTGGCGGGAAATGCGGTTGAGCTTGTTAATGGTTTCGATCATATGCACCGGGATACGGATGGTGCGCGCTTGGTCGGCGATCGAGCGGGTAATGGCCTGGCGGATCCACCAGGTGGCATAGGTAGAGAATTTGTAGCCGCGACGGTATTCGAACTTGTCCACCGCCTTCATTAGGCCGATGTTGCCTTCCTGAATAAGGTCCAGAAACTGCAGGCCGCGGTTGGTGTACTTCTTGGCAATGGAGATGACCAGTCGCAGGTTGGCCTCGACCATTTCCTTTTTGGCGCGGCGAGCGCGGGCTTCGCCAATTGAAACGCGCCGGTTGATTTCTTTGATGTCTGAAATGGTCAGGTCTTGGCGTTCTTCGATAGCGGCAATGCGCTGCTGAATGCGCATCAGCGTCGGTTTGTAATCAGCCAGTGCGGGGTAGGCTGCGGTGTGCTCGTCTATCCAGTCGGAATTGGCTTCGTTGCCTTGAAAGCTGCGGATAAATTCCTTGCGATCCATGCCGATGTTTTTCACGCAGATCAGCATGATTTCTTTTTCCAGCGCACGGATAGAACTCAGAGTGGTGCGCACTTCCTCGATGAGGGGGTCGAACATTGACGGCGTTAGCTTGAAGAACTTAAACAGCTCGCCCAGGGCTGACAGTTCCTTGGCGGTTTGCTTGCTGTAGCGGCCGTGTTTGGCGATGCTTTTTTCGACTTTGTCCTGCTGCTTCTGTAGCGCGGTGAAGCGCAGGCGCGCCTCTTCGGGGTCGGGCCCGGATGGGGAGTCGTCATCGTCATCGCCGGATTCGGCGGCTGCTGCGGCCTGAGCCTGGGGCGAGGGGACATTGTCGGCGGGGTCGAGATAGCCGCTCATGATGTCGCCCAAACGGCGTTCTTCCGCGGCAACTTTGTCGTACTCGGCCAGTACGCTGGGTACGATGCCGGGGTAATAGGCCAAGGCGGCCATCACATCGCGGATGCCTTCTTCGATGCGTTTGGCGATGACGATTTCGCCTTCGCGGGTCAGCAGTTCGACGGTGCCCATTTCACGCATATACATGCGTACCGGGTCAGTGGTGCGGCCGGTTTCGGTTTCTACAGCGGCCAGCGCGGCAGCGGCCTCGGCAGCGGCGATATCGTCAGAGGAGTCGCCGCCGGTCATGATCAGCGTATCTTCATCGGGGGCATGCTCAAAGACCTGGATGCCCATGTCGTTGATCATCTGGATGATTTCTTCAACCTGATCCGGATCCGAGATGTCCTCGGGCAGGTGGTCGTTGACCTCGGAATAGGTGAGGTATCCCTGCTCCTTACCTTTGGCAATGAGTTGTTTGAGGCGCGATTGATGAGTCGAATCATTCATTCTTGCAAAATACTCGTAGGTGCAGGTGAAAAAACAGCCGCGTATTGTACCCCAGAGGCATGCAATACGACCAGCGAAAAAGGCCATTGTTGAGAATTGCCTGCACCTTCAGCGCTGATGTTTGTTTGCTAATAGCTGCTTTATGTGCTCCAGCGTTGCTTTTGTGTCGTCACTAAGTTCAGCGTAGTTGTCCGCTTGCCCTTTGTCGACTTCCTCTCTCTGGCGCAGGGCGGCGGTTTGCGCTTTGAGCTGCTGCTCTTGCTGTTGCTTCTCGAAATAGCGCAGGGTGTCGAAAAAAGCCGCTTTGGCGCGCTCGTCATCGAGGCTGCTGCCCAGTAATTCTATGGTTTTTAGCGCTTCGGTCAGCAGTTGGTACTGCGGCTGTCCGTGCCAGTGGCCAAGTAGCATGGCGGTGGACGATTCCGGGCGCTTTTTCAGCAGGCTTAGAATCTGCTCCAGCAGATTTCGGGCCTCTGACGGCGGCGCCGAGTTGATGCTGGTGACGGCTTGGGCGATGCTGCTGGGGGTGTAGAGGAGCATCGCCAAGGCGAGGAGTGTGGGGTCGCGTTTGCCGCTGGGCAGGTGGCCGAGTAATTTCTCGGCGCCGCCGTTGGCTTGGGGTTTGCGGCTGACGGGTTGGCTGTTTGCGGCGGCGCTGGGGGGGCTGTCTTCGCTGCGCTGTTGCAGTTTGTCCAGAGCTGGCCGGCTGAGGCCGCTGCGTTTTGCCAGCTCGTCAAACATCAGCTCGCGGAAGACGCCGTCGGGCAGTAGCGACAGCAGCGGGGTGGCCAGCTTGGCGAGTGTTGCGCGGCCTGCCATGGTGTCGGGATCGGCACGATCGCGGAAGGCGTTGAAAAAGTGCTCTTCCAGCGGTGCGGCGCGGGCGATGAGTGCCTCAAAGCCCGCGCCGCCGACGCGGCGCACGGTGTCGTCGGGGTCTTCGCCTTCGGCGAGGAACAGGAAGCGGATGCGGCGGCCATCTTCCATGGTGGGTAGGGCATTTTCCAGGGCTCGACTGGCGGCTCGTCGCCCGGCCTCGTCGCCGTCGAAGCAGAAGACAATTTCGCTGCAATAGCGGAAGGCGGTGCGCAGGTGGTCGCTGTTGCTGGCGGTGCCCAGCGTGGCGACGGCGCAGCGGATGCCGTGCTGGGCGAGGGCAACGACATCCATATAGCCCTCTACGATGATGACTCGTTCCAGTTGGCGGTTGTGCTGGCGTGCCTCGTAGAGGCCGTAGAGTTCGCGGCCTTTGTGGAAAATGTCGGTTTCTGGCGAGTTTAGGTACTTGGGCTTGTCGTCGCCCAGTACTCGGCCGCCAAAGGCGATGACACGACCGCGGTTGTCGCGGATGGGGAACATGATGCGGTCGCGGAAGCGGTCGTAGAGCTTGTCGCTGTCGTCCTTGTCGACCAGCATGCCGGCGTCCAGCAGCTGTTGTCGGGCTTCGTCATTGCTGCCAAAGCCTTTCAGGACGTTGTCCCAGCCGGGTGGGGCAAAGCCGATGCCGAAATCGCGGGCTATTTGGCCGCTCAGGCCGCGTTTTTTTAGGTAGTCGACCGCTCGCTGTGCCTGGGGGTGTTGCCGCAGCTCGCGCTGGTAGTGGTCGGCCAGCTGCTCCATGGTGTCGTAAATGGTTTTGCGGCGCTGTTGGCGCAGAGCCTGCTGAGGGCTGAGTTCTTCGCGGGGGACTTCCAGGCCGGCGCTGTGAGCCAAGCTGTCGATGGCGCTGGGGAAGTCTTGGCGGTCGTAGTCCATGATAAAGCCGACGGCGTTGCCGGCGGCGCCGCAGCCAAAGCAATAATAGAACTGCTTGTCGGGGTTGACGCTAAAGGACGGTGTTTTTTCTTCGTGAAAGGGGCAGCGGGCAGTGTAGTTGCGGCCGGTTTTCTTTAAGGACACCCGGCGGCTGATGACGTCGACAATGTCTACCCGCGACAGCAGGTCGTCGATAAAGGCTTGAGGAATGCGTCCTGATGAAGCCACGTTAGTCGGTCCGGGTAGCGTGTCAGGCAGAGGGTAGCAGTCAGGGGGGCTGCTCTGCCAGTGGCGCGGCCTATTGGCTTAGGCGCGCCTTGATCATACGGCTGACGGCACCCATATCGGCGCGACCCTGCGCGGCGGGTTTGACCAGTGCGACGACTTGTCCCATGGCCTTCATGGAGTCGGCGCCGCTGTCGGCGATAGCCTTGTCGATCAGGGCTTCCAGTTCTGCGTCGCTAAGCGGGGTCGGCATAAACTCTTGGATTACGCCCATCTCAAACCGCTCTTGAGCGGCCAGTTCTTCGCGGCCGGCGTCTTCGTACTGGCTGATGGAGTCCCTGCGCTGCTTGCACATTTTGTCGAGCACGGTCAGGCAGCGTTCGTCGTCAACGTCAATGCGCTCGTCGACTTCAATGCGCTTGATTTCGGCTAATACCAGTCGAATCGCACCGAGGCGCTCTTTCTCTTTGGCGCGCATCGCCGCTTTCATGGCATCGCTCAGAGCTTTCTTTAAGCTGTGCTGGCTCATCGTAGTACTCCCTTGCTTGCAGCGGGGTGAAATCCACGGACACAAAAAACGGGCGGCTATATGGCCGCCCATTTACGGTGTTGCTGGGTGGAGCAAGTTGGGGTGTGGTCGTCCACGCCCCAAGAACAGCGGCTTAGTACAGGCGCTGTTGTTTTTTCATTTCGCGAGAAACTTTTTTGGCGTGACGCTTAACTGCGGCTGCAGCCTGACGCTTGCGCACGGAAGTGGGCTTCTCGTAGAACTCGCGACGGCGAACTTCGGCCAGTACACCGGCTTTTTCGCAAGAGCGCTTGAAGCGGCGCAGAGCGATATCAAAGGGCTCGTTTTCTTTGATCTTGACTGAAGGCATTCGTTAAACCTGTCCTGATGAAATTTGGCAATGAATTCTATGTGCCCACCGGAATGTTTAAGGTAGGACTCCAAGGGCGCAGAATTCTAAACGCTGGATTGTGAAAATGCAAAGTAAAAAGCTGCTTATCTGGTGCCGACCGGTCGAAATCAGTATTATGCGCCCTCAATTTACGGTGCGAATGGGCTGATTTTGCGGGTATTGGGACTGGAAAGCTCCTGTGACGAGACGGGGGTGGCAATTTATGACAGTGAACAGGGTTTGCTGGCTGACGCCCTGTACAGTCAAATCGCCCTGCATGCTGAATTCGGCGGCGTCGTGCCGGAGCTGGCGTCTCGCGACCATGTGCGCAAGTTGTTGCCGCTGATTCAGCAGGTCTTGGACCGGGCGGGCTTAGTTGGTAGTGATCTCGATGCGGTTGCCTATACCGCGGGCCCCGGGCTGGCGGGGGCTTTGATGGTCGGGGCTTGTGCCGGCCGCGCGATGGCCTACGCCTGGGATGTGCCGGCATTGGCGGTACACCATATGGAGGGGCATTTGCTGGCGCCGATGCTCGAAGAGCTGCCACCGGCCTTCCCTTTTATCGCCTTGCTGGTTTCGGGAGGGCACACCCAGTTAGTGCGTGTCGATGCCATCGGCGAATACCGTTTGCTGGGCGAGTCCTTGGACGACGCTGCTGGCGAGGCGTTTGACAAGGCCGCTAAAATGCTTGGCCTGCCTTATCCCGGTGGTCCGCAGCTGGCTAAAGCCGCCGAGCGGGGCGATGTCTCGCGGTTTACCTTCCCTCGCCCCATGGTCAATCGCCCGGGGCTGGATTTCAGTTTTAGCGGACTGAAGACCTTTACCCTGAATACCGTAGCCGATTGCGCCGGTGGCGGTCCGCTCAGCGATACCGATCGTCACGATATTGCCGCGGCCTTTCAGGACGCGGTGGTGGATACCTTGACGATTAAGTGCCTGCGCGCTCTCAAACAGGAGAGTTTGACGCGGCTGGTGATTGCCGGTGGGGTGAGTGCCAACACTGCGCTGCGCCAGCGCTTGGAGGCGCGACTGGCGAAGGTCGGTGCACAGGTGTATTATCCGCGCCCCGCTTACTGCACCGACAATGGCGCGATGATTGCCTACGCGGGTTGTTGTCGGCTGCTGGCGGGCCAGCGGGAAGAGCTGTCGGTGCAGGTGCGGCCGCGCTGGCCGATGAACGAGCTGCCGGGCCTGGAGTGATGACAAATATGGATAAAGTGTATGTGCGCGGTTTGCGCGTCGACACCATTATCGGCATTCACGACTATGAACGCGATCATCGGCAAACGGTGCTGGTTGATCTGGAGTTGGGGTACGACATCCGCGCGGCCGCGGCGGCCGAAGATATTGCCTTGACGCTGGACTACCAGGCGATCAGTGAGCGCTTGTGCAGTTTTATTCGCGCCAGTGAGTTTCAGTTGGTCGAGACCTTGGCTGAGCGCTGTGCGGCGCTGATTCGCGATGAATTCGGTGTGCCCTGGCTGCGTTTGCGGCTGGCCAAGCCCAATGCGCTGCACTATGCCGATGAAGTCGGCATTGTTATCGAGCGCGGTAGCATCGCCTAGTGCCCTTGTGACAGGGCTTCTCGCAGGCACTGGCGCCGCTGTTCCCGCAGCGCTCGCCCCAGTGCGGCACCCTTGTACCCCTGCTTGACCAGTGCCTCGGCACTGATGCCCGCCAACTCCGTGGCGGCGGTGGTCAGTATGTTCAGTACCTTTTCTTTTTCATTGCGCAAGGCCGCCAGTTGGCAAAACTGGCGGAGTATCTGTGGTCGGCGCAGGTAATCGAGGTTTTCCAGTAGCGCCAGGACTTGATCTTCGCTGCCAGCGGCGCCCAATGTGTCGGTCAGCGGCAGCAGGGTGGTGCTGTGAGCGGCTAGCAGGCTTGCTGTTTTGCTGGCGCGCAGCTGCTGACAGAGCTGCTGGCAGCCTTGTGGGCTTAGGCGACTGCAACTCAGTGCGAAGCGGGTGTCGCCTTCCAATGGCTGTTTTGCCGCGTTATCCAGCGCCTGTAACAGGGTTTCGTCGAAGCTGCTGGCCCACTGCGGATAGAGGGTTTGCAGGGCGTTGCAGTCGAGTAGGGTTTGGAAGAAGGCCGATGGCCGACGCTCGCTTAAGGCCCTGTTAATCTCGGTCATAATGCGTTCTGGGCTCAGGGCCAGCAGTTCTTCGCGGCGACACATGTCGCGCATCAGGGCGCGGGTTTCGGCGGCGACGTGAAAGCCGAGGTGGGCGTAGCGGGCGGCAAAACGGGCGACGCGAAAAATGCGCAGCGGATCTTCTTGAAAGGCGGGAGAGACGTGGCGAAGCAGGCCTTGTTCAAGGTCGCGGCGGCCGCCATAGGGATCGATATATTCGCCGTCAGCACTTTTGGCGATGGCGTTAATGGTGAGATCCCGCCGCAGCAAGTCCTCTTGTAGAGTGACTTCCGGGCCGAACTCGCAGACAAAGCCGTGGTAGCCGGCGGAGGTTTTACGTTCGCGGCGCGCCAGGGCATATTCCTCTTTTGTGTGCGGGTGGAGGAATACGGGGAAGTCCTTGCCAACCTGTTCGTAACCCTGGGTGAGGAGGTCTTCCGGGGTGCCGCCGACCACCAGCCAGTCGCGTTCGCTGAAGGGATAGCCGAGAAGTTCGTCGCGGACGGCGCCGCCAACCAGATAAATGTCCATGGGAGAATAATCCGCTATCTTGCCGGCTCTGGGAAGCTAGCCCTGGGGAGCCGTGCAGTTACAGTGCAGAATGTCGCCGCTATCCATATCCAACAGCGTCATGTGACGGCCCCATACGCAGCCGCTGTCTAAGGCGATAATATCCTCGCGCCCGGTATTGCCCTCCAGCGCAGCCCAGTGGCCAAATAGCAGTGTCTCCTGGCGCGGGGGTTGCGGCCAGTCAAACCAGGGGCGGTAGGGCGCAGGAATGTCTTCCCGGCGGCCTTTGAAGTCGAGTTCCAGGCGGCCCTCGGCGTCGCAGATGCGCATTCGGGTGAGGTAGTTGGTGATGCAGCGCAGTCGCTCTGCACCTCGTAGCGTGTCATGCCACAGTCGGGGTTCATTGCCGTACATCTGCTGAAAAAAGGCCGCGCTGTCCGGCGACTGCAATACGGTTTCTAGTTCGCCGGCCCGTGCCAGTGCCTGCTGGCTGGACCACTGGGGCGGTACGCCCGCGTGGCTCATCAGATAGCGGCCGTCATCACTGCGCAGTGCCAGTGCCTGGCGTTGTAGCCAGTCCATTAGCACGGGGCTGTCCTTGGCCTTGAGCAGTGCGTTTAGGCTGGGGTGGCGGCCGCGCGCTGTGTGGCCGCGGGCAAGGGCGAGGTAGTGCAGATCGTGATTGCCCAGGGTGATCCTCAGGCTGTCGTGCATGCGGTAGAGATAGCGCAGGGTATCGAGGGAGTCGGGGCCTCTATTGACGAGGTCTCCGACCAGCCACAGTTCATCCTTGGCGGGGTTAAACGCAGCCTCATTGAGTAAGCACTGCAGGGGCTTAAGGCAGCCCTGAATATCTCCTACCGCGTAGCGAGCCACTGCGGCCTCAGTGCAGCGCCGAGCGCTGCGCCAGTGAAAACATGGCGATGGGGGCGATAAAGCGGCGACCGGAGGCACTGATCATTTCATAGCTGCCTTCCATGGTGCCCACGGCGGTGTCGATGATCGCGCCGGAGGTGTAGGTGAAGGTTTCGCCGGGCTCGATAAGCGGTTGCTTGCCGACGACGCCCTCGCCTTGCACTTCCTGCACGTGGTTGTCGCCGTCGGTGATGATCCAGTGGCGGTTGAGTAGGCGCACGGCCTCGTCACCGGTGTTGCGAAGGGTGATGGTGTAGGCGAAGGCGTAGCGGGAGTCCTCGGGGGCGGATTGTTCGGCGAGGTACTGGCTTTCAACCTGGATATCAACGGGGTTGGTGTCGGGCATGTGTCTCCTGATCAAGCTGGATTGCGGTGAATAAAGTTGGCGATGGCGACAAACTCGGCTAAGTCCAGGCGTTCTGGGCGGGCGCCGGGGTCGATGCCTAGGGTGGTCAGCTGTGCTTCGCTGATGCTGTTCTTGAGATTGTTGCGCAGGGTTTTGCGGCGCATGTTAAAGGCTTCGCGCAATACCTGCTGCAGGGTGTTAATGCTGTCGGCCGGGTGTGGAAGTGCCGCGTGGGGGGTGAGGCGAACAATCGACGACATGACTTTCGGGCGTGGCGAGAACGATTCTGGGGGTACGTCGAATAAGGCTTCTACCTCACAGTAGTACTGCGCCATGACTCCGAGACGGCCATAGGTTTTACTGCCCGGGCCGGCCGCGAGGCGATCGACCACTTCTTTTTGTAGCATGAAGTGCATGTCTTGGATGCAGTGTTGTGCGCTCAGCAGGTGGAAAATGAGTGGTGTCGAGATATTGTAGGGCAGATTGCCGACCACCCGCAGAGGATCGTTACCGGCCAGGCCGGGAATATCAAATTTAAGCGCGTCGCCTTCGTGCAGATGGAAATTGTCGAAGGCGCTAAATTTTTCTTCGAGTATGGGCAGTAAATCGCGATCCAGCTCGATAACGTCTAATTGACAGCCGCTGGCCAGTAATTCGGCGGTAATGGCGCCTTGGCCGGGGCCGATTTCCAGCAGGCGCTGCCCTTGGCGGGGGCTGATGGCGCGGACAATACCTTGGATAATGCCGCGGTCGTGCAGGAAGTTTTGTCCGAAACGCTTGCGGGCGCGGTGTGTGCTCATAGTGTGCTGCTCGCTGCGTGACTGGCCATATCAATAGCGCAGTGTAAGGCGGTGTTCATGCTGCCGGGGTCGGCGCGGCCGCTGCCAGCCAGATCTAAGGCGGTGCCGTGATCGACGGAGCTGCGGATAATCGGCAGGCCCAGGGTGATGTTCACCGCGTGGCCAAAGCTCTGGTATTTGAGTACTGGCAGTCCCTGGTCGTGGTACATGGCCAGTACGGCGTCGCAGTGCTCCAGGTGGCGCGGTGTGAAGGCGGTGTCGGCGGGCAGCGGCCCGCTGAGCTGCCAGCCGCGGGCGCGGTAGTCGGCCAGCACGGGTTCGATAATGTCGATTTCTTCGCGGCCCATATGGCCGCCTTCGCCGGCGTGGGGGTTGAGGCCCAAGACGATGATGCGCGGCTGCTCGCAGCCGAAGCGCTGGTGCAGTTCGCGGTGGAGAATGTCCAGGGTGCGCTGCAGTTCCACGCGGGTAATCGCGGCGGGGACGGCACTGAGTGGCAGGTGGGTGGTGACCAGCGCCACGCGCATGGCTTTGCTGGCTAGCATCATTACCACTTTTTCGACACCGCAGCGGTCGGCGAGAAATTCGGTGTGGCCGCTGAAGGGAATGCCGGCGTCGTTGATAACGGATTTTTGCACCGGCCCAGTCATCATTGCCTGACAGTCGCCGCGAAGGCAGGCGTCGTTGGCCTGGCGAAGGCATTCTACTACGTAGTCGGCGTTAGCTGTGTTCAATACGCCGGCTTCGGCGGTTTCGGCTAGGCTCACTTCGGCGATGCTGAGATGGCCCGGGCGATGCTCGCCTGCCGCTTGGCTGGCGTCAAAACGATGCAGGGTGAGTGGCAAATTCAGCGCGCTGGCGCGCTGGCGCAGCAGCGCCGGGTCGGCGAAGGCGACCAGCTCGGCGGCCCAGGGTTGCTGGGCGATCTGTACCAGCAGCTCCGGGCCGACACCGGCGGGTTCGCCGGGGGTGATGGCAATTCTCGGCAGCATTAGATCTTGATGTCAACGTAGGCTTCGGCGCGGATTTTGCGCAACCAAATATCTAGCTCATCTTGGTATTTGCGTTCGTGCAGCGCGTTGCGGGCCATGCGCTTGCGCAGATCCATGCTGACGTTTTGTTGGCGGCGGTCGACCACCTTGATGATGTGCCAGCCAAAATCGCTTTGTACCGGTGGGCTGATATCGCCAATGGCGGTTTTTTCCATGGCTTGCTGGAATGCCGGTACCAGCTGGCCGGGTGAGGTCCAGCCGAGGTCGCCGCCTTCCTGTGCAGAGCCAATGTCCTCTGAGTATTCTTTGGCCAAGTCGTGAAAGGAGGCGCCGTTTAGTACGCGTTGGCGCAATTCTTTCGCCAGGGCTAGGGTCTGCGCTTCGCTGCGAATCGCCGAGGGCTTCAGGAGGATATGGCGGGCGCGTGTTTGCGCCACCATTTCATTTAGGCCGCGGCTTTCCAGGAGTTGAATGATGTGGAAGCCGCTGGCGCTTTGCAGGGGGGCGGAGACGTCGCCGTCCTGCATTTTCGGCGCGACGCTGGCAAACAGTGAGGGCAGGTCTGTTTCGCGGCGCCAGCCGAGATCGCTGGCGTTAACGTCACCTTGCGCCAGTGTGTTGTAGTCAGCGCCAGCCTCGAGTTTGGCGGCCAGTTTGCTGGCCTGCTGGCGGGCGAACTCCCGGTCAGCCTCGCTGGCGTCAGAAGCAACGGGTAGCAATAAGTGGGCGAGGTGGTATTCCGGTGAGGTGCGGGCGCGGCCCTCTTCAGAGTTGAGGAAGTTGCTGACCTCTTGGTCGGTGACCTGGATGCGCTGATTGACATTGCCCATTTGTACGCGCTGTAAGAGCATTTCCCGGCGGATTTGCTCGCGTACCTCGCGGTAAGAGGCGCCGCTGTCTAGCAGTGCCCGACGGAATTGCTCCAGCGTCATATTGTTTTTGGCCGCCACGCGCGCCACTGCATCATTGAGCTGTTCGTCGTCAATGCGCAGGCCTACGCGATCGGCCATTTGCAACTGGATGCTTTCCAGTATCAGCAGGTCGAGAATTTCTTTGCGAAGCTGTTCTTCCGGCGGCCCCTGCTGTCCCGAGCGGGCGATGTTCTGTTGCACGGTGGTGTAGCGCTCCTCGAGCTCGCTGGCCAGGATAATATTTTCGTCGACGATGGCGATAACGCGATCGAGCCACTGGGTTTCCGCTTGTGCGGCGACGCTAAACAGCAGCGTGAACAGGGCGGAGAGGATGCTCGTGTGGAGTTTATTCATTCGTTTGATAACCAAAGATGCTTTCTTTAAGTACGCTGGTAACGGCCGTACCCAGGCCGCCCAGCCCCTTGAGTTGAAATTCTACAAGAATGGCAGAGTTTGTTTCCGTATCACTGGTATTAGACCCGCTATCGTCGTTCGGTTCCAGTGCCTGCTGATAGACGATGCGAGTTAGCCAGCAACAGTTCTGGTATTCGGCGCCGATTAGGTTTTCTACCGGGCGATTGTCTTCAAAGTCGTACTGGGTTTTGGCAAATAGCTGCCATTGGTTGTTGAGTGGCACAGCCAGGGACGCATCCACTTGGCGGACATCGTGTTCCAGACCGCCAAATTGGTTGCCTTGGCGGCGGATGCTGTAGCCGAGGTTGATCAGGCTGCCGTTGTCAGTGCGGCGGTGGTAGCGCAGGTTGCTTTGATTGAGTGTGCCCTGGCGGGCATCAAAAAGCAGGTCTGCGTTAACCGTGTGGTGGCGGCTTGGCGACCAGAGTACTTGGGTGGCAATGTCGGAGTTGCTGCTTTTGCGTTCGGGGTCGCCGGGCAGTTGAACGCGGCCGTTTTCAAAATAGTAGAGTTGGCCCAGGCTCAGACTGAGAAATTCGCGCCCGATATCATTGTCGATGAAGCGGCTGCTGACGCCCACGGCTAGCTGGTCGGCGTCGCCGAGTCGGTCGTGGCCGGTAAAGCGAGTGTCGCGAAATAATTGTTGATAGGTGAACGTGAGGGCGGCGCTGTCGAAGTCCGGTTGGTCGCTCTGGTCTTCGTATTCTGCATTGCGGTAATAAAGGCGCGGCTCCAGGGTTTGGGTCAGCGATTGGTCAGCCAGCTGTAGTTCGCGTTCAAAGAATAAACCAGCGTCAATGCTGAGTTGGTTGGAGCTGGCATTGGGGTTTTCATTGATGCCAATGCGGTCGGCATCTTCCAGCTCGTAGGCAACATGGCGGCTTTTAAGGGCGGGTTCAATGAAGCCCCAGCGCCAGCGCATGGGCAGGCTTAGGCCGCCTGCACCGTAGACGCGCTGGCCGGTGATTTTGTTGCCACCGTCGCTGACCGCATCGCGGTGGTCAAAACGTGAGTACTCAAATTCCAGCGATGGCTCAAGTTGGAAATTGCGGGCTGGCGACTGGTAGTTCAGCGTGAGTTGCGGCAGCTTCTGATAGGGGTCGTCAACCGCGGCGATGGTCTGGTAGCGCTGCACTTCGATGCTGCCGCTCCAGTTGTCACCCAGGTAGCCCATTTCGGCTTTTTGATTGAGGTGGGTGCTGCGTTTGACCGCCAGATTAGCCAGTCCCAGGTCATCAAAATAGCGGTCGTCGCTGACGCGAGTGTAGTCGATGTTGCTGTACCAGCCGTCGCCCATAAAGCCCCGCTCGGCGACCCCCAGTAGCCAGCGATCCCCTTCCTGGCTTTGGTCGTTGGCCAAGTAGCTGCCGTTGAATGACCACTCAGAGTAGCGGTTGAGATAGCGGAATTCGCCTTCCAGTGCCTCCCCGTGAGCTTCGACGTAGCGGGGTACGAGAGTGAGGTCGTAGTTGGGAGCCAGGTTTAGGTAGTAGGGGGTGGATATATCGAGGCTGTTGTTGGCCAAGCCAAATGTTGGAAACAAAAAGCCAGTGCTGCGGCGGTCATCTACGGGAAAGTTTAAATAGGGTGTATACAACACGGGCACATCGTAGATGCGCACGGTGGTGCCACGGGCGACGCCGCGCCCGCTGTCGTAGTCCAGTTCGATACTGTCGGCGTGCAGCGACCAGGTTTCATTGTCGGGGGTGCACTGGGTATAGCTGGCTTTTTCGAGCTCAAAGCGACCAAAGGCCGGGCGGGCGATACGCCCGGCACTGCCCCGGGCGCCGGTTTGGTAGCTCAGGATTTCCGCCTGATCCAGCTCCCCCAGGCCCTGATTGGTGTCCAGTTCGGCGCGCTGGCCGCGCAGCATAAAGCCGGGTTGCCGCAGTACGACATCGTCGCGCAGCATCACAATGCTGTCGCTGCGGCGGTAGCGAGCATAACCGGCATCGAGGCTGAGATTGCCTTTGCGCAGCTGGACATCGCCTGCCATGGTGGCGCGGTCCCCCAGGGATTCTATAGTGTCGGCCGATACGACCAGGGGGGCGTCGTTGGGGCTTAACTCAGATCCGTTCCAGTCGCGAGCGGGTTCTACAAAACGGCCCGCGCAGCCCGGTGCCAAATCGCAGTGCGCGCTTTCGGGTAGATGTTGTAGGGGGACCCAGTTCCAGTGTTGGTAATAGGCCGGCAGACGAGCCATGTCAAAGCTTAACTGAGTGGTGTCCACGGGGCCGCAGCGCTGTGTGGGTAGCGTTTGCGCAAGGCTGGTAACGCTGTAGCAGCTCATTAACAGCAGAGGTAATAGGCGGAACACGGGCATGCGGTATCGGCTTTAATATTTATTGCTGTGGGCCTGGATTGGCGAAGGCGAATAATAAAGCATTCTCTGCTAGGATGCCCGTTTCGCCGCCATATTGATTGAATTTCCTGCCGCCGATGACATCTGACAATACTGTAATTGCTGACGAGCTGAAACGTTGGAGCCTTGCTCAATTGGGTTTGCCTGAAGATGAGCCGGCGGCGCTGTCGATGGTGTCGGGCGACGCCAGCTTTCGCCGCTATTACCGCCTGAGCTTGCCGGGGGATATGCATTTTATCGCTGTGCATGCGCCGCCCGACAAGGAGGATAATCCCGCCTTTATTGCCGTGCAGCAGCGCATGATGGCCGCCGACTTGCGGGTGCCCGGCCTGCTGGGCTGGGATTTGCAGCGCGGTTTTCTGCTGCAGGAAGACTTTGGCGATGCCCTGCTGCGCCCGGCTTTAGGCAATCCCGCGGCCGCTGAGCGCTATTATCAGCAGGCGTTTGGCAGCCTGCTGAAGATGCAGGCCATGCCTCTGGCGGAGGGGGATTTGCCCGACTACGACCGCGGGCGGCTGCTGGAGGAAATGGCGCTATTCCCCCACTGGTTTGCCGAGCAGTTGCTGGGCTATACGCTCAGTGACGATGACTGGCAGATGTTGGCGCGGCTGTTCGATTGCTTGGCGGCGCGGGCGGAGGCCCAGCACCAGGGCTTTGTGCACCGCGATTTTCACAGCCGCAATATTATGTTGCTGGCCGATGGCGAACTCGGCCTGATCGACTTTCAGGATGCCGTGCGCGGCCCGCTGAGCTATGACCTGGTATCGCTGCTGCGCGATTGCTATGTGCACTGGCCGCAGCAGCAGGTGCGCGACTGGGCGCTGGCCTTTCGTCGTCAGGCGCAGGACGCCGGTATCGCCGTGCCCGCCCCCGAGGCGTTTTTGCAGGATTTCGACTGGATGGGGCTGCAGCGTCATATCAAGGTCTTGGGCATCTTTGCGCGACTCAAACTGCGCGACGGTAAATCGGCCTATCTGGACGACCTGCCGCTGGTCATGGCCTATACCCTGTCAGTGGCCCGCGAATACACAGCCTGTCGGGACTTTGTCGCGTGGTTTGAACGCGAATTGCTGCCGCTGGCCCGCAAGCAGCACTGGTATCGGGATGTTGCGCTGTGAAGGCGATGATTCTCGCGGCGGGCTTTGGCGAGCGCATGCGACCGTTGACCGAAACCTGCCCAAAACCCCTGCTGCGCGTCGGCGGCAAACCGCTGATTGACTACCACTTAGAGAAGCTGGCTGCGGCGGGTTGTCGCGAGGTGGTGGTGAATAGCGCCTGGCTGTCCGAGCAGCTGTGCGATTATCTGGGCGACGGCGAGCGCTACGGCTTGGCGATCAGCCACTCGGTAGAAGACCCGCCGCTGGAAACCGCCGGCGGCATCGTGCGCGCCTTGCCGCTGCTGGGCGAGCAGCCGTTTCTGTTGATTAATGGCGATATTTTCTGCGACGTGGACTTTGCGCCGCTGCTGGACTGTGAGCCTGACGGCGCCGAATTGCTGATGGTGGCTAATCCCGCCCATAACCCGGCTGGCGATTTTGCCCTGGCCGACGATGGCCGTCTGAGCGAAGCAGCCGCGGCGCCGCGCTATACCTTTGCCGGCGTGAGCGTGTGGCAGCCCCGCTGCTTTGCCGGTTTGGCGCCGGGGCGGCGGCCGTTAAAGCCACTGATGCTTGAGTTGATGGCGCGGGGTGAGCTGCGCGGCCGTCTTTATCGCGGGCAGTGGTGGGACGTCGGTACCCCGCAGCGACTGGCAGAACTGGATGCACAGCTGCGCTCTGCGTAAACTAAACACTCAATTTCGATCTTTTCCTCGCTCAATAATGGACAGCTCATGGCCGACTACTGGATAGCCCCTTCAATTCTTTCTGCAGACTTCGCCCGCCTCGGTGAAGAGGTCGATACCGTGCTTGAAGCCGGTGCCGATATTGTCCACTTCGATGTAATGGATAATCACTATGTGCCGAACCTCACAATCGGCCCCATGGTGTGCAAGGCGCTGCGCAATCACGGTGTGAAGGCGCCCATCGATGTGCACCTGATGGTGTCGCCGGTCGACAGGCTGATCGGCGACTTTGCCGAGGCCGGGGCCAGCATTATTACCTTTCACCCCGATGCCACCACCCATGTCGATCGCAGTCTGCAGATGATTCGCGATGCCGGTTGCAAGGCGGGGCTGGTGCTCAACCCGGCGGTGGGCCCGGAAGTGCTGAAGTACGTGATGGATAAGCTGGATATGGTGCTGCTGATGTCGGTGAACCCCGGCTTTGGCGGCCAGAAGTTTATTCCGGCTACTATCGACAAGGTGCGCGAAGTGCGGGCGCTGATTGATGCCTCTGGCCACGATATTCGCCTGGAAGTCGACGGGGGTATTTCGGCGAAGAATATTGCGGAAATTGCCGCCGCCGGCGCCGATACCTTTGTGGCGGGATCGGCGATATTTAACAGCGACGATTACACCGCGGTGATCGATCGCATGCGCAGTGAGCTGGCCAGCGTATGAGGCTGCAGGCGCTGCTCGGTGATGCGCCACTGCAGGCCATTTTGTTTGACCTCGATGGCACCCTGGTGGATTCCGTACCGGATTTGGCGGCGGCGATGGATGCCGCCCTGCAGCACTGCGGCTTGCCGGTCGCGGGCGAGGAGCGGGTGCGCAGTTGGGTGGGCAATGGCGCCGTCAAATTAGTGGCGCGCGCGCTGGACTGGGCCGTGGAAACCGAGGTGGCACAAGTGCAGTCCGCTCAGCAGCAGTTGTTGCTGGAGGCGTTTTATCGCGCCTATGCTGAAGACAGTAGCTCGCGCAGCCGCTTGTTCGATGGGGTGCTAGAAGCCCTGCAATACTGGCGGGACGCTGGCGTGAAAATGGCCTGCGTCACTAATAAGCCAGAGCGTTTTACCCATCCCATTTTGGCGGAGTTTGGTCTGCAAGCGCTGCTGCCGGTGGTGGTTGGTGGCGATACTTTAGCGCAGCGCAAGCCCGACCCCGCGCCACTGCGCTTGGCCTGTGAGCGCCTAGGGGTGGCCGTGGAAAACGCGGTGATGGTGGGGGATTCCTGCAATGATATCGACGCTGCCCACGCCCTGGGCATGCCCGCCGCCTGTGTCAGCTACGGTTATAACCACGGCGCGCCGATTGCCGATGCCGGCGCAGACTTGCTGGTCGATGTGTTTTCGGCGCTGCGCTAAGCCCCGGGCTTGATATAGGCGTGGCGCCGGCACTGGGCCTGCCAGGCCAGTGTCATGCACTCGCACGCCGGGGTCAGCATATCGGCCTGAATATTATTCAGGCGCATTAATCGCTGCGCCAGTGCCTCTTCACTTTCCAGCTGACCGCTGTGGTCAATATGCTGCACGTTAATTGCCTGCTGATGTCGCAGGTAGTGGGCGACGAGCAAGCTGCGGTGGCAGGTGGCGGGGTCTTTTTCTGCACACATCAGCGCAATGCGCAGCGACTTCTGCCGGCCGCTCAACACCCGCTGTATACCCTGCTGAAACAGTGGCGCCTGCTGCAGGCGGTCAAATTGCACCTGGCCGCGGGCGTCGTAGTGAGCGGGGTCTTTGGAGCGCGGACCCAGCTCCTCGCCGAGATACACATAGTGAATGCCCGCGGCGCGCAGGCTGGCAGCCAGCGGCTCGCGATGGTAGTCGTGAAAGGCCTTGCTGTAGGGCACCGAGCGCACATCCGCCACAGCGTCGATGCGGTGGTTGCGCAGCTGGCGCAGAAACTCCGCCAGCGGTTTGGTGGCATAGCCGATGGAAAATAACTCAGTCATAAATTTTGTCGCGCCGCTGCGCCCGGCGCGTTAGCGCTTTGGCGTCGAGCCCAGGGCGGGCCGCAGCGGCGTTCGTGTGGCGTTAATTGGCGGCTAACAGGAAGTTGCGTATCAGCTCCTTGCCGCCTTCAGTGGCGAAGGACTCCGGGTGAAACTGAATGCCGTAGATCGGATAGTCGCGGTGTTGGATGCCCATGATCTCGACGTTCGCCTGGCGAATTTGGCTGGGGTCATTAAAGGCGTTGTCGGGAATGTCGCCGACCAGTGCGGTGAGCTGCAGGCACTCGGGTAGCGATGCTGGTTCGGCGACCAGCGAGTGATAGCGCATCACCTCCAGCTGGTCGGGAACATTGTTAAACATGCCCTGGCTGTTATGGGTAATGGGGCTGATTTTGCCGTGCATGGGCAGCGGCGCCTTGACGATCTTGCCGCCAAAAACGTGAACAATGCCCTGCATGCCCAGGCAGACACCCAGCAGGGGCGTGGTTTTGCCGAGCTCGGCAATGACCTGGGCGCAGACCCCGAAATAGCGTTCGTCGTCGGGCGAGCCGGGGCCGGGCGAGACGATGATGCGGTCGGGCGCCATCGCCTTGATGTCGGCCAGGCTGAGCGCGTCGTTGCGTTTGACGACAATGTTGAAATCCGGCACTGCGCCGCGGCTTTTCTCCGTGGTGAGGATTTCACCGATGTATTGGTAGAGGTTGTAGGTAAAGGAGTCGTAGTTGTCGATGATTAATACTTTCACGACGCGGCTCCTTCAGTGCTGTCGCTGACCATAAATTTATCGAGGACTTTTTTCGTGCCGGCGAACTTGCGACGAATTTCTTCGTATTCATCGTCGGGGTTGGAGTCGTAGACATTGCCACCGCAGGTCTGCACATAGGCCTGTTCGCCGTTGGCAAAGACCGTGCGGATGGGAATGGCAAAAGTGCAGTCGCCGTTGAAGGAAAAGTGGCCAACCGCGCCGCCATAGGGGCCGCGGCCGTCGCACTCCAGATCGTTAATGATTTTCATCGCCTCGATTTTCGGCGCACCGGTTAGCGTGCCGGCGGGGAAGTTGCTGGGCAGTGCCGAGAACATGTCCTCGCCCTCGGCGATAATGCCGACGATCTCGCTGGAGATATGTTGTACGTGGCTGAAGCGCTTAATGTCCATCAGGCTGCGCACTTTTACCGTGCCGAACTGGGCAACCCGGCCGATGTCGTTGCGGTGCAGGTCGACAATCATATTGTGTTCGGCAATTTCTTTGGGGTCGTTAAGCAGTGCGCGGGCCAGTGCGGTGTCTTCCTGGAGGTCAGCGCCACGGCGGGTGGTGCCGGCCAGTGGGAAGGTTTCCATCTCGCCCTGACGCAGGCGGAACAGCAGTTCGGGGCTGGCGCCAATCAGCTTTTGCTGGCCGAATTTGACGTAGTACATCTGCGGGGAAGGGTTGATTTCGCGCATTTCCTCATAGATGTTGATGGTGTCGCCTTCCAGGCGGAAGCGCTTCTTAAAGCCGACCTCGGTCTGGAAAATTTTGCCGTCGATAATGTCTTGTTTTACCTTTAGCACGGCGGCGCGGTGGTCTTCGCGACTCATGCTCTCGCCGGTGGCGTAGACTTTCAGCGGACCATTGGTGACATCGTCGGCGGCCAGCAGCGCTTCGATTTCGGGCAGGCGGCTGTGGTGATAGTAGAAATAGATCAGCTCGCCGGTCATCTTGTCGAGGATAAGGCCATCCTTGAACAGGCCGAAGCGGAAGGCGTCGAACATATCGCTGGATTGAATGTTCAAACTGGGCTCGAAGTAGTTCATGGCATCGTAGCCCAGGTAGCCAGTCAGGCCGCCGGCGTATTTTCTGGAAATGATGTCCTGGGGCACGATGTCGCGCAGCAGTTGATAGGGGTTGTCACTGGGGTAGTGGGCCACGCTGCCGTCGCGCTCTTCGATGGTGAGCGTGTTGCCGTTGGCATAGAGCAATTGCTCGGGGTCGAAGCCGATGATGGAGTGGCGGGCCATATGGCTGTCTTCGCCCAGCGACTCGAGATAAAAGCAATTGTCATAGCGCCGTTCGATTTTTTTGAACAGCTTAAAAAAATCGCAGTCGGCACTAATGGTGATGTAATTCGGCTTGCGGGGTAGTTGCAGGCGCGGCGGTAGCTGGCTCATAAAACTCGGTCTTTATAGCGGTGAATGTTGTTTGCGCGCACGTGAACCCCGGGTAACGGTGGCGATGCCCACGCCCAGTTGCTCGGCAATCTGGCGTTGCGGCAGGCCGGCGTCGAGGAGTTTGAAAATCTGCAGGCGCTTGCAAACTTCCGTCAGCTCAGAGGGCGTTAGTAAATCCCCCATTTTTTGGGCCAGCTCATCGGTGGTCGTTGCGGCGAGCAAATGCTCCAGCAGTTCCTGCTGGTATTGCTGCTCTTGATTCTTGTGCTCTGTACTCATGTACTAGTACACTATCACAAATACTGCTGGGGTCAACAGTAAAGTGCTTGTCGAGGTATTTTACCCGGGATGTTTTCACTCTCGGCCTTGCGTACAATGCCGGGCGGATAAGTCGGTTGGGCAATGGGTGCGCGAGGTCGTGTGGCGGTGCTGAGAGTGGGAGTGCGCAATGTTGTTGATGATCGATAATTACGACTCCTTCACCTATAACGTCGTGCGCTATTTTGCTGAACTGGGTGCCGAGGTGGTGGTGCGCCACAGCGATGAGATTAGCGTCGACGACATCGGCGCCATGGCGCCCAGTCATTTAGTGGTGTCGCCGGGCCCCTGTACGCCGAATGAGGCGGGCGTCTCAATGGCGGCGATTGCGGCCTTTGCCGGCGAATTGCCAATATTGGGGGTGTGTCTGGGCCACCAGAGTATCGGCCAGGTGTATGGCGGCAATATTGTGCGTGCCCGCCGGGTGATGCACGGTAAGACCTCGCTGATTTACCACCGCGATGGCGGTGTATTTGCCGGTTTGCGCAAACCTTTTACGGCGACCCGTTATCACTCACTGGTGATTGACCGGGATAGTTTGCCTGACTGTTTGGAAGTGACGGCGTGGACGGTCGATGAGCGCGGCGAGATCGATGAAATTATGGGCGTGCGTCATCGCGAGCTGGATGTGGAGGGAGTGCAGTTTCACCCCGAGTCGATTCTCAGCGAGCAGGGCCATGAATTGTTGAAGAATTTTTTGGAGCGTAAGGCATGAGTGACATCGTGGACATCAAGGGCGCGCTGGCGCGGGTGGTCAAGCGGCTGGACCTGACGACCGAGGAAATGGCGGCAGTGATGCGCGACATTATGACTGGTCAGTGCAGCGACGCGCAGATCGGCGGCTTTTTGATCGGCCTGCGGATGAAGAGCGAAAGCCTGGATGAAATCGAGGGCGCAGCCAGCGTTATGCGCGAATTGGCTACGCCGGTGGATATCAGTGGTGTGGACAATGCGGTAGACATTGTCGGCACCGGTGGCGACGGTGCCAACCTGTTCAATGTGTCCTCAGCCAGCAGCTTTGTGGTGGCGGCGGCGGGGGGCTATGTGGCCAAGCACGGTAATCGCTCGGTGTCTTCCAATAGCGGCAGTGCCGACTTGCTGGAGCGCGCCGGTATTGAGCTGGATTTGAGCCCCGAGCAAATTGCCCGCTGTATTCGCGAGGTGGGTGTCGGCTTTATGTTCGCCGTCAACCACCACAGCGCCATGCGCCACGCCATTGGGCCGCGCCGCGATCTCGCTCAGCGAACGATTTTCAATATTCTCGGCCCGCTTACCAACCCGGCCGGCGTCAAGCGCTTGCTGCTAGGGGTCTTCGCAGCTGAACTCTGTCGGCCGCTGGCCGAGGTGCTAAAGCGCCTTGGCGCCGAGCATGTGATGGTGGTGCACTCTGGCGACGGTCTGGACGAAATCAGTTTGGCGGCAGCGACCCAGGTGGCCGAGCTGAAAGATGGCGAGATCCGCGAGTATCAGCTGCGACCTGAAGATGTCGGTATTAGCAGTCAGAGCCTGATCGGATTGGATGTGGCGGGCAGCGAGGCCTCGCTGGCATTGATTCGCAATGCCCTGGGTAGGCGCGACAGTGAGGCCGGGCAAAAGGCGGCCGATATGATTGCCTTGAACGCCGGTGCCGCGCTCTATGTCGCCGGGATTACCAAGGACTTGCAGGCCGGCGTCGCACTCGCCGAAGACGTGATCCACGGTGGCCGGGCATTAGAGAAAATGCAGGAACTGGCTGCCTTTACACAGGGTTTATCACAATGAGCACGCCCACGGTTCTCACCCGTATTATCGACCGCAAGCACCAGGAGGTCGCCGAGCGCTCAGCGCAGCGGCCGCTGGCGGTGTTGCGCGAAGAAATAGCGCAGGCCTCGGCGCCGCGCGGCTTTGTCGATGCCATGGCGGCCAAGCTGGCCGCCGGTCAATCGGCGGTTATTGCGGAAATTAAAAAGGCGTCGCCGTCAAAGGGGGTCATTCGCGAGGACTTCCACCCCGCCGACATTGCGCGCAGCTACGAGGAGGGTGGTGCCGCCTGCCTGTCGGTACTGACCGATGCAGATTTTTTTCAGGGCAGCGAGGCGTATTTACAGGAAGCGCGGGCGGCTTGCGGCCTGCCGGTCATCCGCAAGGATTTTATTGTCGACCCCTATCAGGTCTATGAGGCGCGGGCTATTGGCGCCGACTGTATCTTGCTGATTGTGGCGGCGCTGGACGATGAGCGCATGGCGCAGTTGAATACTCTGGCCATTGAGCTGGGTATGGATGTATTGATTGAAGTGCACAATGCCGCCGAGCTGCAGCGCGCGCTGCCACTGGGTAATCGCCTGATTGGCATTAATAACCGCAATCTGCACAATTTCGAAACCAGCCTAGATAACACCTTCTCGCTACTCGAGCAGATTGGCAGCGAGCAGATTGTGGTAACCGAGAGCGGCATACACAGCGCCGCAGACGTTGCCGCGATGCGCGACCATGGCGTGGATGCCTTTTTGGTAGGCGAGGCGTTTATGCGCGCCGAGCAGCCGGGCCAGCGTTTGGCGGAATTGTTTACGAAGTAATTTCGCTTTGGTGGGGTCTGCGGCCGCGCTATTGCGGCCGCTGCAGGCCGTGGTTTTCAGCGGGTGCCGTAGACCACCATGGTTTTGCCTTTGACGTGTACCAGGCCCTGTTCTTCCAAGGTCTTGAGTACGCGGCCAACCATCTCCCGTGAACAGCCGACGATGCGGCCGATTTCCTGGCGGGTAATTTTGATCTGCATACCGTCGGGGTGGGTCATCGCATCGGGTTGTTTGCACAGATCCAGCAGGGTGCGCGCCACGCGGCCGGTAACATCCAGAAAGGCCAGGTCGCCGACTTTGCGCGTTGTCAGGCGCAGGCGTTTGGCCATTTGCTTGCCCAGCGCCAGCAGAATGTCGGGGTATTGATCCCGCAGTTCGCGAAACTTGCTGTAGCTGATTTCGGCGATTTCACAATCGGTGCGGCTTTTTACCCAGGCGCTGCGGGTGGGCGGAATGTCTTCGTCGAAAACCCCCATTTCACCGAAAAAGTCGCCCTTGTTGAGATAGGCGACAATCATTTCGCGGCCGTCGTCGTCCTCAATAATCACGGTGACTGAGCCATCGATGATGTAGTACAGCGCGTCGCTGTTGTCGCCGGCGTAAATCAGCGTGCTTTTACTGGGGTGACGCCGCCGATGACAGTGCGCGAGGAAGTCGTCGAGCTTGGGGATTTCGGGTTTCGGTGCCTGGAACACGTGGCGACTCTCTTGGTTGGATAGCAGTTAATGTATAGATTTATTTTATCAGTATTAGTATGCCGCGCTTTGCTGACAATGGCGAGCCTGTATAAGAGGCCTATGATAAGCTTGGCGAATTTCTGTGAATCGTATTGGGGTAATGATGAAAGCGACGGTGAAATGGGTTGACGGCGCCATGTTTCTCGGGGAGTCCGGTAGTGGCCACAGTGTGGTAATGGATGGTCCTGAAGACCACGGCGGCCGCAATATGGGGGTGCGGCCAATGGAAATGTTGCTGCTCGGCATGGGGGGCTGTGCGTCCTTTGACGTGATGAGCATGCTGAAAAAATCCCGCCAAGATGTCGTTGATTGCCGATGTGAGCTGGAAGCCGAGCGGGCTGATGCGGTACCCGCCGTGTTTGAGAAGATTCGACTGCATTTTGTTGTCAGCGGGCGAAAATTGAAGGAAAGTCATGTGAAGCGCGCGGTGGAGTTGTCGGCGGAGAAGTATTGCTCGGCGTCAATCATGATGGAGAAAGCCGGTGTTGAGATTAGTCACAGCTACGAGATGCTAGAAGTGGAGTAAATCATGCAGAGACCGAAACCCCATGCCGGCCTGCGTCATCTGGCGTTATTTGTCGAGAACTTTGACGAAACACTGCGTTTTTACATCGAATTGCTGGGTATGTCGGTGGAGTGGCAGCCGGACGAGGACAATTACTATTTGTGTTCGGGCTGCGACAATCTGGCCTTGCACCGCTATCGCGGCCAGCCTCGTCAGCCGGCGGCTCAGCGTCTCGATCACCTCGGTTTTATACTGCGCAGCCCCGAAGAAGTGGATGAGTGGCATGCTTTTTTGGCGGCCAATGGTGTGGCCATCAAGGCGGCGCCGAAAACTCACCGCGATGGAGCGCGCAGCTTTTACTGTTTAGACCCCGACGGCAATCTGCTGCAGATGATCTACCACCCGCCGATTGCTGGCGCCTATTAGTGAGTTAAAGATAATAGGTGCTGCGGGTCATGACCGTCGATAGTAGGGTCATGGCTGTTTTCACCGGTTTGGGAAATACCTTGCCGCCGGCGTCGATCGCGGCTGTTGCGTGGGCGGCCTCATCTTCCAGCATTTGTTGCAGAATGGCGCGAGACTTGTCATCGCCGGCGGGCAGTGATTGTAGGTGGCTGCGCAGGTGTTCACAGACTTGATCTTCGGTGGCGGCGACAAAGCCAAGACTGATTTTGTCACTAATGGCCCCGGCAGCGGCGCCGATGGCAAAGGACCCTGCGTAAAAAAGTGGGTTTAATAAGCTGGTGTGGCTGCCCAGTTCCCGTAGGCGCTGCTCACACCATGCCAGGTGATCAATTTCCTCGTCGGCGGCGTGACTCATCGCCTGCTTGATCTCGGCGCGGCGTGCGGTCAGCGCCTGTCCTTGGTAGAGCGCCTGGGCACAGACTTCGCCGGTGTGATTGATGCGCATTAAGCCGGCGGTGTGGCGGCGTTGCTCGTCGCTATCGAGACGCTCCTTGCAGTCGGTTGCGGGGTTGCTGCGCTGTGCTGTGGCACTGCCGCGGATTAGCGTTTTTAAGCTGCGGTCGGCGCCGACTAGCAGCTGATCCAGGGCGGAAAAAGTTCGGCTCATAATGTCCTCCGGGTTCCGCTATTGTACGCCAAAGTTAGCGCTTTTGGTGATGGTAGCCCGTCCAGCGTTGAATGGACTCGGCCAGTTCCCATAGGCGGATCGGTTTTACCAGGTGAAGATCCATGCCGGCCTGCAGATAACTGTTGCGCTGTTCGTCGAGAGCATTGGCGGTTAGCCCGAAAATGGGCGTGCGCTCGCGGTCCTCTTCCTGCTCAAATTGGCGTATCCGTCGCGCCGCTTCAATGCCGTCCATAATGGGCATCTCAATGTCCAAAATGACCAGGTCGTAGTGGCCGCGGATAAAGTAATTGAGCGCTTGTTGGCCGTTTTCCGCGTGCTGGACAGTGATGCCGAGACTTTTCAGCATCCTTTCAAGTACCAGGGCATTGCTGGCGTTGTCTTCGGCGATGAGGCAAAACAGCGACGAATAACCGAGTGAGTCGCTGCTGTATTGGTCTATCTGGTGGCCGCGGGCGGCATAGTGGGACTCGCCCAGTAGCGCGCTGCGCAGGGCAATATTGCCCAGTGGCTTACTGAGTACCCGCTGTATGCACGCTTTCTGCAAGGCTTCGCGGCTATAGGAAATGTTGGCGTGGGCCAATATGAATATACAGGGCCGGTCGGCGCTGTTGCCGAATTCGTCGCAGATGCGCTGGGCGAGTAGCAGGCCATTTTCACTTTGGCGGTGGTCGATGAGCACATAGTCGATATTCGCGTGGATTAGCCTTTGGTTGCGTAATATGGCTAGTGCGGAGTGCTCGTTATTCGCGGTAAAGGCATTCACTCCCCAGGGCGCGCACTGTTTGCTCACTACGGTGCAGAAGGTGGTATTGCTGTCGACGATCAGCAGGCGTTTGTTGTTGAGCAGTTCGCTGTCGCTTTCCTGTTCACGGGGGGCGTTTATCGCGCCCAGTTGTATGGTCATCGACAAATTGTGGATATTTCGGCTGCTGCTGTTGCGCACGCTGACCTGGCCCTGCATCAGCGCCACCAGCCGGGCGATAATGGCGAAGCGCGTGTTCATGGTGGTATCGCTCAACTCATGTTTTTGTAGTTGTAGCGCTTGCCGCTCGTCACTGCTAAAGGCGCTGCCGTGATGGGAGACGTCTAGCTGAAGGTGGCCGGGTCGCGGTGAGGCCGAAGAAATTTTGAGCAGGATGTAGCCGCCGTCGCTGTGTTCAAAGGCGCTATTCATACTGTGTATCAACAGCTGGCGAACACGCGATGGGTCGCCGAGAAGTTGGCTGGGTAGTTCGTTGGCGATGTCGCTAATGAGTTCAAGGTCGTGCTCGGCCGCCATATTGCGAAAGCCTGATAGTGCATCGCTGACCAGTTCGGGTAAGGAAATTAACTGACTGCTTAGTTCGATGTCGTTTTCACTGAAGCGCACGGCTTGGCCGGCTTCCTCCAGCAGTTGCAGCAATTCGTGACTGGAGCGCTGCAAGCTGCGCAAATAGTCTTCCTGGCTGGCGGTCAGTCGGGTTTCCTGCAATAACTCAGTGACGCCGAGGATGGCGCTAATCGGCGTGCGTATATCGTGGGTTACGCGCGCGAGTACGTCGCCTTTGGCGCGGTTGACCTCGCCGACAACAGCAATGCGTTGCGCGTCCTCGTGCTGGCGGGTCCAGCGTTTGCGGCTGCGCACGACTAGCAGTGTACCGTTGGTAATGGCGGTGATAGCGGCGACGAGCGTCAACAGCAAGTTCATGTCGTAGATATCGATGCCGCCGAGTGCGTAGCTCAGTTGGCCGAGCAGGCACATTGCCAAGGTCAAGCTCTTGGCCAGCAGGTAATAACATAGTAGGCGACTGTAGCTGACGAAGTAGCCGTTGAGACCGGCACAGAGGGTGGCGGCTATCGTCAGCGCGGCGGCAACCCCGAACAAGGGGCTGCTGAAGCGGCCTGCGCTAGCCAGGCCGATCAGCAGAATGATAAACAGTAGTCCAAGCAAGCCGCGCAATACCGCGGGCCAATAGTTGGGACGCTGGGTGGCATAGATGGGGAAGCCCAGCGCGAAGATGACTTCGCTGGCTAAAATACCAATGGCGCAGACTAGCATAGTGGCCCCATCCCAGGGGGGCAGCATACCGTGAGCCTTGCCCAGATAGCCCCATCCCATTAGCAGGGACAGCATAATCAATGAGCAAAAAATGGCTTGGTTGGCGAACAGCAGCTCGCGGTATACCCAGCAGGCGATAATACAATAGGCGGTCATTACGCTGAGTACGCCCAGCATGAAAAAATTGCTGACGTTGTGACGGCTGTTTTCTTGCAGTATTGCGATGTCGCTAAACAACTGCACTGACACCCGGTGTTCGCGGGGCGTGTTAATTTGCAGGAAGAGGTTAAGCTGACTGCCCGGGGGGACGGTTACGCGGAACATTTGCTGGGGGCGCAACAGTTTTTCTGGCGGCAGCATCGGCGTTAGAAGGGCGGCGGTTGCCTTACCTTCCGGCTGTCTAAATACGGCGATATCTCCCAGGTGGGCTGGGCGTATCTCCAGTACTCTGCGGATAGTCTGGTCGCTGGGGTTGTTGAGGTGAAAGCGCAGCCAGTAGCGTTTTACATCGCGGTTTAATAGCAGGTCGCCGTTTTCTAGTGGCCGGAAGTTACGCTGCAGCTGATTGCTCAGTACGTCTTCAATGTGCCATTGGCCGGGCAAATCCTCTAGGATTTCCCCGTGTTGGCTCAAGTCTATGCGTGCCTGCTGGGCGTCGAGAAACAGTGGCGCCGCGGCGGCTTGGCCGCTGAAGACGCCGCTGAATATGACGATTAGGCTGTAAAACAGCAGCCGTAGATCAGCGCTGGTCGCGCCGGGCATCCTGCACATAGGTCTCCGCTTATTCGCGTGCGATAGCCCGGTAGGCGATATCGCGGCGGTAAAAGGCGCCCTGCCACTGTATTTGCCCCGCTAGCTGGTAGGCAAGTGCTTGAGCGTCACTGACTTTGTCGCCCATGGCCGTTGCGCAGAGTACGCGGCCGCCATTGGTGAGCAGTTTGTCGTCTTGTAACTTGGTGCCGGCGTGGAACACTTTGCTGCTACTGGTTTCAGCGGGAATACCACTGATTTCGTCGCCCTTATTATAGCTGTTCGGATAGCCGCCTGCGGCGAGAACAACACCTACCGCTGGGCGCGGGTCCCAATTGGCGGTGGTCTTGGCCAGCTCGCCGTTCAGCGCCGCCTGACACAGCGCAACCAGGTCTGACTGCAGGCGCAGCATGATTGGCTGTGTTTCGGGATCGCCAAAGCGGCAGTTGTACTCGATCACCTTGGGCTCGCCCTCGGGGCTAATCATCAGTCCCGCATAGAGAAAGCCGGTGTAGCGGTTGCCTTCCTCGGCCATGCCGCGCACGGTGGGCCAAATGACTTCATCCATGATGCGCTGGTGCACTTCGCTGGTAACCACCGGTGCCGGGGAGTAGGCGCCCATGCCGCCGGTGTTGGGGCCGGTGTCGCCGTCGCCCACGCGTTTGTGATCTTGGCTAGTGGCCATGGGCAGCACGTTGTCGCCGTCGACCATCACGATGAAGCTGGCCTCTTCGCCCTGCAGAAACTCCTCGATGACGACGCGGCAGCCGGCGTCGCCAAAGGCGTTGCCCGACAGCATGTCGCGCACGGCGTCCTCGGCTTGCTGGAGGGTTTCCGCGACAATCACACCCTTGCCGGCGGCCAGACCGTCGGCTTTAACAACGATAGGCGCACCCTGTTCGCGAAGATAAGCCAGTGCCGGCTCCAGTTCGGTAAAGTTGCCGTAGGCGGCGGTGGGGATGTTGTGGCGCGCGAGGAAATCCTTGGTGAAGGCCTTGGAGCCCTCCAGCTGGGCGGCGCCTTTACTGGGGCCGAAGCAGGGCAGCTTGCGCTGCTGGAAAAAATCGACGACGCCATCTACCAGTGGCGCCTCGGGGCCGACAATGGTTAAGCCGACATCGTTGTTTTCGGCAAAGTCAGCCAGCGCGGCAAAATCGCCTACCGCGATGTCGACGTTTTGCAGTTTGTCGTCCAGTGCGGTGCCGGCGTTGCCGGGGGCGACAAACACCGTGTCCACCTGGGGGGATTGCGCGGCTTTCCAGGCCAGGGCGTGTTCGCGACCGCCATTACCAATAATCAGTACGTTCATTACTCTGTCCTTTGTTCTTGCTAGGGTCTGTGGCCGCGAAGGCTTGTTAGATCGGTGCGCGCACTAGCCTGTACAGCACAGGCCAGTGCGTCAAGGCGCCTAGTGGCGGAAATGGCGCATGCCGGTAAACACCATTGCCATGTCGTGCTCGTCGGCGGCGGCGATGACTTCATCGTCGCGGATTGAACCGCCGGGCTGGATAATACAGCTGATACCGACGGATGCCGCGTTGTCGATGCCATCGCGGAAGGGGAAGAAGGCGTCGGAGGCCATCACCGCGCCGGCGACTTGCAAACCGGCGTGTTCGGCCTTGATGGCGGCGATACGCGCGGAGTTGATGCGACTCATCTGTCCTGCGCCGACGCCGATAGTCTGGCGACCTTTCGCGTAGACAATGGCATTGGATTTGACGAACTTGGCGACTTTCCAGGCAAAGATGAGGTCGTTGATTTCATCTTCGGTAGGTTGGCGTTTGCTGACGACCTTCAGGTCTGCGGCGGTAATCATGCCGAGGTCTCGGTCTTGAACCAGCAGGCCGCCGTTGACGCGTTTGTAGTCAAAGGCCGCTTGCGACTGGTCCCATGCGCCACAGGTCAGCAGGCGGACATTCTTTTTGGCGGCGACAATCGCGCGCGCCTCATCGCTGACACTGGGGGCGATGATAACTTCGACAAATTGACGGTCGCAAATCGCCTTGGCAGTGGTGGCATCCAGCTCGCGGTTAAAGGCGATGATGCCGCCAAAGGCCGATTCGGGGTCGGTGGCGAAAGCCAGGTCGTAGGCCTCGCCAATGCCGTTCAGTGACACCGCTACGCCGCAGGGGTTGGCGTGTTTAACGATGACACAGGCTGGCTTGGTGAAGCTTTTTACGCACTCCAGTGCCGCGTCGGTGTCGGCGATGTTGTTGTAGGATAATTCCTTGCCCTGCAGCTGGGTGGCGGTGGCAATACAGGCTTCGCTGGGGTGGCGTTCGACATAGAATGCAGAATCCTGATGCGGGTTTTCGCCGTAGCGCATTTCCTGGGCCTTGTGGAACTGGCTGTTGAAGGTGCGCGGGAATTTGTCACTGCCACCGGGAACCAGGCGGCCAAAATAGTTGGCGATGGCGCCATCGTAGGCGGCGGTGTGCTCATAGGCTTTGATTGCCAAGTCAAAACGTGTGCTGTGCAAGGTGGCGCCGTTGTTGGCACGCATTTCCTCGAGCACGGTATCGTAGTCAGAGGCGTTGACCACTATGGCGACATCGCGGTGGTTTTTGGCTGCTGCGCGAACCATGGTTGGGCCACCGATATCGATGTTTTCGATGGCGTCTTCCAGGCTGCAGTCAGGCTTGGCAACGGTCGCTTCGAAGGGGTAGAGGTTGACGACCACCATGTCGATGGCATCGATGCCGTGTTCGGCCATCACTTGGTCATCGGTGCCGCGGCGACCGAGGATGCCACCGTGGACTTTGGGGTGCAGCGTCTTGACGCGGCCGTCCATCATTTCCGGGAAGCCGGTGTAATCGGCAACCTCGGTGACGCTGATGCCATTATCCTGCAGCAGGCGATAGGTGCCGCCGGTAGACAGTAGCTCGACACCCATGTCGGTGAGCTGGCGGCCAAAGTCGACGATGCCTGATTTGTCGGATACGCTGATAAGCGCGCGTTTAACGGGGCGTGATGGCGTCTCGGTAGTCATCCGGGCGGTGTTCCTCTCGGTGCAAAGGGCAGATTTAAAGCAGATCGTATTGCTTGAGTTTTTTGCGCAGCGTGCCGCGGTTCAGTCCCAGCATCTGTGATGCGCGGGTCTGATTGTTACGGGTGTATTTCATGACTTCCTCGAGCAGCGGCGCTTCTACTTCTGACAGCACCATATTATAGACGTCGCTGACGTCCTGGCCGTCGAGGTTGGAAAAGTAGTTATTCAGGGCAATGGCCACGCTGTCGCGCAGGGTTTTGGCCTGAGAGATGTCGTCGGCGGGAGCGCTGCTGACTGGGCTGCTCTCGGCAGCGCTAAGGGGGCTAAGGTTCATGCTGCTGCATCCTGTAATTTGTCGCTGTGCTGTTCAAAGAAAACTTGTACAGCATCTAGTTGTGCATTGGCGTCTTCCAGTCGATTGAACTGTCGACGAAAGTCCGCGTTATCGAAGTTCTGCAAATACCATGCGCAATGTTTGCGCGCGATACGCAGGCCCTGTTGTTCACCGTAGAAACGGTGTAATGCCTTGAGGTGCGCGATCATCACGTCGCGCATTTCACCGGCGCTGATCGGGGCGCAGTGGCGCCCCTCCAGTCCGGCATTGATTTCCCTAAACAGCCAGGGGCGTCCCTGGGCTGCGCGGCCGATCATTACGCCGTCTGCACCGGTTTTTGCCAATACGGCTGCGGCCTTACTGGCGCTATCAATATCGCCATTGGCCAGCACCGGTATGGCAACGGCGTGCTTGATCGCCGCTATGCTGTCGTACTCAGCCTCGCCGTTAAAACGACAGGCGCGGGTGCGGCCGTGGACGGCCAGTGCCGCGATGCCGCAATCTTCGGCAAGGCGCGCAATGGCAACACCATTGCGCTGCTCCGGTGACCAACCGGTGCGGATCTTTAGGGTTACTGGCACCGACACCGCAGCGGTCACCGCCTGCAGAATGGCTTCTACCAGGGCGGGGTCGCGCAACAGCGCCGAGCCGGCGGCCCGTTTACACACTTTCTTGGCGGGGCAGCCCATGTTGATGTCGATGATGTCGGCGCCCATGTCGGCGCAGCGACTGGCGGCATCGGCCATCATTGACGGGTCCGCACCGGCGATCTGCACCGAGCGCAGTGCGCCTTCGTCCTTGGCAAGGCGCAGATGGCTCTTGCGCGTGTGCCACAGTTCGCTGTTGCTGATCAGCATTTCCGAGACGGTCAAGCCGGCACCAAATTGCAGGCACAGCTGGCGGAATGGCAGATCGGTAATACCCGCCATCGGCGCTAATACAGCGCGAGCGGGGAGCTTGTGAGGACCAATCCGGATCATCGCCATGCCCCGTTAAAGGAGTGACCGTGGGAAAACAGGGCAGCTATTCTACTTGTTAGAATTTGCTTTCGGTAGTCTTGCGCTCAGAAAATAACCAGTGTATCGGGGCGGTTTAAGGATGGCTGAACAGCTCGAGTTGATAGTTGACCGCCTGGGCGCCCGGGTCGACGATTTCCAGGGCAATATGCACGGGCTGTTGGCTGTGCAGCTGTGACAGGGCGTTGAGCTCGCCGGCGAGGTACTCACTGGGCTGGAACAGGCGGCTGGCGATCTCTGTGCCGTAAATGTCGCTAAAGCGCAGTCGCAATTGGGGAAAGCCTTGGCTGTTGGGGCTGCGATTGAGCAAAATTGCGTCGACGATCAGGGCGTCACTAACCTCGGGGTGGCGGCGAACGATCAGCTTCTGACTGACGATGTCGCCGCTGTTGACGACGGCTTCGGGGGCGTCGTGGGTGGCGCAGGCGGTGACGGTGGCGCAGAGTCTGTGCAGGGCGTCGCGCAAGGAGCTATTCAGCGGTGCCTCGTTGAGGAGCCAGTCGCGTTGCCAGTGGGCCAGTTGGCCAAGCAGTAGGAGCGCCGCCAGGATGTTGAGCAGCACCCAGGGCCAGCGACTCCGCGGTTGTGGTTGGTGGTAGTCAAAGCCGTGATCGGCGGTGCTCAGGCCAGCTAGCAGTGTCTGACTGTGGTGCGGCTCGGTGTCGGGCTCCTCGGCTGTTGCGGGCGAGTCGCCGATGGCCGATTGGCGCTCGTTAAGCTGCAGTCGCTGCTCGCTGCTAAGTTGTGGCAGGGCGTTGAAGACTTGCTGGCAGACGCCACAGCGCAGCAGGCCCTCGGCCTGCGCCAGTTGTGGGAGTTGGCAGCGAAAGTGCGTTTCACAGGCGGGGCAGATGACGCTGTCTATCGTTTGCTGGGCGGCGGTAGGTTTATCGTTGGGCATAGCTATACAAACGCCTGAGCAGTGGACCGGGCCTGGAGGTTTCCGGGCAAGAGTATAGAGTCAAGTTGCGGCCGCGCGCTACTCGGCGGCTTGCTTGTTGCGCTGGCCGCTGATGCGCAGCCACTCCTCGCGCTGCACCGCTTGCAGTGCGCTAAACCACTGACCGTAGTGTTCGCAGAGCTGTTGGCCCTGGCTGTCGAGGATGCCCGAGAGGCAGATCGGTGCTCCTGGAGGCAGGCATGCCGCCAGTTTCGGGGCCAGGGTCATCAGGGGGCCGGCGAGAATGTTGGCAAGCAGTAGGTCGCCGTGCAAGGTGTCGGGTAGTTCGTCTGGCAAATAGCAGCGCAGTCGCTCTGGGGCGATATGATTGCGTTCGGCATTTTCGCGGGTTGCCTGTAAGGCTTGTGGGTCGGTGTCGACAGCGATCATGTTTTTAGCGCCCAGTAGCAGTGCGGCGATGCCGAGAATGCCCGAGCCGCAGCCGTAGTCGATGACGGTTTTGTCTGCCAGTGGCTGACTGTCCAGCCAATTTAGGCACAGCCAGGTGGTGGGGTGGGTGCCGGTGCCAAAGGCCAGGCCCGGGTCGAGCAGCAGGTTGACCGCCTGCGGGTCAACGGGTTCGCGCCAGCTCGGGCAAATCCACAGTCGTTCACCGCACTGCAGAGGCTGGTAGCTGTCCATCCATTCGCGAATCCAGTCGCGGTCTTCCAGGATCTCTATGCGGTGGGGGGGGAGTTCGCCAGCGATGGCGTGGAGTTGGGCGAGCACTGCAACCATGTCGCTGTCGGCTGGGAACATGCCGGTGACGCGGGTGTGCTGCCATACCGGTGTTTCGCCAATCGGCGGCTCAAAGAGAGGCTGGTCGGCATTGTCTTCCATGGTTACCGAGGCGGCGCCGCAGTCGAGCAGAGCGTCTTCTAGGGTTGTGGCGGATTCGGGGTTGGCGTCGAGGCGAATTTGTAACCAGCTCATGAGGGCCTGCTAGAGATTGGGCGGATTGAATTAAAAAAGGGGCCTGTTGGCCCCTTTGCGAAACGGCTAGTCTGAAAGTAAATCAGATTTTCAGTTTCTTTTCGAGGTAGTGGATGCTTACGCCACCCTCTTTAAAAGCGCTGTCGCGAACCAAGTCGCGGTGCAGCTCGGTGTTGGTACGGATGCCGTCGACGACCAGTTCGTCCAGTGCGGTGCGCATGCGGTTCAACGCTGACTTGCGGTCGTCACCCCAGGTGATGATCTTGGCGATCATTGAATCGTAGTGCGGCGGCACGGTGTAGCCGCTGTACAGGTGCGAATCGACGCGCACACCCAAACCGCCGGGGGCGTGGAAGTGCTTGATCTTACCGGGGCAGGGCATGAAGGTTTTGGGGTCTTCGGCATTGATACGGCACTCGAAGGCGTGGCCTTTTACCTTGATGTCTTCTTGGCGCAGGCTCAGCGGCTCGCCGCCGGCAATTTTCAGCTGGTCCTTGATCAGGTCAATGCCGGTGACCATTTCGCTGACCGGGTGCTCGACCTGAATGCGGGTGTTCATCTCGATAAAGAAGAATTGACCGTTTTCATAAAGAAACTCAAAGGTGCCTGCGCCGCGGTAGTTAATGGTTTTGCAGGCCTCAACGCAAGACATGGCGACTTGGTTGCGCACGTCGTCGGGAATGCCGGGTGCCGGGGCTTCTTCCAGTACCTTTTGGTGGCGGCGCTGCAGGGAGCAGTCGCGGTCGCCGAGGTGAATGGCGTTGCCCTGGCCGTCGGCCAATACCTGGATTTCCACATGGCGGGGATTTTCCAAGAATTTTTCGATATAGACGGTGTCGTCGCCAAAGGCCGCTTTGGCCTCGGATTGTGTGACGTAAACGGCATTGAGCAGGGCGGCTTCGCTGTGCACCACGCGCATACCGCGACCGCCACCACCAGCGGCGGCCTTGATGATCACCGGGTAGCCGATTTTGCGGGCCACGGCCAGCGTGCGGTCATTGTCTTGGCCAATAGGGCCGTCGGAGCCCGGTACGGTGGGTACGCCGGCCTTTTTCATCGCTTGAATGGCTGAGACCTTGTCTCCCATCATGCGGATGGTGTCGGCCTGAGGGCCGATGAAGGTGAAGCCGCTTTTCTCGACTTGCTCGGCAAAATCGGCATTTTCTGCCAAAAAGCCATAGCCTGGGTGGATGGCGACGGCGTCGGTCACTTCGGCTGCGCTGATGATGGCGGGGATATTCAAGTAGCTCTGTGGCGACGCTGCGGGGCCAATGCATACCGACTCGTCGGCCAGCCTCACGTGCATCAGGTCGCGGTCGGCGACAGAGTGCACGGCTACGGTTTTAATGCCCAGCTCTTTACAGGCGCGCAAAATGCGCAGCGCGATTTCGCCGCGGTTGGCGATAACGACTTTCTTAAGCATGTGCTGTCCTCTGTTCAGTGATCGTGTGATTGCGTTAGCAGGGAATGCCGGCTTACACGATGGTGATCAGAGGTTGGTCGAATTCCACGGGCTGGGCATCGTCTATCAAAATGGCTTCGACCACGCCGGATTTATCCGCTTCAATTTGGTTCATCATCTTCATCGCTTCGACAATGCAGACGACGTCGCCGGCTTTAACATGTTGGCCAACTTCCACAAAAGACGGCGAGCCCGGTGACGGCGAGCGGTAGAAGGTGCCGACCATGGGGGACTTGACCACGTGGCCGTTGATTTGGGGTTCGCTGTCAGCGGCGCTGGGTGCCGCGCTGGGTGCGGCGGCCGGCGCTGGCGCGGCAGCGGGAACCGGTTGGTTAATATACTGGGGCGCAGCCATTTGCACCGCGCCGCTATTGCGGCTGATGCGCACGGATTCTTCGCCTTCTTTGATCTCCAGCTCGTCGATGTTGGATTCTTCGAGTAGTTCGATCAGTTTTTTTACTTTTCTGATGTCCATAGTCATTCTCTTTATTGGATTGCAGTGAGATGGTCAGTCCTTGAGCTGCGCCATTGCGGCCTGCAACGCCAGCAGGTAGCCCTGGGCGCCGAGACCGCAGATCACGCCGCGGGCTATATCGGAGAAGTAGGAGTGCTGACGGAAGGCTTCACGGGCGTGAACATTCGACAGATGTACTTCTATAAAAGGGATGTCGACACCGAGTAGGGCGTCGCGCAGCGCCACGCTGCTGTGGGTGAAGGCAGCGGGGTTAAAAATAATGAAATTGATACCCTCGGGGCGCGCCAGGTGGATGCGTTCGATGAGCTCGACTTCAGAGTTGCTCTGCAGGCTCTGCAGGTGGTGGCCGGCTTCCAGTGCCGCTTGCTGCAGCTGCTGGTCGATATCGGCGAGGCCTTGATGGCCATAAACCTCCGGCTCTCGGGTGCCGAGGAGATTGAGGTTGGGG
>NZ_JBFIGO010000016.1:0-42895 GCF_041602295.1 Spongiibacter sp. | reverse complement strand
TCGAATTAGAAGGCGCCGGGACCCTCGAGGTCGCGGTGTCACTGGTGAGCCATACCGATATGACGCAGTCAGGTGGGGTGGCCGCTAGCAAAATCCTAGCATGTGAGATTTTTCGAGATAGGGGATAATAATGAAACATAGCTATACCATGTGTTCACTGTTGGCGAGCGCAGTACTTGCCTCGGCAGCGGTTCACGCCGAGGCAGAGGAGTCCCTGCCTACCACCACCGATCGCGGCCTGGCGATTGAAGAGGTTGTGGTGACCGTTTCCAAGCGCAGTGAGTCTCTGCAGGAAGTGATGGGCAGTGTCTCAGCCTATTCCGGCGACACCCTAGCTCAGAACAATATCCAGGATTTTAAAACCCTCGCCGACTTGGTGCCCGGGATGATTGTTCAGCGCGAAGACGGCGGTTCGGATGAGGTGGCGATTCGCGGTATCAGCCGTACCCGCAACGGCCCGTCCCCCGTCGCATTCCATGTCAATGATGTGTTTATCGCCATGCGCGGTGAACCGTACTTCGATCTGGCCGCGGTTGAAATCCTGCGCGGCCCGTCGGGCACGGTATTTGGTCGCAACGCGACCGCCGGTGCCATTAACGCCAAGTGGCGCAAGCCGGAAGCCGAGTGGGGCTTTGGTGGCGATGCCCGCTACAGCGATCTTGAAGAAGAGCAGCTGCGCGCCTATGTGAATATCCCCTTCCTCGGTGAGGGCGATGCGCGCTTGTTGGGCCGCTTTGCCGCGATCAAGCGCCGCCGCGACGGTACCCTCGACAATACCATGACCGATGCTGAAGCGGATCCGGGTAATATCGACGACAGTTTCTTCAGAATGTATTTGACCAGCGAAGTGACTGAGACACTGCAGCTGGGTCTGCGCGCCATCCGTTACGAGAGCAATCCCGGCGGCACCAGCTCGGTAAGCAGCCCGTCGCTGGCCACGCGTCGCAGCGGTATCCTCGAAGAGCTGGGCGCCCAGCCGATGCCGGATGACCTGCGCATTGTTCGTTCAACCGCCCATGAAAAATTCGGCAATTCTTTCGATCAGTACACGCGCATTGACGGCGACATTAACTGGTCGCTGGAAGGACTGCCGCTAATCGGTGATCTTGATATTGTATTGGTCGGGGGTGAGCAGCGCCGCGAACACGACTCAGTATTTGATGTCGATGGTACCGAGGCGCCGATCCTCGAAGGCCGCACCAGTACTCGTGACGATATTCGCCGCAGTGCGGAGCTGCGTTTTGTCTCGCAAAATGACAGCGGTATTGACTGGTTGGCGGGCCTGTTCTGGTTCGATTCTACCCTGACACGCGACCGGGATTTTGTCGCGCGTAACTTCCTGAAGCCGTCGACCTTTGTGCCGGGCGCCCCCGACGAGCCGCAGATCATCGCTGACTTTAAGGTGACGGGTCGCGATGAGCAGATTCTCGACAGCAGTGAGGCGGTTTTTGCCAATGTAAACCTGGATATGGCTACCCTGTTCGGCTGGCCCAATATCGAATTGACCGCAGGTATCCGCCACAACCGCGACAGCTTTACGCAAAAAGTGGGCCTGTTCCATGTCGCTGCCGACACCGGAACGCTGGCCGGCACGGTACCCATTGTTGACCAGCAAGATATCTATCAGTTTGCCGAATTTACGGAAAACACCGGTGAAGTGGGTGGCCGTTGGTTTTATAGCGATGAAGGCATGCTGTATGCGAAGTACGCGCGCGGTTACAAGCCTGGCCTGGCTCAGCTGAAGGAAGAGCCGAACGGCACCACCTCGCAAAACCCGGTTGATCCCGAGATTCTGGATGCCTGGGAAGCGGGTTGGAAAACCACCTTTTTCGACAGCACACTGCAGTTGAATGTCGCCGGCTTTATGTACGACTACAGCGGTCTGCAGGTAAGCCAGGTGACTGCCGCGGGTGTGATCACCGACAATGCGGCAGCGGCAACCATCAATGGCCTGGAAGTCGACTTTAAATGGTCGCCAACGCCTGAGCTGCGGATACAAGGTGGCTTTGCCTGGACCGATGCACGTTACGACGAATACTGCGCCAACGACGAAGGTCGTGCTGACAAAACCCCCGAAGCCGGCTGTAAAGGCCCCGCGGCCGATCCGCTTAATCCGTCAGGCGAAAGCACGGCAGAGGGCGGTCCCTTCAATGTGTCTGGCGAGCGTTTGACTGCGGCGCCTGAGTTTTCAACCGTGTTGCTGGCCAGCTACCGCTTTGACCTAGGCGAGTTTGGTTCCCTGACGCCGTCTATCAAAACCAATTGGGTTGACTGGATGGATCGCCGCGGCCTGGGCAACGAAAACGACCGAGTTGAGGCGCACACCAACAGCGATGTTCGCCTGACCTGGGAGAGCCTGGGCGGCCAGGTGAAGATCGAAGGCTTTGTTGAGAATATTGAAGATCACGATGATATTTTCTTCGTCACCTTTACGCCGCTGGCCAGCACGCCGGGTACCTACACACTGTCTGGCGAATTGCCGCCACGTGTCTACGGTGTATCTCTAGAGTTGTTCTTCTAAAAGTTTGATAAGGCCAGCTGCAGTGCCGCTGGCCATTATTGGTAATGGATACCGAAAGAGTGGAAATAAAATGAAGAAGTTTTTTGTAGCAGCGATGCTGAGCATCGCCAGTATCGGCGCGCTGGCCCACGACAAGAGTAGCCACGACAAGGCCGAGTCATTCACACTCGATCACCGCGGTTACAGCAAGCGCCCATACTCACATTTGAATTTTGCCAATGACCCCGACGATTTCCAGTTTGTGATCGTCAGTGATAACACCGGTGGCGCGCGTCCGGGCGTATTTCGCCAGGCGATGCGCAAGGTCAATTTGCTGCGTCCCGAGTTTGTGGTCAGCGTGGGCGACTTGATCGAAGGCTTCACCGAGAACCGTGAAGTTATCGACCTGATGTGGGATGAGTTTGACGGCGTGCTCGACGAGCTGGAGATGCCGTTCTTTTATACCCCCGGTAATCACGACTGGTCTAACGATGTGATGGGCGAAGTGTGGAAAGAGCGCTTTGGTGCCTCCACCTATCACTTTGTGTACAAAGATGTGCTGTTCTTGATTCTGAACAGCGAAGAGTCTGGACCTGGCGGCACCAGCGCCGGCTTTAATGCCGAGCAAGTTGCCTATGTAAAACAGACCCTGGCTGACAATGATGATGTGCGCTGGACCATGGTGTTTACCCACCAGCCAGTATGGGCCTACAACGGTGAGATCCTTGGTTGGCCGGACATCGAGCAGGCACTCGCCAAGCGCGATTACACCGCGTTTGCCGGTCATATGCACACCTACGCCCACCACAGTGGTTTGCAAAAGCAGGATCACTTCACGCTGGGTTCTACCGGCGGCGAAAGCTTGCTGCGCGGTAAAATCTACGGTGAGTTCGACCACGTGACCTGGGTGAGCATGCTCGACAGCGGTCCGCGTATTGCCAATCTGTCGCTCAATGGCATTGACGACAAATATGTGGTGCCCGAGAAGATCAAATCGGCTTTTGCCAAAACCACTATCTTTAGTCCCAGCCCCTGGTATAGCGATAATGGCAAGGCGCCCAAGTCGGCCAGCATTACCATTACCAATCCCTTCGACGGGCCGTTGAAGTACAGCCTGCAACCGCTGTCTCACGCCGGCTTTACGGTCAATGAACTGCCATCCGGTGTACTGGAAGCGGGTGAAACAAAAACCCTGCAGTTGAAGCCGAAAACCCTGTCTAAGACCACAACTCACCCCTTCCGCATTATCGCCAAAGGCAGTGTGCAGGTCGAGCTGGGTGCCAATGTCGATTGGACCGAGGTAATGCAGTTAAAGCCCACGCCGAAGTATGAGATTGCCGCGGCGCCTAAGCCGATTGTGTTTGACGGCAAGCTCGATGAGTGGGCGTCTCTCCCCTATAAAAGTGGCCCTAGTGCCCACTTTGAAGATGGTCGTCCGGTAGAGCTTGATAAGGCGGATTTGAATTACCAATTCGGCGTTAGCTATGACGATAATTTCTTCTACGTCGGTATTCGCGTTAACGACGATGAAGTGACGCTGCGTGAAAACAGCAATCGCCACTCCGCCAACGACTTTGCCAGCATCACCTTCGATGGCCGCCATCCCGATATCAGTGCCCGCAACCCGGCGCAGGTTACCGAGATGAAAGCGGGCAAGTGGATGTTCCTGATCACCGCGCCCGATAAGGCCAGTGGTGAAGTGATGTTCCGCAACTTTCTGCCGCCGGGTTTGGATGCCAAAGTCGGCAAGTTCGACGGCGGCTACGAAGTGGAATTCCGTATTCCCGTTGCCTACGCCCAGCGTTTTCAGGGGGCCGACTGGCGCAACCTGCGCCTGAATGTTTCGGTCAATGATGTCGATGCGAGCAGCCGTGAACGCCTGCCAGTAATGAGCTCCTGGCAGTCGTCCTGGCAGAACAATATCATCGGCAGTGGCATGTTCTTCCGCGCTGACGACTAAAGTGCATTATCGATGCTGGGCGGCGATTAGCTCAGCAATTGGCGGGTGGCGGGCTGTCGCTCTCGCCAATCACCGGGCGGTGCAATGCCGCTCGGTTGTTTTTCCCCAGCCGAATCCCCGCTCCGCACACACCTAGTTCCCACCCAGAACCGCCTCTCATAACTCTTTGTCAGTTAACCTGCTGCCACTGCCATTTTACCTTGCGGCATTGTCGTCAGCAGGGCAGCATGGCCTCCTTATAATCGTTAACGGAAAGCGGCATGCAGGCATTTACGGACAGCAGTTACTGGTCGGCGCAATTTGCCGATATGGATATCAGCAAGCAGCAGCTCAGCGAGATAGAGTTCGACGGCTGTCGTTTTACGCGCTGCAATTTTTCCGGCGCAGTGCTGTCGCGTTGCAACTTTGTCGACTGCGAATTCGAACACTGCGATCTGAATTTGGTCGATCTGGGATACAGAAAATTCGCCGATGTGGTGTTTAGCCACTGCAAACTGCGCGGCGTCGATTGGGCCAGGGTGTCGTGGCCGAGGGTGTTGTTCAGCGCGCCCCTACAGTTTCAGCAGTGCCTGTTAGACGATGCGTCGTTTTACGGGGTGCAACTGCCGGAGCTGATTATGGAAAACTGCCGGGCGCGCAACGCCGATTTTCGCGATGCCGACCTCAGCAAAGCCAGCTTTTGTCGCAGCGACCTCGGTGGTGCCCAGTTCGCCAATACTGTGCTGGAAGAGGCCGATTTTTGCGACGCGCAGGACTATCATATCGACATTTTTCACAATCGCATCAAGGGCGCCAAGTTCAGCCGCTACGACGCCCTCAGCCTGCTCGACAGCTTGGAAATAGAGCTGCATGATTAGGCGGATTTCCCGGCGCATATTTTGGACGGCTTATGTTATTTAAAGAAAAATTACTACTTTCTAACTGCGATTCGGTTAAAAAACTGAGTCACGAGGAGGTGCGCAAACGATTCTTAACCGGCTTAACCTTCGCCGACGGTGTGGTTGTCTCGCCTAATACCTTGATCGACAATGTGAGCGTTCACCAACTGATTTCCCAGCGTAATGTGGTTAAGTACTTAAATGAAGAGGGCCTGGGAAAATTTGTGATAAGGGGCTTTAACCTCTCTAATGAGTTCTCGTTGGTTGCTTACTTTGAGAGCCTGCCTGGTGATTTTATTCTTTCAAGCTTGCCGGGCAGTCCACGCAAGTCACAGTTAAGTCAACAGCAGCGCCATGAGCTTATTGGCAGGCTGGTGTTAACAGAAACGGCAATCAAGCAAGTTAAGCCTTCTGTTGAAACGATGAGAATAGATAGTGAGGCACTGTCCACTGAGATCGCTCGCCGCCTCGTCGATGACACTACCCTTGGGTATTTCAGTGGTTCCAAGGAACTGCGTGAGCGGTTTTTAGCGCAAACAAAAGGGTGTGTGTCGCGTTCTCAATGGTATGAGAATGTCGAAAAATACACCGACTTGCAGCAGAATTTCGGTGCTGATGTTTTTAAAGCGGAAGTTATCGATCCCGCCTATAACTCTTTGTTTGCGGCCTCTGGTGAGGGGTTTTTGCAGGACAACATAAAAATCATTAACAGCTTCCCCGAAATTTTTCTGGATTCTATGGTGTCCTTCAAAGCGCTTCGTAACGAGATTGAATATCTCGATTACCCGATAAAAGCCTTTGAGATAATTACCAGCTTGGGATCCTTAGATGTACTGAAACTGATTACCGATGAAGCTTTGGGCTATATCGAGGGCAAGTTTAGCGATGCGGGTAAAAATTACTTTTCCCGTAAAAACTGGTTTGGTATGTACAACGTGATGAAAACCAAAATCGGCTTGGAGGTGAAGTGAAAGAGGTCTATAAAAACCCATGGTTTTCAGTTATTCAAGACGAAAACTATCACTATCTTTACGAGCGCGGTGCCGATAATGGCGCCGTGGTACTGTTGTTGATTAATGATGGATTTGTCTTTGTCAGCGTTCGCCGGCCGGCGCACGCGGCTGTAATGATCGAAGCACCGCGCGGCTACGGTGACGAGGGTGAAACCAGTGCGGCCTGCGCTATACGAGAGGTGTTTGAGGAAACCGGCTATCAGTTCCAACAAAGCCAATTAACCAAGCTCGGCGTGCTGAGGCCGAACTCGGCGATTCTGGCGGCAGCAATCGATGTGTACCTGATCGAAGCGGAGGTGGCCGATCAGTTGGCTGCGCCGCAAGAGGAAGTTGAGGGAGTGATTGTTATTCCCTCTGCTAAGATTCATCAGCAAATTGCGCAGGGAAGGATTAGCGATGGCTTCACTCTTTCGGCCTTGGCGATGTACTGGTCTATTAAGGCCGGTAAATAGTAGCGTTTGCCAAGCCGCTAATTGGAATTGTTGCTCATAGTGTGGCTTTACTCGCGACTGCCCAGCAGATAGTCGAATATCGGCAGGGTGATATTAAAGTTTTTTTCAGTCATTTTGTCGCGGCGGTGATGCAGGCGGTGACTGTTGCGCAGGGCCTTCCAGCCGGGAATAAACAGGAACAGTTTTTCTTCCCAGCGGCCCTCGGCAATGTGGTAGCTGAAGTGTAGTACCTCGTATAACAGGTAGCCGCCGATCGCGCCAATGGCGTAGAAGTAGGCGGCGTTGTCTCCCAGTGTCTGGCTCAATAGGTAGCCGCCGGGTAGTACCAAGCCGACTGTAAACGCGATGATCAAATAGCTCGGAAACAATACCACTCGCCAGTCGCGAACACTTTCATAGTTCATGGCGTCGTGCAGAAAAAAACTGTGGTGGTCGCCGCTGTGGCGTTGGTAAAACAATTTGCCAAGGCGCGTTTTGCGATGGCCCAGCCAGCGGTGGGCATAGTATTCGGCAAAGTTAACCAGTACCAGAGTCGCGGGCAGTAGCAGCCAGTCGCCGAGCTCGGGTTGGCGCAGCTGTGCAATGCTATAGCCGATTACCGCCAGGCCAATGGCGGCCACGCTGAGCATATGTAGCCAGCCGCAATAGTAGCGACTAATGTCGGCGCGGTAGCGCTGGCGGAAGGCCAGCATGGCATCGCGGTTCATGATGGTATACCCCATGCTTGTCTACGGTCAGCATAACGCTGGCGACCCCGCCTGTAAAAGCACCTTGATCGACGCCCCGTTGTGAGCGGCGGCGCTAGAACTGTCGCCGTCTTCGCCGCTACTATGGTCATACTATTCAGGGGCTCCAGGACATCCCTGAGGCCCGCCGGCTAGGCGCGGCCGCAACTGGGCAAATAACAGGGCAGCATGTGCAGTGATAAATAGACCTCAGGCGGTAAGCGGCGCGGCAGCTCGGCGCAGATGCATTTTGGCGGCCGGGCCGGCACTGTTAGTACTCAGTGTACTGTTACCGCCGCCGGCAGGTATGGCAGTGGCGGCCTGGCAGTGTGCGGCGCTGGCGCTGTGGATGGCGCTGTGGTGGGCCACCGAGGCCATCGCCATTCCCGTTACGGCGCTGTTGCCGCTGCTGCTGGCACCGTTGATTGGCCTGTCCGAGATCCAAACGATGGCCGCCGCCTATGCCCATCCGGTGGTCTTTTTGTTTATGGGCGGCTTTATGCTGGGGCTGGGCATGCAGCGCTGGCAGCTGCACCGGCGTTTGGCGCTGGTCATTTTGTGTCGGGTGGGCGCGGCGCCGCGCCGACAGATAGCCGGCTTTATGGCGGCCACGGCGTTTCTTAGTATGTGGGTCAGCAATACGGCCACGGCGGTAATGATGCTGCCGATCGCCATGTCGGTGATCGCCCTGCTGCCCGAGTCGCTGCCGGCGCGGCGCAACTACGCGGTGGCGCTGCTGTTGGCCATCGCCTACAGCGCCAGTATTGGCGGCATGGCGACGCTGATTGGTACACCGCCCAACGCTCTGCTGGCAGCGTATTTGCAAAGCAGCCACGGCATCGCGCTCGGCTTTGCCCAGTGGATGAGCCTGGCGCTGCCGGTGTCGGCCGCGATGTTGGCGGCCTGTTGGTGGCTGCTGTGTCGCGGCGATTTCCGCGGCGTGGCCGACTACAGCAGTGTGGACGTCAGCCGCCGTGCGCTGGATGAGCTCGGCCCGATCAGTCCGGCCGAGCGGCGTATTGCCACCGTGTTTGTGCTGGCGGCGTGCGGCTGGATCGCCCGGCCGCTGATCGATCCGTGGCTGCCGGGCCTCAGTGATACCGGCGTTGCCCTGCTGGCCGCGTTGAGTTTGTTTGTGCTGCCCTCGGGTCGGCCGGGCCAGGCACTGCTCGACTGGCAAACTGCCGAAAAGCTGCCCTGGGGGGTATTGCTGTTATTTGGCGGGGGACTGGCATTGGCGGCGCTGATCGGCAGCTCGGGGCTGGCCAGCTGGATTGCCGGTCAGCTGGAATTGTTGGCGGTATTGCCGGTGGCAGTGTTGTTATTGGTGGTGGTCGCGGTGATGGTGTTTCTCACCGAGCTGACCAGCAACACCGCCACGACGGCGGCGTTTTTGCCGCTGCTCGGCGCCATGGCGGTGGCCCAAGGGCAGGCGCCGCTGCTGCTGTGTGCCGGGGCGGCGCTGGCGGCGTCTTGCGCGTTTATGATGCCGGTAGCGACGCCGCCCAATGCGGTGGTGTTTGGCAGCGGCGAGCTGGCAATTCGCGACATGATGGCTGCTGGCTTCCGGCTCAACCTGTTGGGTATTGCCCTGGTGTCGCTGTGCAGCTACGGTGTTATCACCCTGCTATGGCTGGCCTGAGGCCAGCACCCAACAAGAGGTAAGCATGACCATCCCAATGATATGTATCGCCATTCTCGGTGCCCTGTGTTTTGTTCTGGGTCTTAATGTCAGTGCCGCTCGCACCAAGGCCAAGCTCGGCAGCGGTTGCCCCAGCGACCCTAAAGACCCTCTCCACAAGGCGATTCGCGCGCACGCCAACACCGCTGAATACGCGCCGGTATTGATGATTCTTATTTATATCGCCAGCCAGGCGCAAATGGCCAGCTGGGTGCTGTGGACGATGGTGGTGGCCACGGCCTGTCGGCTGTTGTTCGTCGCCGGTATTTTGTTGCCGCGCAGCATGTCGCGGCCCAACCCCATGCGTTTTATCGGCGCGCTGGGCACCTATATTACCGGTGTCATGTTGGCGGTGGCGGTGTTTATCCAGGGACTGGGCTGAGCCGGGTTATTCAAAGCGCGGTTTGCGCTTCTCAAAGAACGCCGCTGCCGCTTCTTCCACATCGCCGCTCAAGCCGTTGAGAATTTGATTGCGATTCTCCAGTTGAATCGCCTGTTGCAGGGAGTTGGCGTTAAGGTTTTCCCACATGGCCTGCTTGGTGGAAATCAAACCATAGGGGCTGAATTCACAGAGGCTCTCGGCCAGTGCCAGGGATTCGCTGTGCAGGGCGTCATCGCTTACTCGACGGCTGACCAGACCCCAGTGCTCGGCTTGGTCGGCATCGACGAGCCGCGCGGTCAGCATCATATCGTGGGCGCGGCTGGCGCCAATCAGCCGCGGCAGAGTATAGCTCACGCCAAAGTCGCAGCCCGATATCCCCAGGCGGATAAACTGCGTGCAGAAGCGCGCCGAGTCGGCCGCCATGCGCAGGTCGCAAGCCAGTGCCAGTGCCAGCCCACCGCCGTAGGCATGGCCCTGTACCGCGGCGATAATCGGCTGCTGAATACGGCGCATCAGCAGGGCGATGTCGGCCATGAATTCCTGGGCGCGCATGCCGCTGCGGCTGCCGGGTTTGAGTTCGCCAAGGGTGGCGCGCAGGCTGTCGGGATTGTTTTGGTCGAATAGGTCCAGGCCCGCGCAAAAGGATTTTCCGGCGCCGCGCAAAATCACTACCCGGCAGCGGTTGTCCTGATCAATGTTTAGCAGCGCGGATTTGAGTTCACGCATCAGCTGCCAGCTCAGCGCATTGCGCGACTCTGGGCGGTGCAGTTCCAGCACGCATATCTGTGGGCTGGGGCGCTCAATACGCAGGCAGTCGAAGTCGGCGCTGTGGCTCATGGTTTGCTCCGTAGTGTCGCCGCAGCATTCGCGGGCGGGGTTGGCGATGTGGTTATAGTAGGTGGCGTGTGCGGCGCCGGCAAAGCGCATTACCGGCCATAAGGTTGGCGCCGTTGGCATTGCAGCGCCGCCATTGGCAGGGCAAAGTCCGCGCAAAGCAGTTACCATATCGGGCGGAATATTCCCCAGTCCGTATTGCAAACCGGAGTCTCCATGCGCGCACCGCTACACGACGACATTAATTGCCTGGCGATCAATTTGCTTCACGCCGCCGAGAACGGCAAGCCCAAAGACGAAGCCAAGGCCTATCGCGCGCTGAAAGCACTCTGTGAAGAGCACTGCGGCGGCGAACTGGATCACCCCCTGCAGTGGGAGGCGCTGGGTGATTTTTCCGCTGGCCACGAACAGGCGATGGCCGCCTATGCCAGTGGGCTGCAATGCGCCGAACGTTTGGGAATTGACGAGTACCTCGCCTCGATTAACTTCGCCATCGCCGAGGCCCAATGCGAAGCGGGCGACGAGGCCGCCGCGCTGGCCCATGTGCAGCAGGCCGCGCAGTATTGCGATGCCCTCGATGACGCTGAGCTGGCTGAAGCAATTGTGCGGCTGCTGGGGCAATTGCAAGGCGAGGAATAGACAGGCACGGCCGTGGCCGCGTGAAAAACCCCACTGTGGCCAGAGCTGTCAGCCGCACCGGCTAAGACTTTTTCTCCAACGACTTGGCCCAAAGTGCCAGGCGGTGGCGGATGGTTTGCTGGGATACCTGCAGCTCCGGCATCGGCTGAATCAGCTTGTCGCGTACCAGCAGCCGGTAGATAAATTCCAGTCGTTCGTTGCTGGAGTCGCCGGCTTCAAACTGCGCCGCGCCGCGCTTTTCTGCATAGGCGCTGCCGATGTCGATGGCCTTTCTTACCAACTCTTTTTCATTGTCGAGTTTTTTCATTCGCGTCCCCTGTCAGCCCGCTGGCGACATCAGTGGCCGGACTGTTCCGCCGGTCTATTTACCATGACAGAAATGCCGCAATAAACGAAGTGTAAACGGGCTCATCCACCGTTTTTCGCGACGATGCGCCAAGTGGTACAAAGTGCAGTGAGCGAGTAGTCTAGGGGCTGGCGGTTTGCTGACGTTCCGGCATGCCGCCATCGAGAGCCGCTTGCCGGTCAGCGATGCAAAACAGGAGTATGCCTTATCTACGCTCAGACTCATTCGACCACCTGGCGCTGGCTCACCGTCAAGAAAAGCAGTGTATTGATTCTGCTGGCGGCGCTGCTAGCTTGTCAGGATGACGGGACGCCGCGTTCAAGCGACGCCACTGGCAGCGCCGGGCGCGTGCTGATCATCGGCTTGGATGGCGCCCGCGCCGAGGCGCTGGAGCTGGCCGACACTCCGCATTTGGATACACTGCGGGCGAGCGGCGCGGCGGATATGAATGCGATTACTGGCGATGTGTCGCTGTCGGGCCCGGGCTGGGCCAGCATGCTCAGCGGTGTGTGGTGCGACAAGCACGGCGTGGTGGACAACGACGTCAGCTGGGCGCAGTCACGCTTCGATCAATACCCGCACTTCATTCACTACGCCAAGCAACAGCGGCCCGGTCTGCGCGCGGTATCGGTCAGCCACTGGGCTGCCATTAACGACGAAATTGTGTGCGCCGATGAAGCTGCCGGTCAGTGCAGCGGTGCCGATCGCGTGGTCAATGCCCAAAGCGATGCCGCTGTGCGCGATGTCGTGGTGGAGGAGCTTAGCGCTGAGAATCCCGGCATTATCTTTGCGCAGTTTGATGATATCGACCACGCCGGCCACGGCGATGCGGAAACGATGGCGGCCGGTGGCTTTTGCCCTTACGCCAGTGGTGATATCGCCGAGGGCGAACATAGCGGCGCCTGTACGGCGCTGAATTACAACCCGGCGTATTTGGCGGCAATCACAACCACCGACGGCTATATTGGCGATATATTGCGGGCCCTGCGCGCCCGTCCCGCCTTCGACGAGGAAGATTGGTTGATTATGGTGGCGCCAGACCATGGCGGCGCCGGCGTGGTATTTAATCAGCACGGCTTTCCCGCGGATCAAGACCGGCGCACCTTCCTGATTTTACACGGCGCGGGGGCGGAGAGTTTCCCGGCCGATGTGCGCAGCAAGAGCGTGGATATTGCCGCTACGGCGCTGTTCCATTTGGCGGTCACGGTGCCGGACGCTGCGGCTTTGGACGGTCAGGTCATAGGCCTACAGGGTGCCCCGAGCTACGTGGACAGAGAGATTCCCAGTTGCTACGATCCCGGGGTTTTTGCGCCTGATAGTGGTCGTTAGGATGACTGGCTCAACACCAGCCTGACCACGCCATTTACAATCAGCAAAAACAGCCCGACGAAGCAGATCGCGCCGATAACGTAGTGGCGGAACTTGCCGGCGTCGCCGCTTTCATTCAGGTCTTTGCGACTGCGTACGCCGAAGGCTGCGGCGGCAATATTGCGCAAGATTTTTAATGGCTTGGGTTTTGTCTGGGTTTCTGTGTCGTCATTGTTTGGCGGCTGGTCGCTCACGGTGGTCTCCTAAATATCCCAGTTGCTATCGGCCGCAGCTTGTTGGTTCATCGCGGCGGCAATACCGCTCACCGCCAAGTGGTGAGACAGCCAAACTTTACCACTTAACTGCTGTAAAAAATCGGTGTTGCTGAGTACGTCCATCACCGGGCCTTTCAACTCGGATAGATGTAGGCAAATACCGCGCTCGGCCAGCCGCTCGTTGATCGATTCCAGGGCCTCCAGGGCGCTGAGGTCGATCTCGTTGACGGCGGTACACAGCAGCACCACGTGGCGGCTGTGGGGGTAGTCTTCCAGCAGGGCGTAGAGGCGGTCCTCGATAAATCCGGCATTGGCAAAGTACAGGCTTTCGTCGATGCGCAGCGACAGTATTTCGTCGTGGGTAATGACATTGTGGCGCTGTATATTGCGGTAGTGTTCCGTGCCGGGGACTTCGCCGACAACCGCAATATGGGGCTTGGAGGTTTTATATAAATGCAGGGCCAAGGAGGCAAAAACACCACAGGCAACGCCGCTCTCGACACCGATCAGCAGGGTGACACACAGGGTGCTGGCCACGGCGATAAAATCGGAGTAGCCGTAGTTCCAGGTCTTTTTAAGGATGGAAAAATCGACCAGCGACAGCACGGCCACAATAATGGTAGCGGCCAGGGTGGCCTTGGGCAGGTAAGCTAGATAGGGCGTAAACAAGATTGCCGCCAGACCGATACCCAGGGCGGTAAACATGCCGGCGGCGGGGGTGGCGGCGCCGGCGTCAAAGTTGACGACCGAGCGGGCAAAGCCACCGGTGACCGGGTAGCCCCCCGACAGCGAGGAGGCAACATTGGCGGCACCGAGGCCGATCAATTCCTGATTGGGGTCGATGCGCTGGCGTTTTTTTGCGGCCAGGGTGTGCCCTACTGACACCGATTCGACAAAGCCGATCACTGAAATGAAAATCGCCGAGCTGAGCAGTTCCCGCCAGGCGGGGTGGTTCAGGGTGGGCAGGCCGAGACTGGGCAGACCACTGGGTACCTGGCCGACCAGCGCCACCTGTTTGTCCCCCAACTCAAACACGGCGGCGGCAATACTGGTGAGCACTACGCCGACAACCGGACCGGCCTTGCTGAGCATGGCAGCGGTGTAGGCCGACAAGCCGAGCCGTTCCAGCAGTGGCTGCAGGCCGCTGCGCACCCAGAATAAAAACAGCAGCACCGGCAGGCCGACGGCCAGGGTATAGCCGTTGATATTGTCCAGTTGTTGGCCGAGGCTGAGGGCGATCTCCAGCAGGTTGTCGCCTTGGCCAGGGAGGCCTAGCAAGTGTCGCAGTTGGCTGAGGGCGATGATCAGACCCGAGGCGGTGATAAAGCCGGCGATCACCGGGTGCGACAGGAAATTGGCCAAAAAGCCCATACGCAACACGCCCATCAGCAGCAGGAACAGGCCGGAGAACATTGCCAGCAGCGCGGCGGCTTGGACATAGCTGATGCTGCCGGCCTCGGCGATACCGCCCACCGCACTGGCGGTCATCAGCGACACCACGGCGACGGGGCCTACCGACAGGCTGTGACTGCTGCCCAGCAGGCCGTAGGCCAGCAGTGGCAGCATACTGGCGTACAGCCCTACTTCAGGCGGCAGGCCGGCCAACAGGGCGTAGGCCAGGGACTGTGGAATCAGCATGATGGTGACGATCAGCGCTGCCAGTAGGTCTGAGGCAAGTAGCCCGCGGTGGTAGTGTCGCCCCCATGTCAGGATGGGTAGGTAGCGCTGTAGCACGGTTTTCAAATGCTTATCCTCTTTCGTGCTGTGAGCGAAATTATAAAACGTTGATAGGCATTTTCAGGTAGACGGTGCCATTGCTGTCGGCCCGGGGCAAATGGCCGGCGCGCATATTGACCTGCAGCGACGGAAGGATCAAACGCGGCATGCCAAGCGTTGCATCGCGGGCCTCGCGCATAGACACAAATTCGTCTTCGCTGACGCCGGCGCGCACATGAATATTACTGCGCTTCTGCTCGGCCACGGTGGTGTGGTAGCGCAGCTCGCGGCCGTCGGGCTGGTAGTCGTGACACATAAACAGGCGCATTTCGTCGGGCAGCCTGAGCAGGCGCTGGATGGACTGGAATAGCTGGCGGGCATCGCCGCCGGGAAAGTCGGCGCGGGCGGTGCCGCCGTCGGGCATAAACAGGGTGTCGCCGACAAAGGCGGCGTCGCCAATGATATGGCTCATGCAGGCCGGCGTGTGGCCGGGGGTGTGCAGGGCCAGGCAGTCTAGACCGCCAATTTGATAGTGGTCGCCATCGTTGAACAGTTGATCGAACTGGGAACCGTCGCGGGCGAACTCGGTGCCCTCATTAAAAATTTTACCGAAGGTGTTTTGCACTGTGGTGATTTCGGCACCGATGCCAATTTTACCGCCCAGCTGTTGTTGAATATAGGGAGCCGCCGACAGGTGATCGGCGTGGACATGGGTTTCGATAATCCACTGCAGCTGCAGTTGCCGGGCGCGGATAAACGCAATGATGCGGTCGGCGCCGCGCTGGCTGAGGCGACCGGCGGCGGTGTCGATTTCCATGACTGAATCGATCACTGCGCAGGCTTGGCTGTGGGGGTCGCGCACCACGTAGGAGAAGGTCGAGGTGTCGACATCATGAAACTCGGTGATCTCGGCCCGCTGTGCCAGGTTTAGCTGGATTGGCTGTTGGCCCATTGCGGCCTCCTGATGTGCAGCGGCTGGCTACTCGTAACTGAGCTCAGTCGCTTTGCCGTGAAAGATGCGATATACCACAAAGGTGTAAACCAAAATCATTGGTAGCGTCAACAGCAAGCCTACCAGGGTGAATTGCAGTGATTTCACCGAGGCGGCGGCCTGCCAAATATCCATCTGCCCAATAATGATCTCCGGGAACAGGCTGTAGGCCAGGCCGAGGCTGGCCATCAGGCAGATGACGACGGTATAGGCGTAGAGCTTCCAGCCGCGGCCGCGATAGATCTGATTCTCCAGGCGCAGCAGGCGCAGAATGCCGGCATAGCAATGCAGGGTGATCAGTGGAATCGGCGCCAGCCACAGGGCGTTGGGCAGGCTGAACCATTTGGCGGCAATGGCTGGACTGACCAGCGGGGTGGCTAGCGACACCAGTACCAGGCCGAGCCCCATTGGCCAGATTGCACTGCGCGCCCAGTCGATGCTTTTGCTAAGTAATTGGCCTTCCGTTTTCATCAGCAGCCAGCCACAGCCCAGTACCAGATACAGTGCGGGCAGGGTCAGGGCGATGAGGGTGGAGAACAGCCAGCTGGTGCCACTGTGTTGTAGGCCGGTGATGTAGGCGCCCAGCATCCAGCCCTGAGCCATCGAGGCGATCAGCGAGCCGCAGAAAAAAGCCTTGTTCCACAGCGCACGGCGGTTATCGCCCGCTTTGACCCGCAGGTCAAAAGCGACGCCGCGCAGTATTAAGCCCATGAGCATAATGGTGACCGGCAGATACAAGTGGCTGAGAACGATGCCGTGGGCCAGCGGGAAGGCGATCAGCAAAATACCGACGCCGAGGACGATCCAGGTTTCGTTGGCGTCCCAGAATGGGCCGATGGAGGCGATCATCATGTCTTTGTCATCCTCCTCTGCCAGCGGCAGCAACATACCCACGCCGAGGTCGTAGCCGTCCAGTACAACGTAAATGAGCAGGGCAAAACCCATCGCCACCATATAGATAATCGGCAACCAGTATTCCATGACTCAAGCCTCCCCGTTGTTGTTGCGCAGTTCGCGGTTGCGGAAGCTCACTGGCCCCAGTGCCAGCGATGCTGCGGGTTTGGTGGACAGGTGGCGAATAGCGCCGATGTAGCTGATCAGCAGGAAAACATACAGCAGTATATAGCCGAACAGGGTGCCCGCGACGGTGGCACTGCTGTGGTCGGCGACCACCTCTTGCACGGTGATCAAGCCGCTGACAATCCATGGCTGGCGGCCGATTTCGGTCACATACCAGCCGGCCAATACGGCGATCCAGCCGGAGAAAGTCATGGCCGACAGGGCCAGTAGCAGGCCGTTACTGGCGGCGCGGTTACCGCGCAGTTGCCAGACGCCCCACCAAGCGGTGAGCAGCATTAAGCCGCCCATTGCCAACATGACACGAAAGGAATAAAACACCATGGCTACCGGCGGGTGATTGCCGTCAAATTCGTCTAGGCCCCTTACCTCGCCCTGCCGTTCGTGGGTGAGAATCAGGCTGGCAGCGTAGGGGATTTCAAGGGCGTAGTCATTGCGGCGCTGCGCTTCATTGGGCAGGGCAAACACGGTAAACGGCGCACCATGCTCTGTCTGCCATACCGCTTCCATGGCGGCGATTTTAGCGGGTTGATGTGCCAGTGTGTTCAGGCCGTGCAGGTCGCCGACCAGAATTTGTGTGGGTGCCATAATGGCGGCGATCACCACGCCCGTGCGCATGACCTTCCACGTTGCGGGACCATCGACATTGGCACGTGCGCGCCAGGCACTCACGCCGGCAATCAGAAAGGCGGCGGTGAGGAAGCAGGCGATCAGCATGTGAAAGAAGCGGTAGGGAAAGGAGGGATTGAAGATCACCTCCATCCAGTCGTCGACCATCACCACGCCGTCGACCATGGTGATGCCGTCGGGGGTTTGCATCCAGGAGTTCAGCGACAGAATCCAGAATGCCGACAAGGTGGTGCCAAAGGCCACCAGAAAGGTGCTGAGTAAATGCAGGCGGTTGGACACGCGGTCTTTGCCAAATAGCATAATGCCTAGAAACGAGGCCTCTAGAAAGAAGGCGCTGAGGACTTCGTAGCCCAGCAGTGGCCCGGCGACATTGCCGGCTTTTTCCATAAAGCCCGGCCAGTTGGTGCCGAACTGAAAGCTCATGGTAATGCCGCTAACGACGCCCATGGCGAAGGTCAGGGCGAAAATTTTTACCCAGAAAAAATACGCGTACTCCCAGGCGCGGTCGCCGGTTTGAGTAAAGCGCAGGCGGAAGAACAGCAGTATCCACGCCAGACCAATGGAAATGGCCGGGAATAAAATATGAAAGCTGATATTGGTGGCGAATTGAATGCGCGCAAGTACGAAGGGATCAATGTCCATGTGGACCTCTCTGATCACTGACAAAAATTGCTTGGCTGGCCGGTCGCAACCCTTAGCTACAGTGGCCGTGTTGCCGAGACCTGGTGCCGCCCGTCAAGCCGCAATGCCGGCGCGGTGCCGGTGGTTAATGGCGGCATCGGTATCTCGAAAAACGCTGAGATGCTTGCGGGTTTATACAAGGTAGCTGCCGGCTGCGGCGAATGCGATATGACATATTGTCTAGGGGCGAATAACCGCAGCGACTCAGCCGCTGTCTAGGCAGGCAGGGGCGACGTTGTTCCGGGCCGGGAATGGCGCGGGTGTCGCCTGCTTGTTGGCGGAAATACACTATCCTTATAGTAATGATCGTGGTGACTCAGCGGGAGGCCGCTTATGCTGAATGTGAATATCGATGAAGAAAAAGGGATTGTGACACTGGAGCCCGATGGCAAGCTGTCTGAAGACGATTTTGTTTCGGCGGCGAAAATCGTCGACCCCTATATTGAGACGCATGGCGGTTTGCGCGGGCTGATTATTTACGCGCGGTCGTTTCCCGGCTGGGCGTCTTTTGCCGCGTTGATTGCCCACCTCCGGTTTGTCAAAGACCATCACCGAAAAGTCTCTCGCGTTGCCCTGGTAACGGACTCGCTGATTGGCGAAGTGGTGGAACATCTGGGCAGCCATTTCGTCAATGCCGAGGTGCGGCACTTTGACTATGACGAGGTCCAGCCAGCTACCCACTGGATTCTATGCAAGCCTCGCTAGCGGGCGCCTAGGGCCGGTTGCGCCCCAGCTGGTCGTGGCTCGATACCCACTCATCAGACACTACCGCCGCCGCCAGTGACAGGTCGCCGGCCAGCACGGTGGCAGCGATAATCTCAGCCAGTTTGTGGGCCTTGCCCTGACCGTAGCAATCCATAAGCTGCAGGCATTCGCGCTGGGTGGCCAGGCCGGTGCCGCCGCCGTAGCTGGCGCAAATAATCGACGGCAGGGTCACCGAGTAGTAGAGGTCGCCGTCGTCGGTGAGGTCCATAAAGGCGAGGCCGGTATGCGACTCCACCACATTGGCTTCGTCCTGGCCGGTGGCGATAAACAGGGCGGCGATGCCATTGGCGGCATGGGGGCCGTTGTAGGCGGAACCGGCCAGCAGACTGCCGATAACGGTGCGCTGGCGCAGGCGCACCATGCGCTCGGGTTCGGCGCGCATCAGGCTGCGCAGCAGGTCTTTATTGATCACCGCCTCGGCCACGACTTTCTTGCCGCGGCTGTGCAGCAGGTTCATGTGGGAGTGCTTCTTGTCGGTTTCGATGCCACCCGACAGGGAGAAATTTTCGATGCCGGAGAAGTGGGCCAGTATCCACTGGCAGGCGTGGTGGGTGGCCTTGCCGGTCATGTTCTGGCCGGCGGCATCGCCGGTGGTGTAGTTGAAGCGGGTGAACAATTTATTGGCGACCACCCAGCGCTGAATGTCGATCAACTTGCCCACGCGGGTGGTGCTTTCAGCCTCGGCCTTGATGGCGCTGAAGTGTTCATCCAGCCACTGGCTCAGGGCGCGGGCGTGGCGGGCGCTGCTCAGCTCGAACAGCGGCGCGCGCTGCATGGCCTCGCCGATCACGGTAACGGTGCAGCCGCCGGACTCGCTCACCAGCCGCATGCCGCGGCTGTAAGAGGCGATCAGTGTACCCTCGGTGGTGGCCATGGGAATGTAGAAATCCCCCTGGGCGTGTTCACCGTTAATCCGGTAGGGACCGGCAACGCCGACCGGCATTTGCACCACACCGAAAAAATTTTCGGTGTTGCCTTCCAGGCTCGCGGGATCGAGGGAGTAGTGACTGCTGTGCTGCAGCTCGACACCGCTGCGCTCGCGCAAAAACTCGCGGCGTTGCCGGGCGGCCTGTTCCGAGTAGTCGTTGCCCTTCAGGCGCGGTATGCGCAGTCGCTGGCTCATGCTTGGCTCCGCGGAGGGTCGAGGGCGATCAGGGTCTGCTCGCCCTCGCTGCGGGCAATGACCACCGCCGCGCAGGAGTCGCTGAATACGTTGACGGCGGTGCGCATCATATCGAGGATGCGGTCGGTGACAAGCAGCAGGCCAATGCCCTCCAGCGGCAGGCCGATGGTGCCGAGAATCACCGAGATGGCCACCAGGCTGGCGGCGGGAATGCCGGCCACACCAATGGAGGTGAGCAGGGCCACCATCACTATGGTGAACTGCTGGGCAAAGCCCAGTTCCAGCCCGTAGACCTGGGCAATAAACATGGCGGCGACGCATTCATAGAGGGCGGTGCCGTCCATATTGACGGTGGCGCCCAGCGGCAGCACAAAGCCGCTGGTGCGTTTCGATACGCCGGATTTGTCCTGCACGCACTCCATGGTCAGCGGCAGTGTCGCTGAGCTGGAAGCAGTGGAAAAGGCGGTGAGCAGGGCCGGCGCCATGGCCTGATAGTGTTTTCGCGGCTGCACCCGCCCCAGATAGCGCAGGATCAGCGGCATGGCGACAAAGGCGTGCAGGGCCAGCGCCAGCACCGTGGCGATAAAAAATTTGAGCATGGGCGCGAATGCGTCGAAGCCGGTGGTCGCCACCGTTTTGGCGACCAGGCCAAAGACCCCGAGGGGGGCAAACTTCATCACCCACATGGTCATGCTGGTCATGATATCCATCAGCCCCTGCCAGAAATTGAGCTGTACCTCGGCGTGGGCCGATTCGCTGCGCGCCAGGAAAAAGCCGTAGAGCAGGGTGAAAAAGATCAAGCCCAGCATTTGGCCGTCGGCGGCGGCGGCGATGATATTGGTGGGAATCATCCGCTCAAACACTTGCACCACGTCGCCGGCGCCGCGACCTTCCACCTTGGCGAGGGTGGCGTTGAGCTCGGCGTTGTCGCTGCTCAGGCCGGCGGCCAGTGCCTGGGTGTCGCCGCCGCCGGGCTGGATAATATTGACCACGGTCAGGCCGATTAAGATGGCGATCAGGCTGGAGGTGGCGTAGAACAGCAGGGTTTTGCCGCCCAAGCGCTCTAAATTGCTGCCGCCGATGCCGGCCATGCCACTGATGATCGATGAGCTGACCAGCGGCACAATCAACATTTTCAAGGCGTTGAGAAACAGCGTGCCAATAAAGGTATAGACAGCAACCAGTTTGACGCCGCCGAGTTCGGCGTCGGCGCCGCTGAGCAGGCCGGCGAGCACGGCGAGAGAAATGGCGATGGCGATTTGCCAGTGCAGAGCAAGTTTGCGCATAGGGATTCCGTGGTGATTAAGCGGCGATTGTGGGCCGCAGTTCTAGTTGCACTCTAGCGCGCCGCCGGCGATCAGGCCAGCGCCCGCCTCAGGCTTTGTGGGCGCTGCCGCTGTAGACATAGCCGGCAATGCGCGGCGATTTTTCCAGATAGCGCTGCTTGATCTCATCGATCACAAAGCCGCCCTCGCGCAGCAGCTGGTCGATGGGGCGGTTGAGGTGACAGCCGCCGGCCAAGCGCTTCCACAGTGGGGTGAGGCGATTTTGCCAGCGCGCCACGCCGGCGTCCGCCGACAGGCCGTGCTCGCAAAACAGCAGCTGGCCATCGGGCTTGAGCACCCGTTGCATTTGCAGCAGGGCACTGCGCCAATCGGCAATGGTGCACAGGGTAAAGGTGAGCAGCACGGTGTCGACGCTGTTGTCGGCCAGCGGAATTTGTTCGCCGGGCAGGTCTAACCAGCGCACCTCCAGCGCGCTAGTGGCGAGGTTTTTTTGGGCTTTTCGGCGCATGCCTGCCGAGGGCTCCAGCCCCCAGATGTAGTCCACCTGATCGGCCCGGTACAGCGGCAGATTGATGGCGCTACCCATGCCCACCTCCAGCACGGCGCCGCGACACAGTGGCACCACTTCGCGGCGAACTGCCATCACCTCGGGCATGGAGCAGGCGCAGTCGATCATCGTGGGCAAGACATACTTGTCGTAAAGGCTCATGACTTTTCCATTATTGTTTTTTTGAGCGCTTATTGCAGCCCAGTGCTGCGGCGATTGCAAGGGCTGCAATGGCGGATCGACGGGCACAAAAAACCCCGCCGTAGCGGGGTTTGTTCACAGCGTCAAAGGCTTAGGGCATGATTGCCGGCAGCTCTTTTTGCAGCGCCATTTTCTGCTTGGTGCCGTCGCCCGTCAGGGCGAAGCCCAGCAGCTCGCCGGTGGCGGTGTCGACAAACTTGGCCACGACGTTATTGCCGTCCTGCTCGATCTGCCAGTCGCCCTTGGCGTCGCGCGGCGCCGGAGACACACACACTGGGCAGGCCGGGGTTTTAATGGTGACCGGCATGGCGGGATAGCTGACTTCGGTGGCATCGCCAGCCAGAGTCTTGGCCAGCGCGCGGGCCTGGGCCATCAGCGGGGCAACGTAGACCAGCACGTGGCCGGCGACTTCGGCGCAGTCACCCATGGCGTAGACATTGGCCGCGTTGGTTTCCAGCAGGCGGTTAGTGACCACACCGCGGTTCACCTCGATGCCCGCTGATTTGGCCAGCTCGACCTGGGGGCGAACGCCAACAGCGGACAGCACCAGATCGCAGCTGATAGTTTCGCCGTTGTTCAGCGTCACGGTTACGCCCTTGTCCGCCTTGTTGACTTCGGTCACCAGCGGGCCGAAGTGGAACTTGGCGCCCTTGGCTTCCAGGGCGTTCTGTACGGCCTTGCCCGCCGCTTCGGGCAGCAGGGTAGGCAGGCAGTAGCCGAGGGGGTCGACGGTTTCAACTTCAAAGCCGCCGTTGATCAGGTCGTTGGTGAATTCGCAGCCGATCAGGCCGCCACCGATGATGCAGACCTTCTTCACGCCGTTGCTGGCGATGGCTTGGCGGAAGTCGTCGTAGTCCAGCAGGTCGTTTACCGAGTAAACGTAGTCCTGACCGTTGCCGCCGATGGGCGGGCGAATGACGTCGGCGCCCAGTGCCAGTACCAGCTTCTTGTAGTGCACCTTGGTTTCGGCGTCGCCGGTGGAGATGGTTTGCGCGGCGGTGTCGATCGCGGTGACCTTGGTCATGGTCCACACGCTGGCGTTCAGGTCTTCACCCATGCCGCCGGCATCTTTCTGGGCCAGGGCGTCGGCGTCCTGGTTTTTGGTGAAGCCGGTAGACAGCATCGGTTTGGAGTAGGCGCGGCCGTCATCGGCGGTAATCATGATGACCGGTGTGTCTTTGTCGTGCTTGCGCAGTTCGCGCACCAGGCCGTAGCCGGCCAGGCCGGTACCGATGACCACAATGGGTGCATCCTGGCTGGCGGTGGCGGGTTCGTCGTGATGCGGCAGATTGCTGGGCTCGGACTGTTCGATCATTTCGAAGTCTTCTTTACCTACGCCACAGTCGGGGCACAGCCAGTCGTCGGGGATATCTTCCCAGCGGGTGCCGGGCTCAATACCGGAATCCGGATCGCCGGTTTCCTCGTCGTACACCCATCCGCAAACAATACATTCCCACTTACTCATAGTCGGTTCCTGCCGTTTTCAATTTGTCTTACGCAACTGCCTTTGTTGGCCCGTGGCCTTATCATTGCGGCGGTTGCTGGCTTGCAAGTCGGCGGCGATTCACGCATCCTGCCGCACTCAGCGAATGGGCCAGCCAATGCCTCGGCGGCCCGTATTCAGTGATCTAGCCACTGGAAGCCCGACATTGTACGCCCTTCAATTAAACCGATGCTACTGTCATGAGCCCAACTGGTTACCAGCTAATCAGTTTGTAGGAGCCCAGCGGCCCCTCACCGCGGCTCCCTGGCTGCTCGATACTGGCTCGCTGACCGCCCATCTGCGGCGCAAGTCGGGCGGCCATTTTCGCGTGCAGGTACTCAGTCAACGCTGGGGCCTGCCGCGACTCTCTGAACGCCGTTTGCTGGGCATGGGCGACCGCGACTGGGGACTGATTCGCGAAGTGTTGCTGTGTTGTCACGATCAGCCCTGGGTATATGCCCGCAGTATTTTGCCGGCGCGCAGTCTCAGCGGTCACCTGCGCCGCCTGCGCGGTCTGGATAGCCGCCCTTTGGGCCACCTGCTGTTTACCGACCGCTCGATGCGGCGCATCCCCTATGAGATCTGCCATACCGCCGCGGCGGACTTGCCGCTATGCGAGCTGCAGGACAGCGCGGCAATGCTGTGGGGGCGGCGCTCCTGCTTTGTGTTTGGCGAGCGGCCGATCATGGTCAGCGAGATTTTCCTACCGGACTTTCAGCCCTGGTGCTAATCCGTTCTCCTGCCAGGGGGCTCAGACGTCGGCCGCGGGGCGGGTTATACTGCGCTTCGCAACAGAGGAGTCGAGTAGACGATGAAGGCGCAGTTCCAGCATTTTCGCCAACAGCTTCCCCAGTATTTTGCGCTGATGCGCATCGACCGGCCGATAGGCACTTATTTGGTGTTGTGGCCGACCCTGTGGGCATTGTGGCTGGCCGCCGAGGGCCTGCCCGATTGGCATTTGCTGCTGATTTTCTGCGTGGGCACCTTTTTGATGCGCTCGGCCGGCTGTGTCATTAACGACTACGCCGACCGCCATATTGATGCCCATGTGCAACGCACCGAAAATCGCCCCTTTGCCACCGCCAGCGTCAGTGAAAAAGAGGCCCTGCTGTTGTTTGCCGGCCTGTGCCTGAGCGCCTTTGTGCTGGTTTTGTTCACCAATCGTCTGACCATTGCGCTGTCGTTTGCGGCGGTGGCACTGGCCGCCTGTTATCCCTTTATGAAGCGCTATACCCACCTGCCCCAGCTGGTGCTGGGCGCGGCGTTCGCCTGGGGGATTCCCATGGCCTTTGCCGCCCAGCGCGGCGAGCTGCCGGCGGCGCTGTGGCTGATTTATATTGCGGTGCTGATGTGGACGGTGGCCTACGACACTTTCTACGCCATGGTTGACCGCGACGACGATGTGAAGATAGGGGTGAAATCCACCGCTATTCTGTTTGGCGACGACGACAAGGTGATCACCGCCATGCTGCAGGCCTCGGTAATCGGGGTGATGCTGTTGGTCGGCAAGCAGTTTGCCATGAGTTTTATCTACTACGCCGGCTTGATGGCGGCCAGCGGCCTGTTTATTTACCAGCAGCAGCTGATTAAATACCGCGACCGCGACAACTGTTTTAAGGCGTTTTTGAACAATCACTATGTGGGTATGGCGATTTTCGTCGGTATCGCCCTGCACTATGCGCTGCCGGCGTGATTGGATGGCCGGGCGCTAGGCGGGCAGGACGCTGAGTATGCTGACGCTGCAGTTTATCGACAGTATTCACCGGGTGGCCGCCGCGGAATGGGACGCGATTGTTGGTGGCGATTACCCGTTTATGCGCCACGCGTTCTTGCGGGCGCTGGAGGACAGCGGCGCCACCTGCGCCGATACCGGCTGGCAGCCACAGCATCTGATCCTCTGCGAGGGCGAGGCGCTGTGCGGCGTACTGCCGCTGTATATCAAGTCGCACAGTTATGGCGAATACGTTTTCGACTGGGCCTGGGCCGACGCCTATCGGCGCTACGGTCGCGACTACTACCCCAAGTTGTTGGCGGCCATTCCCTTCACGCCAGCCACCGGGCCGAGATTGTGCCTGCGCGCTGACCTGGATGCGGAAAAGGTGGCGGCGGCGGTGGTTGCGCAGCTGCAGGCGCGGGCCGAGCAACTGGGGGCCTCGTCGCTGCATGTGCTGTTTTCGACGCCGGCCGAGGCGGGGCAGTGGCAGCGGGCCGGCTTGATGCAGCGCATCGCCCCGCAATATCACTGGTACAACCGCGACTATCGGCATTTCGATGATTTTTTGGCGGGCTTTAGTTCGCGCAAGCGCAAGAATTTGCGCAAGGAGCGCAACACGGTTGCCGACCAGGGTCTGCGTTTGGAGCGCCTGCGCGGCAGCGCGGTCAGCGAGGCCCAGTGGCGGTTCTTTTTTCACTGCTATCAGCAGACCTATGCCAAGCGCAGCGGCCACGGCGGTTATTTATCGGAAGCGTTTTTTCAGGTCATTGCCAAGGCCATGCCCGAGCAGCTGTTGTTGGTGCTGGCCTATGAGGGTGAGGTGCCGGTGGCGGCTGCCCTGAACTTTGAGGGCGCCGACACCTTATTTGGTCGCTACTGGGGCTGCCTGCGCGAATACGATTTTCTGCACTTTGAGGCCTGTTACTACCAGGGCATTGAACACTGTATTGAACGCGGCCTGAAGAAATTCGATCCCGGTGCCCAGGGCGAGCACAAGATTCAGCGCGGTTTCGAGCCGATTGTCACCTATTCCCACCACTGGCTGGCGGACGCCGGTTTTAGCGACGCCGTGGCGCGCTTTCTCCACACCGAGGAGCAGCATATTGGCGACTATTTGCAGGAGGCGGCGGCGCTGCTGCCCTTTAAGCGGGCGGCCGATTGATTACTGCTGGGCTTTTTTCATCGTGCGCTCAACAATCAGCAGGCAAGTGATGGGCAGCAGGTAGCTGGCGCCGACTTCGGTCAGCAGCAAGATCTCGGCGGTGGTCCACTGCGAGTCGCTGCCGTACCAAAAGATGAACAGCGGCACTAACACAAAGGTGAGGGTGGGCAGCAGTCGCCAGAGGTTATAGGCGGTGTGGCTGGCTTCGACGCGATCGGCGCGGCGGTAGCAATAGAAGGTCAGCAGCACGCCGGCCAGCCCCAGGCCGATGGCGCTGTAGCTGCCGAGCAAGCTGGCCAGTAAGTTGATGGTGGCGCCAAAAATCAGGCTGAGCAGGCTGACATTGATCAGTGCGCGCAATGCCCGCAGTTTACGTCGCTCCATGCTTGTGCTCCCCTACATGCTTTCGCTCAGCCTAGCAGGCTTAGGCCGCGCCGTGAAACTCCTTGACCAGCAGGCCGTAGCGCAGGGCGTTTTCATCAATACTGGCGTCCAGCGGAATGCGCACGCGGTGGCCGGAGCCGGGGGCCGCGTCGATGGCCTTGCCATTTTTGTCCAGTAAGGTGTTAAGGGCAAAGCGCTGATTGCCCTGGGGGGTCATCAGCTGCAGGGTGTCGCCGCGATCAAAGCGGTTTTTAACATCGACAATAATGTCGTTGCCGGCGACATCGACAACCTCGGCAACGAACTGCTGTTGCTGGGCGCTGCTGTGGGCCATCTCGTAGTTTTGGTATTCCTTGGGCGGGTGGCGGCGGTAAAAGCCCTCGGTGTAACCGCGATTGGCCAGCGTCTCGAGCTCGTCCATCAGCCCCATATCGAATTCGCGGCCGGCGACGGCGTCGTCGATGGCGCGGCGATAGACCTGTGCGGTGCGCGCCACATAGTAGTGGGACTTGGTGCGGCCCTCGATTTTCAGCGAGTGGATGCCCATTTGCTGCAGACGCTGCACATGCTGCACGGCGCGCAGATCTTTGGAGTTCATAATGTAGGTGCCGTGTTCGTCCTCATAGGCGGGCATATATTCACCGGGGCGCTGGGCCTGTTGCAGCAATACCGGCTCGGCCTGGGGCTGGGGCTCATAGTTTTGCACGGCAATGAGGTCGCCCTTGTCGTCTTCCTTGGCCTCGTGAGCCTGGTATTGCCAGCGGCAGGCGTTGGTGCAGGCACCCTGATTGGGGTCGCGGTGATTCATATAGCCCGACAGCAGGCAGCGGCCGGAATAGGCGATACACAGTGCGCCGTGGACGAACACCTCCAGCTCCATTTCCGGCACCCGCTGGCGGATTTCCTCGATCTCGTCCAGCGACAGCTCGCGGGACAGAATCACCCGGCGAATGCCGTTTTGATACCAAAATTTGACGCTCGCCCAGTTCACCGCATTGGCCTGCACCGACAGGTGGATGGGCAGCTCCGGCCAGCGCTCGCGCACCAGCATCATCAGGCCGGGGTCGGCCATGATCAGCGCGTCGGGGCCCATTTCTACCACCGGCTCCAGGTCGCGCAAATAGCTGCGGATTTTGTCGTTGTGCGGTGAAATATTGGAGGCGAGATAGAACTGCTTGCCCTGGGCGTGAGCTTCGCTGATGCCGCTGGCTAGGGTGTCGAGGTCTTTAAATTCATTGTTGCGCACCCGCAGGCTGTAGCGCGGCTGGCCGGCATAGACGGCATCGGCGCCATAGGCAAAGGCGTAGCGCATATTGCGCAGGCTGCCGGCGGGGGAGAGGAGCTCTGGGGACATAATCGCAAACCGGTCAAAAAAACGCCGCTATGGTAACGCATCCCTCGCGGCTCGGCCGCTATTGGCAGGGGTAATTCTTGTGCTGTGTCGAAAAAAGCGAAAAACTTAGGGTAAAAGTACCAAGGAGGCGACCCTTTTTACTAAACCTGTGTCGTAATATCGGTTAGTATCGACCGCTATACAGGTTGTAACTAGCGTGAACTTATAAATTAATAACTGGGGGATTGCGATGAGCAAGCAATGGATGACTGCTCTGTCAGCGGGTGTATTACTCGCGTCGACGACAGCTGCGGTGAACGCCGAAGAAGAAAAAGGTTTTTATGTGGGCGGCCATGCTGCGTACACCCAAGTCTTTGACGCCGACGGCAAGCTGAGTGCAGACAGTGCGGCAGCGCCGGGCGACCCGTTTACTCAGCTGCTGACCGACCTAGGAATTACGCCACCGGCGGCAGGTGCCTCTACCGACGTCGATACGGAATACAGTGATGACTGGGGTTACGGCTTGAGCTTTGGTTACAAGTTCGCCAGCCCACTGCGTCTGGAACTGGAATACCGCGTAGGTGAAAACGACGTTGAAGACTCCGACGCTTCTCTGGAAGTCGAGTCCTTGATGGGTAATCTGTGGTACGACTTCCGCGCTGGTGAGCGCCTGCGTCCCTACGTTGGTGTTGGCCTGGGTATGGCCAACATGGACCTCGGTGGCAGTGATGATGATGTGGGCATTGCCCAAGTAGGTGCCGGTGTTAACTACCACCTGAGCCCGAGACTGGTGTTGGATGCCGGTTACCGCTACGCGGTGTCGGAAGATCTGGAACTCAAGGGTGACGTTTCTACTCTGGAAACGGAGTACGAGTCCCAGAGCCTGTTGATTGGCCTGCGCTACAACTTCTTTGATGCTCAGTATGGTGTCAAAGACGGCGACGGCGACGGCGTGGTTGATGAAAACGACCAGTGCCCAGGCACCCCCCGCGGCGTGCAGGTGGACAGCGTAGGTTGCCCGCTGGACGGCGATAAAGACGGTGTTGCCGACTATCTGGACAAGTGCCCCAATACCCCAGCTGGCGATGAAGTCGATGCCCAGGGCTGTTCATTGGACAGCGATGGCGACGGTGTTGCCGATCGCGATGACGCTTGCCCCGACACCCCCCGTGGTGAAGAGGTGATGTCAAACGGCTGTGGTAAAGAGCAGTCAGTGGTACTGCGCGGCGTGAACTTTGAGTTGAACAGCGCGCAACTGACGGTTAATGCGGAAACCATTCTCGATGGTGTCGCGGCAACCTTGAATAGCTCGCCCGGCTTTAATGTTGAGTTGCAGGGTCACACCGACAGCACCGGCAGTGATAGCTACAACATGAACCTGTCACAGAACCGCGCCAAGTCAGTGAAAAGCTATTTGGTTGGCAAGGGTGTGGATGGCAGTCGCCTGACCGCTCGTGGCTACGGTGAAGAGCAGCCGATGGCTAGCAACGACACCAAGGCGGGTCGCGCACAGAACCGTCGTGTAGAACTGAAAGTTCTGGGTGACGAAGAGCTGGTTGTCGACGAGGTGTATATGCCAACGGTTGACGAGCCGATGGTTGAAGAAGTGGCTGAAGAGCCGATGGTCGAAGAAGAAATGGCTGAAGAGACAATGACTGAAGAGGCGATGGCCGACGAAGTTATTGAAGAAGAAAGCTATGAGTACGATTACGACGCCGCTGCAGATGAACTCAGCGAAGAAGAGTATGAGTACGATTATGACGAGGAGCTGTAACAAGCCCTAGTTAAAAAAACCGCGGCTATAGTCGCGGTTTTTTTTGCCTGTCAGTTAGCGCCGCCAGATCAGCAGACGATTGTTGGCGGGCAGGGCGCAGTCGCTGTGCAGCCGAAAACCGGCATTTTCGGCCAGGGTATTGACCGCTTCAAAGTCGCGGATACCACTCTGCGGGTCGCGGTTTTTCAACCAGGCATCGAATTGGGCATTGCTCGCCGAGGTGTATTCGCCGCCGTAGTTAAAGGGTCCGTAAAACCACAGCCACTGCAGCGGCTGTCCTTCCCTGGCAATGCGCGCGAACAGCTGTTCTACCGATGGCCAGCTCATAATATGCAGGGTATTGGCGGAAAACAGCGCCTGAAACTCGCCCTGTGGCCAGGGAGAGCTGTTGACCTCAAAGCACTGCGGCGACGGCAGCTTGTGCAGTTTGGCATCGTCCAGCCAGCGCTGAATGCCCGGTAAATACTCCGCTTGATCGCAGCACTGCCAGCGCAGCTGCGGCTTCAGGCTGGCAAAGTGCACCGCGTGTTGACCGGTGCCGCTGCCGATTTCCAGCACGCTGTCGACCTCGTCCAGGAGGTCTTTCAGGGCATTGAAAATTGGCTGCTTATTGTTTTCACAGGCTTGTGAAAAGGGCTTTTCCATGGTGTCTCCGTAGACCTTGGCGGCATCGGGCCGCTACACTTTTGTCGTCGCCGATACAGTGTCGGTGCGGGGGAGGGACGATGCAATACTGGTTGATGAAATCGGAGCCCGATACCTTTGGTATCGACGACCTGGCGGCCCGCCCCAGTGCCACTGAGCACTGGGATGGGGTGCGCAACTACCAGGCGCGCAATATGATGCGCGACCAAATGCGGGTGGGCGACCGGGTGTTTTTCTATCATTCGGCGTGCAAGACGCCGGGCATTGCCGGCATTGCCGAGGTGGTGCGCGAGGCCTATGCCGATCACACTGCCCGCGACCCCGACAGTAACTACTACGACCCCAAGGCCAGTGATGAGGAGCCGCGCTGGTATATGGTGGATGTGAAATTCGTCAGGAAGCTGAAACGGCTGATCCCGCTCAGCGAATTAAAGGCCCACCCGGCGCTGCGTGACATGGCGCTGCTGAAAAAGGGCAATCGCCTGTCGATTATGCCGATTGATGCGGCCGACTGGCAGACCATTCTGGCGATGGAATAGGCCTAGGCCGCTTCGTCGCGCAAAAATACCCATTCATTAGCGCGGGACTGCTCGGGGCTGTAATAGTAGCCGTCGACGTCAAAGGCTTTGAGCTGCTCGGCGTCGGTGATGCGGTTTTTAATCACATAGGCCGCCATGAGGCCACGGGCTTTTTTGGCGTAGAAGCTGATAATTTTGTATTTGCCGTTTTTGTAGTCCTTAAACACCGGGGTGATCATCTCGGCGTCAAGCTGCTTGGTTTTGACCGCGCTGAAGTATTCGTTGGAGGCCAGGTTGAGTAGCAACGGGCCGGCATGTTGCAGTTGGGCGTTAATCGCCTCGGTGATTTGTGTGCCCCAGAATTCATAGAGGTTTTTGCCTGCGGAGTTGGCGAACTTGGTGCCCATTTCCAGTCGGTAGGCCTGAATCAGATCCAGTGGCCGCAGCAGGCCATAAAGACCGGAGAGAATGCGCAGGTGCTGCTGGGCAAAGTCAAAGTCGGGCTCGCTGAAGCTGTCGGCATTGAGGCCGGTGTAGACGTCGCCGCGAAAGGCCAGCAGCGCCTGTTTGGCATTGTCGCTGGTGAAGGGGGTGTGCCAGTCGGCAAAGCGGTGGTAGTTAAGCGTGCCCAGTTTGTCGCTGATTTTCATCAGCGCGGAAATATCCTGTGGCGCCAGCGCCCGCAACTGGTCGATCAGCGTTTGCGACTGGTCGAGAAAATCCGCCTGGCTGTACTGCTCGGTGTGGGCGGGGGTGTCGAAGTCCAGCGTTTTCGCCGGCGAAATAACCATTAACATTGACTGCTCCGAGTTGTGCCAGGCTAGGCCTTCAACAGATCCTGCCACCAGTTAAGCGGCTCGCCCTGGTCGTCGTAGACATTGCCGTACAACCAGCGGGCTTCGCCCTGCTTGATGTTGGCATCGAGTAATTTCTCTATGGCTTGAAAACCTACGCCAAAGTGGATGCTGTAGGCCAGTGCGCGCTCGCTGCAGACATCCAGATGGCCGCCCAGCTTTTCGATCTCGCCGGTCAGCTGCTGCTCCAGCGCGGTGTCGGGCTCGCGCATAAACACGCGCAGGCAGAGGTTGCCGCCGCGCTCGACGATGCTAAAGCGGCCGCGGGCCTCAGGGTTCAGGGCAATGGTGTCCAGGGCCGCAAGGCCGCGCACAAACAGCGGCGATTTGAGCAGCCGGTATTGGCCTTCAGTTTCACAGGGGGTGGCCAGGCACTGCTCAAAGATGGGCTGCTGACTGGTCGGGTGAATGCCGGCGAACAGTTCCAGGCGGGTTTCTTTGTCGGCGAAAGGAGGTTGGCTCATGGCGGTGGTGGATTTACCCTAAAAGTCGCAATGATAGCGCGTTTGCCGGCTATTCGCATGGCGGGGGCTGCGACGCTGCGACTATAATGGGCGGCTTCCTAGGTCGACACGCAGCAAGCGAAAATAATGAGAGCGACACTAAGACTGATCGATGCCTTCACCGAGGCCAGCGGCCGCGCCCTAGCCTGGGGTATTCCCCTGATGATGCTGATTACCGCTGCGGTGGTGCTGATGCGCTATGGCTTTGGTCAGGGGCTGACGGCCATGCAGGAATCGGTGAGCTATCTGCACGGCACGGTATTTATGCTGGGCGCGGCCTATGCGCTGAAACACGGCGCTCATGTGCGGGTGGATATTTTCTACCAGCGTTTCTCTGTGCGTCAGCGCGCCTGGGTAGACAGCCTCGGCACGCTGCTGTTTTTGCTGCCGCTGTGCGGCCTGATTCTAGTGACTAGCTGGGAATTTAGTGCCAAGGCCTGGGAAATTCGCGAAAGCTCGGTGGAACCCGGCGGTATTCCGGCAGTGTTTTTGCTCAAGAGTTTGATTCCATTGATGGCGATTAACCTCGCCTTGCAGGGCTTGGCCGAACTGCTGCGCAATGCTCTGACGCTGATGGGCGACAGCGCTGTGGAGCCCGACGATGTTGATTGAGTTAATGCCGCTGCTGATGTTTGTGCTGATCTGCCTGGTGTTGATGCTGGGCTACCCGGTGGCCTTCAGTCTGGCGGGGGTGGCGATGATCTTTGCCGGTCTGGGTATCAGCCTCGGCCACTTTGACCCCAGTTTTTTGTCGGCGTTGCCCAATCGCCTGTTTGGCACCATCAATAATATTACGCTGCTGGCGGTGCCGCTGTTTGTGCTGATGGGCGTCTTGCTGGAAAAGAGTCAGCTCGCTGAAGAGTTACTGGGCAATATGGCGGCGCTGTTCGGTCGCCGCCGCGGCGGCCTGGGCATTTCGGTGGTGATTGTCGGTATGTTGCTGGCCGCCAGTACCGGCATTGTCGGCGCGACGGTCGTTACCATGGGCTTGCTGTCGCTGCCGTCGATGCTCAAGCGCGGCTACGACCCGGCACTGGCAAGCGGCACGATCTGTGCGACCGGCACCCTGGGCCAGATTATTCCGCCCTCCATTGCCCTGGTGTTACTCGGCGATACCCTGTCCAGCGCCTATCAGCAGGCCCAGCTGGATATGGGCGTGTTCAGTCCCAAGACCCTGTCGGTGGGGGATCTGTTTATCGGCGCCCTGATTCCCGGCCTATTGCTGGTCGGTCTCTATATTGCCTATGTGGCGGCGGTCGCGATATTGCAGCCGCGCAAGGCACCGCCGGCTCAAGACTTACAACCCCCGGCACTGGGTGAGTTGCTGCGTGGTTTTGTGCCGCCAATACTGCTTATTGCCACGGTGCTGGGCTCGATTCTCGCCGGTGCGGCGACCCCCACCGAAGCTGCTGGGGTCGGCGCCCTAGGTGCCGCGCTGTTGGCGCTGCTGCGCGGCCGCCTGTCGCTGGCGCGCCTCGGTGAGGTGTCGCGGGAGACCATGAAAGTGACCTGCATGGTGTTTATGATCCTCATTGGCGCGGCGGTGTTTTCGCTGGTGTTTCGCGGTTTTGGCGGTGACGAGCTGATTCACGATGCGTTTAATGCCATGCCGGGTGGGGTGGTCGCCGCCACCGCCCTGGTGATGCTGGTGATCTTCCTGCTCGGTTTTATTCTTGATTTTATCGAGATCACCTTTGTGGTGGTGCCGATCGTCGGGCCGATATTGCTGGCCATGGGTGTCGAACCCATCTGGCTGGGGATTATGATTGCGCTCAATCTCCAGACCTCTTTCCTGACACCGCCCTTTGGTTTTTCGCTGTTTTATCTGCGCGGTGTGGCGCCGGCCTCGGTGGCTACTACGGATATCTACCGGGGCGTGGCGCCTTTTATCATTTTACAATTATTGGTGTTGGCTGCGCTGGCCCTGTGGCCGTCGCTGGCGACCTGGTTGCCAGCGCTGGTGCGGGGCTGAGGAATTAGATTGACAAGACTACAAAGCGTCCGTTAACTGGGTGCCCTAAGAAACATTCAAGCTTAGAGAGAAACGCGATGCGTGACATTGACGATGTACCTCGTCCCAACGGTGAGCTGGCCATGCAAGTGATTGCCATGCCCGCCGATACCAACGCCGACGGAGATATCTATGGCGGTTGGTTGATGTCGCAAATGGATCTTGCCGGCAGCATTACTGCCAGCCGCCGTGCCGGCGGTCGAGTGGCCACGGTGGCGGTTACCGGTATGGCCTTTATGTCGCCGGTTAATGTCGGCGCCGTAGTGAGTTGCCATACCGAAATTTTGGAGGTTGGCCGCAGCTCGATTCGCATCAATGTCGAGGTGTGGACCGCTGAATACGACGACGATGCGCCGGTAAAAGTCACCGAGGGCGAATTCGTCTTTGTTGCCATTGACGACAATGGCCGCACCCGCAGCGTTGACTAAGCGCTGTTTTTTCGCAGCAATGCCAATAGGATAATAATAATGAGCATGAAGGGAAAAGTGTGTCTGATTACCGGTGCCACCAATGGCATCGGCCGCGCCACTGCCAAGGCGCTGGTGGAGCAGGGCGCCGAGCTGTTTATCTTGTGTCGCAACCCGGACAAGGGCGAGGCTCTGTTGAGCGAGCTGCGCGAACTGCGCAGCGATGCGGAGCTGAGCCTGCTGATTGCCGATCTGGGGAAGATGGCCGATATTCGCCGCGCCGCCCAGCAGTTTCTCGATACCGGCAAGCCGCTGCATCTGCTGCTGAACAATGCCGGTGTGGTGAATACCCAGCGCAAGCTCAGTGCCGATGGCATTGAGGAGACCTTTGCGGTCAATCACCTGGCCTACTTCCTGCTCACTGAGTTGCTGCGTGAGCGCATTGTGCAGAGCGCGCCGGCGCGTATTGTGTCGGTGGCCTCGGAGGCCCACGCCTTTAGCAAGGGGGTGCAGTTTGACGACCCGGAATTTGCCCAGCACCCCTATAAAACCTTCAAGGTGTACGGCCACTCCAAGCTTTGCAATATTTTGTGGACCCGGCAGTTGGCCAAGCAGTTGGCGGGCACCGGTGTCACGGTGAATTGCGTCCACCCCGGTGCGGTCAGCACCGGGCTGGGCCAGCAGGATCACGCGGTGATCGGCAAGGTGCTGGGCCTGCTGTTAAAGCCGTTTTTCCGCAGCCCGGATAAGGGCGCGGCGACCTCGGTATTTGTCGCCACCTCGCCCAGCCTAGAGGGCGTCAGTGGTGAGTATTTTGCCAACTGCAAGCCCAAGCGCATCAAGCCCTGGGGCAAGGATGACGCCGCCGCAGAACAGCTCTGGGCGCTGAGTGAAGACTATATTCGGCGCAGCGCCTAGCTGAGTGCGCCCTTGTCGCGCTGTTGCTGAATCCAGCGCAATGATTTTGGCACCGCGGGGTGATCGCAGAGTTGTCGGGCTAAGGCCGAGGCCTCGGCCAGTCCGGCCAGGCTGATACCGGTGTCGTAGCCCTGTTGGTTCAACATCAACACCAAGTCTTCGCTGGCGATATTGCCTGAGGCGCCCGGCGCAAAGGGGCAGCCACCCAGGCCGGCGATCGAGGCGTCAAAGCGGCGAATACCGCTTTCCAAGGCAGCATAGGCATTGGCGATTCCCATGCCGCGGGTGTCGTGAAAATGGCAGGCCAATCGTTCGCTGCCCAGTTGCTGGCCGAGGCCGCGCATTAAACTCGCCACTTGCGCCGGGGCGGCGGCGCCGATGGTATCGGCGATAACGATTTCCTGGGCGCCACTATTGAGCAGGGCATCGGCCTGGCGTTGCACTGAACTCGTGGGCACCGGTCCCTCAAAGGGACACTCCCAGGCGGTGGCTATATAGCAGCTGGCGTGTACACCATCGGCAAGGGCGCGCCGCAAGACGGTGTCGGCAAAGGCGAAGGCCTGAGTTGTGTCCATGCCGATATTCTTGCGATTCATGGTGTCAGTGCTGGCCACTACAATGGCCACCCGCGTGGCGCCGGCAGCCAGTGCCAGTTCATAGCCTTTGACGTTGGCGATCAGCACGGAAAATTCACCGACATCGCCGGCCAGTCCGGCCAGCACGGTGTCGCTGCCGGCCATGGCGGGCACGGCTTTAGGCGACACAAAGGCGCCCACTTCGATTGCGCTAACACCGGCCTTTAGCAGGCTGCGAATCAGCTGTAGCCGCTGGTCGCTGCTTAATATTTGCCGTTGATTCTGCAAGCCGTCGCGCGGGCCGACGTCGCGTATCCAGACTGTTTCCATGACCGCCTCCCTGGGTTTAGACGATGACGCCCTGTTGGCGAAGCTGGGCGATATCGTCGCCGGGCAAGTCCAGCAGTTCGCTCAGGATGCTGTCGCTGTGTTGGCCAAGCAGAGGCGCTGCGCTGAAGGCGCTCGGTGCGCTGCGCGATAGTTTGATTGGGCAGCCGGGTCCCTGCACGCTTTTGCCATTGGGGTGAGAGAGTTCGACGACCATGTTGCGGTGTCGCACTTGCTCGTCGTGCAAGGCTTGGGAGAAGTTGTTGACCGGCGCGGCGGGAATGCGTTCGGCGTTTAATTTTTCCAGCCAGTGTGCGCTGCTGTCAGTGCGAAAGATGTCGCTCAAGGTGGCGTCGATAAAGGCCTTGTCGGCAAGGCGACCGGGTTGGCTGTCGTATTCGGGCTTATCCAGGGCGGGGCAGTTGAGCAGCGACTTTAGATTGTGCCAGAAATTGTCGGTGAGCACGCAGATCACGATATGGCCGTCGGCGGTGGGGTAGCTGTTGTAGGGCACATGCACAAAGTGGCTGTTGCCGATCGGTTCGGGATTTTGGCCCGACATAAAGTGCATGGTTGCCATGTAGTTGAGCAGGGAGATCTGCGCGTCGAGCATGGAGATGTCGACATGTTGGCCGCGACCGGACTGCTGGCGTTCGATGACGGCGGCCAGAATACCCATAACGCCAAACATGCCGCCGCCGAGATCGCCAATGGGAATGCCGGCGCGCATTGGCTGTGAGGCGTTTTCTCCGGTGATCGACATGCCGCCGCCATAGGCCTGGGCAACCTGGTCAAAGGCCGGGCGTTTGGCCCCCGGGCCGTTTTCGCCAAAGCCGGTGATCGAGCAAGTGATGATGCGCGGATTGATCTGCGCCAGCCGCGGGTAATCGATTTTAAGTTTTTCGGGCACCCCTGCGGCGTAGTTATTGACGACGATGTCTGCTTTTTCGACCAGCGAGTAAAACAGTGCCAGGCCCTGCTCGCTTTTCAGGTCGATGGCGATGCTTTTTTTATTGCGATTGAGGGTGATGAAATAGGCGCCCATACCGTCGATGGCGTGCAGGGGGTCGCTGGCCAGCAGCTTGCGGGTGCCCTCGCCCTGGAGGGGTTCAACCTTGATCATTTCGGCACCCATGTCGCCGAGGGTCATCGTGCAAAAGGGCCCCGAGAGCATATGGGTGAGGTCGAGTACGCGAAGGCCTGACAGTGCACTATTCATAAAACACCTTTAACTTCTCTATGATTAGCGGCTGGCAACAATGCCGCCGTCGAGAACCAGCGTGCTGCCGGTCATATAGTTGGCGGCCCGCGATGATAAAAATAGGGCTGTGCCGGCAATGTCATCGGCCTGTCCCATGCGCCCGGCGGGAATGCCGGCGACCAGCTCGCTATCATCGAGCGCTGCAGTCATTTCGCTGGGGAAGTAGCCGGGGGCAATGGCATTAACGGTAATGTGCCGCTCGGCGAGATCAGCCGCCAACTGTCGGGTAAGTTGGATAACGGCTGCTTTACTCGCTGAATAGGAATAGGTTTTCAGTGTGGAGTGGACCAGGCCATAGACCGAGGCAATGTTGATGATGCGCGCTGGTTGGTCAGCGCGGGCGCTGGCAGACAGCAGGGGCAGCAATTGCTGGCTGAGGAAGAACAGTGACTTGAGGTTGAGGTCCATCACTTTGTCCCAGCCCGACTCGGGGAAACAGTCGATATCGGCGCCCCAGCTGGCGCCGGCATTGTTGATCAATACATCCAGTTGCGCGGTGTGGGCCCGCAATTGCTCAGCAAAGTTGAGCACGCCCTGCTGGCTGGATAAGTCGGCGACCATGGCTGTGCAATTGCCCAGTGCCTGAAGCTGTTCGCAGCGGGCATGGAGTTCGTCGGGCTTGCGCGCACTGATAACTACCTCGGCGCCGGCTTTAACAAAACCTTCGGCCAACATGGCGCCTATGCCGCGAGAGCCGCCGGTAATGACTACCGATTTTCCGGCCACTGAAAATAAGTCAGCCATTGTTCTGGTCCCTGCTGCGCTCTTTATACTGCTCTTCGCCAAAGGAGTAAGACCAGGTTTTGTCGTCGAGCTCCATATAAAAATTGGGCGGCAGGTCGTAAACCCAGCCATTGATCACGTCTTTGCCGCGTTGAAAAGCGGGGCGCTGTTCCAGTTGTGAAAACCAGCGGTGCAACGCCGGAAACTCCTGGTCGCTGTGAACGCCAATCAGCGGCAGGGCGCGCAGCCATGGCCACAGCGCGATGTCGGCAATTGACAGCTCGGCGCCGGCAATAAATTCGTGCTGCTGCAATTGGCCATCGATGACCCGGCACTGGCGGCGGGTTTCCTGCAGGTAGCGCTGCCGGGAGTAGTCCTGCTGAACGCGGGAGTAACGGACAAAGTGGTGGGCCTGGCCTTGTAGCGGTCCGACCCCGGACATCTGGAACATCAGCCACTGCATTTCGATGTAGCGCTGTGGTGAATGTGGCGACAGCAGGGCCCCGCATTTTTCGGCGAGATAAATCAAAATGGCGCCGCTTTCAAACACGCTGACATTTTGCTTGCCATTGTTGGCGGCGGTATCGACGATGACCGGTAGCTTGTTATTGGGGTTCAGTGCCAATAATGAGGGCTTGAACTGGTCGCCCTGGCTAATATCGTAGGGAATGACCCGATAGTCCAAGCCGAGTTCTTCGAGGGCAATCGAGACTTTGTGGCCATTGGGGGTCGGAACAGTATGCAGCTCAATCATCGGCGTTAGCTTCCTGTGCAATCACGTCAATTATCTTGACATTAATTTATCGGGAATGTCCAGCCTGTCAGTAGCCAAATTGTTTTTCATGGGATGTTGACTGGGCCCGTGAAAGTCGATAATACTGTAAATTAAATTGACATAATGCTTGTGCGATATAGCGTCGTTCCGGAAGCTTTGGCCGGGCCAAATATAGCGACGCAATAATAATTATGGATGCTTATGTTTATGAACAGTCGTGAGTCTCGTTTGGCTGCCCTGGTGGTCGGTACTGCACTGCTACTGCTTATTCCTGGCAGAACGTATGCTGGTGCAGCGCCGGAGCGCCGCATGTTGGAAGAGGTGATTGTCAGCGCGCAGAAAATTGAACAGTCCTCCCAGGATGTGCCGATCTCGCTGACTGCGGTCAGCGGCGAATTTATGAAAGAGGTGGGGGCGGTGAGCTTGCAGGACTTGGCGCCCTATATGCCAAATGTGCGTTTTTCGTCGGATACCGATCCCGCGCTGACGCAAATTAATATTCGCGGCTTTGGTTCCAACCCGCTTAACGCGGCGTTTGAAAGCTCGGTGGGCTTCGTTCAGGACGAGGTGTTCTATAACCGCCCGTCGTACTTTAGCGAGGCGATGTTTGATATTGCTCGCATCGAGGTGTTGCGCGGACCGCAGGGCACCCTGTTTGGTAAGAATACCGTGGCCGGCGTGTTCAACGTCAGCTCTGGCGACCCCACCGAGCAGTTTTCCGGCAGTGCCCAATTGCAGCACAACGATGCCGGCGAGCAGTATGTCGAAGCGGCGGTTGCCGGCAGTGTCAGCGACGCCCTGTCGCTGCGATTGTCGGCGATGGATAGAGATAAGGAGGGCGATCTCTACAATCAGTTCCTCGATCGCAAGGACGATGAGCACCAGCAGAATGCGCAGCGGCTGAAAGTGTTTTTCGACGCCAGTGATACCGTGCACATGGAGTTGACGGCCTACCAGTCGGAAACGGTGGCGAAATACTGGAGTTTGCAGACCTATAAGCTCGACGATGACACGCGGACTTTCTTGGAAAATTACGACCCCGATATTGAAGACAATCCCTTCGATCAGCGCAGCTCCTACAATATTCCCGGCTTTATCGACAAAGAATCGACCAGTGTCTCCCTGCTTACCGAGTGGCAGCTGGGGGCCTTTGCCGGGATGCAGAATGGCGCCTTGACCTTAATCGTTGCCGATACCGACTTGTATCTCGACAGCCTGGTCGACCTCGATGCCTCACCGGCAGACCTGGCGAGACTGGCGGTGACCTCTGACTACGACCAGCAGTCACTGGAGCTGCGCTTTAACGCTACCGCGGAAAGCCTGTTTGGTTTTGGCGAGGGGGTAAACCTGGTTGCGGGCCTCTACGCCCTGCAGTCCGAATTTGCGCAGCAGGTGTTTATCACTACGGGCGATGATTTATTGACCTATCTGACCACTGACGACGCCATGCAACTCATCAGCGGTGATACCAACGGTGGCTCCGGTGGCTTGCTGGGCGGGGTAAACCTTGCCGGCCTGGGGCTGATTTCCCCTGTGGGATCGGCTGCCATTGGCGACGACAGCTATGTGCTGGACTATTTTTTGGAGGTTGAGGCCTATGCGGCGTTTGCCCAGTTCAGTTGGTACATCACCGACAAGTGGGTGTTAACACCGGGCATTCGCTATAGCCAGGAAACCAAGACGGCCGATGCTAGCGGCCACTCCCGCTGCCGCAACGCCAGTGTCGGGCTGCCCTGTGTGATGGGCACGGCGCTGAGCGCCGAGGAATACCAGGAGAATGGTATTCAGCGTGAAGAGAGCGACGTGTCGCCAAAGCTGTCCCTGCAGTACTATTTAAATGAAGATGCCAACGTCTTCCTAAGCTATTCCCGCGGCTTTAAAAGCGGTGGCTTTAATGCCTCGTCGTTCGGTGGTGAAGACCTTAATTTTGAGCCAGAGAAAGCCGCTACCGTCGAGGCGGGTTTAAAGGGCAGCTTTTTTGAAAACACCCTGCGTTTCAATCTTGCGGTATACCAGACCCAGTTTGAAAACCTTCAGGTATTGGCCTTTAACGGCGCATTTTTTGATGTAAAGAATGCGGCAACGGCGACGTCCGATGGCTTGGAGGCGGATATACTGTGGCTCACGCCACTGCCAATTCTTCGCATTGCCGCCTCGGTGGGCTTACTCGATGCGCGTTACGACAGTTACCCGGCGGCGCCTGCGCCTATCGATCAGGGCGTAGATGCCCAGCAGGATCTAGGCGGCAGGCGTATTGCCATGGCGCCCAAGGAGACGGCGAGCTTGACGCCCACGCTGGAGTTTCCGCTGTTTGGCTTGGCAATGAGCGCCAGCGTCGACTTTTTATATCAGGGGGATCAATATACCGATGGCGACCTGGACCCCAATGCCTTCTCGCCGGCGTTCACGATGGTGTCGGCACGGGTGAGTTTGGCGTCTATTGAGTCCGGTTGGGCAATCAGTGTGGGCGGCAGTAATCTGACCGACGAAGAAGTACTCTCCCAGGTCGTCGATACGGTGTTCTTCCCCGGTACCTACAACAGCCGCCAAAAAGCCGGCCGCAAAATTTTCGCGGCACTCAATTACCAGTGGTAGCTGCCGCCAGTTCTGCCGGGGCCGGGTTTAGGTCGCTGGCAGGCCTTGCCAACGGACTTTTGCCTCTTCTAGCTCTGCGTTAGAGGGGGTGCCGCAAAGCCACTTGCTGCCGGGATTAACCCGAATGCGCTTGGTCATTGCGGTGCGCCCCAGCAGCATTCTATAGGCCATATTGTCTCTATTCGTCAGCGTGACGTCCGCGCGAATGGTCTGTCCGGCGATGACCAGATCCAATTCTACTACCCAGCGCTGCTCGGTGTGGCCACCGGAATCGGTCACCGCCCGTTGCTCTTTGGCTTTGATCTCCCGCCATATTTCTATGTCGCTATTGCCCTTAATCGGGTGCAAGCCGATGCGCAGCCAGGTTTCACCGCGCCGCTCGAAGGCGTCGACGGAAAAAGTATGCAGACAGGAGGTGCGCGCCCCCGTATCTATTTTCGCCGCTATATAAGGTATGCCGAGTTCGGGAATAGTCAGCCACTCGGCCCAGCCGACATCGATTAAATGCTTATCCACGCGTTGTACTCTGGGTCGCTGCGAACATTGGGCTGACTGTCAGCCAATTTTTGCCCTTCAGGTTTCCGAGTCTGCCTCGGTCGCGGGTAGGGTCTCGGGAAGATCGGCAACCTCGGGCTGACGTCTTTTTCTCGCCCTAGCGGGCACCATGCTGCGCATCGCTTCAAGTTTGCCAAAACACAGCAGTTTATCACCGGGTTCCAAAACCCGCTCTTGCTTGGGGTTGGGTATGACTTTGGCGCCGCGGTAGAGAGTGAGAACATTGATGTCCTGGTCTTTGAGCTTGGTGGCGGCGATGCTCATGCCGACAAACTTAGAGCCTTCGGGAACAAAAATCTCACTGACGCCGTAACCTTTGCTAACGGTCAGCCGCTGGCGGACATCAATTTCGGGGAAGTCCACCTGGG
>NZ_JBFIGO010000015.1:0-43641 GCF_041602295.1 Spongiibacter sp. | reverse complement strand
CACGACTTCGGCGTCGGCAATACGCGCCGCGGTGTCAGCTGCGTCGGTGTGCGGGTAAATTGTCGCCGTGTCCACGCTGTTTTGCAGGGCCTGCCAGCTTAGGTCGTTGGGTGAAAAGCTGTCGCTGTCGAGAAATACGCCGTGCATAATCAATGGTTCTCTGTGGCGGGGTGGCCGTGAGGGTGGTAATTATTGGCCCTGTGGGGGCGTATGCGGTGAACCGATGGCAGTGGCGTCGCGAGTGGTCGCCGTTGTCGCATTTTATAAAACGAAACAGCGGGGCTAAACAAAGTTCGGTTAGACACGGTTTTATCCGGTGACGAAGACTTCAAGAGTGTTTGCCGCAGCGGTGATGCTGCCTGTTGTGAGCCGTGTAGCTGAAGACAAGTAAGTGCGGTTCTGCAGTTAATGATATACCGCTGTGTTCCCGACGCAATAGCGCGTATAGTGCAGGGCTTAGTATTTTCTGTATCGAGCCTACTGGCCACACGCCTCTATCCTCCTTATTTTGATGCTGTTTGCCGTAGGCAAATGGCATAGTTTCATTGCATCCGCTGTTTGTATTTTTGATTTTGCATGAGTACATGCCAGACTTCTAGCACCCCTCTGTTTACTTGAGCAGGGGCGCGCGAGTTTTTTGTCGGCAGTGAGGTGTGTTCCTGAATTTTCCTTATTTCTTAGGAGCTCCATGAGCGCAATTAGCGAAGACCTTAACGAGTTACAACCCTCTATTCTCTCCTATGTAAAAGATCTTCCTAATCTGTGTTCGCTTGCCGGCTTGGCCTGCACGGTATTGGCAATTTATTTCAGTATTGTCGGCGTTTACTACGCGGTAATGATTGCTATGGTTTGGGCTGTTGCCTTTGATTGGGCCGACGGCCTAGTGGCGCGAAGCATGGCGGGCCGCAGCGGCAGTGACCGAGTGTTTGGTGGTCAGCTTGATTTGCTAATAGACATCGTTAGCTATGGTGTTGCTCCGGCCATTCTGCTGCTGAGTTATGGGGAATTCGCTCCGGTATTGTTGCCCGTCGCCTTTGTGGTCATTGCGGCCAGCGCTATACGCCTGAGCTATTTCAGTACCTATGGCCTGTCTGGTGGGGCTAAATATACGGGCTTGGCGCTGGATAATAATAATCTCGTGCTGGTGTCGGTGTTCCTGTTGGAAAGTGTGATTCCAAGTGGCGTTTTCGCGCTACTGCTTCCTGTTACCGCTGTCGGCTTGGCGGCTCTCAATGTTTCTCAAATTAAAACGCCGAAGCTTTCGGGTAATCCCCGGAATGTTTATTTGTTGGCATTTTATACCTGTGGAATAAGCGGGATTTATATCTGGAAGCTTTGGTAGCGGGCGACCGTGCAGCGAACCTTGCCGCTAGCCACGCTGGCATAGATAATTTTTTAACAGGATTAAATTGCAAATGATGGTATATACCGTAGGCACCTTTGATTTACTGCATGTTGGTCACCTGGCTTTACTCGAATACTGTAAGTCATTAGGGAGTGTTCTGGCCGTCGGTGTTGCTTCAGATCGCGTGGTCAATTCTTACAAACCGAATGTGCCGGTGATTCCGCTGGAGCAGCGTATGGAAATGTTGAGTGCTTTGCGCTGTGTTGACATTGTGCGCCCCTATGACGAACTTGAATACGTGTCTGGCTGCAAGGCCTTGGAGGCAGACATTTTTGTGATTGGTGAAGACTGGGGGAGTCAGCCGCATAACCTAGCGGTGGAGTCGTATCTGCAGTCGGTGGGCAAGCAGATTAAACAAGTGCTCTATAACCCCCGTACATCGTCAACCGCGATCAAGCAAAATGTCATGGCGCAAGTTTACAAGGCCGGTAATACGACTGCGGTGGAGCGCAGCTTGCGCGTCCTGGTTAGCTAGAGTAACGAGCCGGTAAACGAAACGGGCGGAGCTTCCCTAGGTTCAAGCTATTATCCACAGTCGCTAGGCCGCGGGTAGTTTGGCGTCGGTGTTAAGCCGCTGTTTTCGGTAGGGTAGGGCGGCCGTAAAGGGCCGTGTTTTTTCGTCGGAGAGCCCAGGCCTGAAGTATCTGGAAAGCGGTCGCACAGCCGTGCAATAGGGTTGCTACGCCGTCAGTCCGCCGCTGGGTGTGACGGCTGTTATTCAGGCAAAATTTGCTTACCATCGGTGCTGCGTGGCAGACCTGCTCGCAAATGAATATGGAGCAACGTGATTATGCAGGATTCCCCCCACTATGCCGGTTTTTTGTTGCGCGCGATCGCCACGGTGATCGATGTGCTGCTGTTATTGCCGGTGATTTATCTGCCGTTGAGTTGGATTTACGGCGCCGACTATTGGCAGCATCAGGGGCCGTTGCTGGGGCTGTGGGATGGACTGCTCAATTATGTGTTGCCGCTGGTATTAACGCTGTGGTTCTGGCGGCGCTTTCGCGGCACACCGGGCAAGATGCTGCTGCGTCTGCGGGTGGTGGATGCCGCCACCGGCAAGACCATGACGCTGGCCCAGTCGCTGCTGCGCTATTTTGCCTATATCCCCGCCATGTTGCCGCTGGGTTTGGGCTTGCTGTGGATTGGCTGGGACCGACGCAAGCAGGGCTGGCACGACAAAATCGCCGGCTCGGTGGTGATTCGCGAGCCGCGCGATACACCGGCGGGCGGCTGAGCTCGTGGTCGACTTGTCGCTGTTGCTAGTCGCCGGTGTGTTGGGCGGCGCGCTGAATGCCCTGGCCGGCGGCGGCAGCTTTATTACTCTGGCGGCGCTGGTGTACGTCGGCTTGCCGCCAGTGGTGGCCAATGCCACCGGCACCGCCGCGCTGCTGCCGGGTTACGCGGTCAGTGCCTGGCGGTTTCGCCGCGATATTGCCGTGCCCCGCGGTGTTTCGCTGCCGTTGTTGCTGAGTCTCACCTTGCTGGGCGGCTGTGTCGGTGCGGGAATTTTGCTGCACAGTAGCGCGCAGGTATTTGCGGCGCTGGTTCCCTGGTTGGTGTTGCTGGCAACCGCCATGTTTGCCCTGGCGCCGACGCTACTGCGGCGCCGGCGTCCGGCGCCCACCGCTATCGCCCTGCTGAGTCTGTTTGCCGTGTGCGTATACGGCGGTTATTTCAATGGTGGTTTGGGCATTATCTTGTTGGCGGCGCTGAGCTTGTTGGGGCAGCGCAATTTGCCGGCGATGAACGGGCTAAAAAATGCCATGTCGGCGCTGCTGACAGCGGTGGCGGTGGCGGTGTATTGGGCGGGCGGATTGATCGCTCTGCCGCAGCTGCTGGTGCTGGCCGGCGCCGCCGTTGTCGGCGGCTATGCGGGTGCGGCGCTGAGTTACCGTATTCCGGCGGCGGCGCTGCGGGGCTTTATCGTCGCGGTTGGGCTGGCCTTGGCGCTGCTGTTCTTTTTGCGCTGAGGCGTCGCCTGCTCGCCGTTGGATTGCCGACAAAAGATTTGTAACTTGCGTTATGATACCTTTTGTCTGCCGGCTTGCTGCCGGCGCCGAGCACTGCAATGAGGAACGACTATGGATGCCTATCTTTACGATTGCCTGCGCAGCCCGCGCGCAAAAGCGGTGCCCGAGCAGGGCACGCTGGCTGCACTGGCGCCGCAAATGATGGTTGCGCAGCTGGTGGCGGGCTTGGAGCAGCGCCATCCCGGTCTGCGCGACAGCGCTCAACAATTGCTGTTGGGCTGTGTTGGTCAGGTGGCCAGTCAGGGCGGCAATATTGCCCTGGTGAGCAAGGTGGCGGCGGGCCTGCCCGATAGCGCAGCGGCCTACAGCCTGAATAATTACTGCGTGTCGGGGCTGACGGCGATCAGCCAGGCGGCGCTGGCGGTGCAGGCCGGGCTGAGTCAAATGAGCCTGGCCGGCGGCGTGGAGAACATGAGCCAAGTGCCGTTTATGGCCGACCGCGCCAGTTATTATCAAGATACCAGCCTGCCCCGCGCCGGGCGGTTTTTGCCGGTGCCGGTGGCGGCGGATTTACTGGCCAGCCACAGCGGGGTAGCGCGCGCCCAGCTCGATGCCATCAGCTTGCGCTCCCAGCAGCGCGCCGCGGCGGCGCAGCAGGTTGCGGCCCTGAATGCCTCGATGGTGGCGATGTGCGATGGTGACGGCGCGGTGTTGCTGGACCGCGATGAGGCGGTTCGCGCCGGCGTCACCGCCGAGGCCCTGGCGGCGATGCCGGCAGCCTTTGCGGAGTTCGCCGCGCCCTATCGCGACACCATTGGCGATCGTCCCCTGCAGGCGCTGCACAGTTTTGCCCATATGCCGCCGATGGTCGACGGTGCGGCGCTGGCTTTGATAGGCGGCCCACAGCTGCCGCTGGACAGTGCGCCGCGGGCGAAAATTGTGGCGGTGTCAGAGCGCTGCGGCAGCGCCGCCGAGTCCCTAACCGGTGGCTTTGCGGCCATGGAGCAGGCCCTTAGCCGCGCCGGCCTGGGGCTGAATGATTTGGACTGCATAGAGTTTATGGAGGCCTTCGCGGTGGTGCCGGCGCTGCTTGAGCAGCGCTATCAGGTGGACCCCGATAAGGTGAATATTGCCGGTGGCCATTTGGCCAAGGGGCACCCGATGGGGGCAACCGGGGCGGTGTTGTTATCCTGCCTGATGGACGCGCTGGAGCATCGCGATGGCCGCCTGGGCATGGTGGTGGCCACCGGCGCCTCGGGCATCGGCGCGGCGATGATTATTGAGCGTCTGCGCTGATACACTGGGGTTTTCAGCGTACAGTGGGCTAACGATGGCGATTGCAGAACCGGGCTACGGCAATGCCGATGCCTCTTTTAAGGCGGCGGGCGAGTTGGCCGGCGTGACCGCGCTGGTCGATGCCTTCTACGACATTATGGACAGCGCGCCGCAAGCGGCGGCCATCCGCGCCATGCACCCGGCAGACTTGGGCGAATCGCGGCGCAAGCTGTGTTACTTCCTCTGCGGTTGGTTGGGCGGGCCGCGCCTATACCAGCAGCACTACGGCAGCATTAATATTCCCGAGGTTCATCAACACTTGGCGGTGGCCGGCGCCGAGCGCGACGCCTGGCTGTGGTGTATGCAGCGCGCGATAGACCGCCAGCCCTATGCGCTGAGTTTTAAGGACTACCTCTACCGGCAACTGTGTGTGCCCGCCGAGCGGGTGCGCCAGCGCAGCGCCTTGCGGCGCGCCAGGGATTGAATTTTCCCCGCTGCTGGCGGTCACCCCATTGATGTTACGGCAAAGGAAATATCGATGAATGAATCGCCCACACCGCCGTCTAGTCGCCATGCTCGACCGGCGGCGAGTCGCCTAGAAGAACAGCTGTTACTGCTATGGGATGTCGCCATTATTGTGTTGGTGTCGGCGAATCTGCTGCTAATCCTGTTTGACAGCCTGTTTATGTTTGCGCCGTTTCAGCAGCTATTGGCTGAGCAGTGGCCGCGTTTTTACGCGCTTTACAGTGAGCGTATTCACGCCGATTTTCAGCGCATCGATCTGCTGTTTGTGGCGATCCTGCTCACCGACGTGCTGTTGGGCTGGGCGCTCGCCGCCTGGCAACGGCGCTATGAGCGCTGGTGGTTTTATCCCTTTGTGCACTGGTACGACGTGTTGGGCTGTATTCCGCTATCGGGATTCCGCTGGCTGCGGATTTTGCGGGTGGTGTCGATTCTGTTTCGCCTGCAGCGCCTGGGACTCATCGATGTGCGGCGCTGGCCAGCCTACGGCCTGTTGGCGCGCTATTACAGTATCGCGATCGAGGAATTGTCGGACCGCATTGTCGACAATGTCCTGGCGGGTGTGCAAAGTGAGCTGCGCAGCGGTGCATCGCAGCTGCCCGATCGCATGGTAAAGCAGGTGCTCGCGCCGCGCCGCGAGGCGCTGGCCAGTGCGCTGGCGGCGCGCATTGGTGGCACAGCTAGCACGGTATACCGCCAGCGCCGCAGTGAAATTCACGACTATATTGCCCAGTTAGTGCAGCGCACCATTGCCCACAATGCGGCCGCCCAGCGCATCGATCGTCTGCCGGGCATCGGCGATGCCATTGTTGAACTCATTGAAGATATTCTGGTGAGCGCCAGCCGCGACACCATCGACGAGTTGTTGGCTTACCACCCGGGAGAACCGGCCCTAGGGGGCGACCTGCTGGAGAAAATTGTACGGAGTGTGATCGACGATATTGTCGACGAGCGGGGGCAGCAGCCGCGGGATTTTGGCCCGGCGCTGGACGACGTGGTGGCACTGTTGCGACAGCAGGTGAGGCGCAAGCGCTGGCTGGAGGCCTCGCCGTAGCGCTTGGCCTTGCCGGCTGCGTTGTTGGCGAACTGCTGGTGAGCACGGGCTGGCCTCCTCAAAGCGGTGCAATGCCGCTGAAAGCGCTGTGTAATAGTGCGGGTTTGTGGTCTTACTTGTGAGCGCGCAGGCCTAATGTTGGTGCAAGGGCAGGTTTTTTGTGCCCGGGTCGACGATTTCTCTGCAGTAAAAAAATATTTTCGCATTAGCGCAAAAGCCGGCCCGTTCTTTGCTGTAAGCACTGCGCAACCGCTTGCTCGGCAGGCGCCGCTTACAGGAAGGCGAAAATATTATGAATTTTGGTTTCGGAAAATATCGCGGCATTATCGTCTCGATAGCACTCTTTCTATTGCTGGATGCCTCGGTGCTGACGCTGAACTTTTACATTTCCTATGAAATTTCAGAGGACGCGGTAGGCGTTAACATTGCCGGGCGTCAGCGAATGTTGTCGCAGCGCATGATGAAGTCGCTGCTCGATTTCCAATTAGCTGAAGATGCCGACAGCCGCCGGCAGGCCTTGGCGGAATTACAGCGCACCACCGAGCTGTTTGATGCCACCTTGCAGGCCTTTATACACGGCGGGCAGATCGCCGGTGCCGATGGCAGTCCGGTCGCACTGCAGGCGGCGAATTCGCCCCTCGCCGCAGAGGTCCTGTCGAAGGCGCTGGCAATATGGCAGCCATTTAACGGGATATTGTCTCCCCTGCTCGCCGTTGATGCCGACGACAGTCTCGGCGAAATTGCCGGGCTGGTGCCGGCGGCGGTGGCCTACGGACGCCGGCACAATGTGCGTCTGCTGACACTGATGAACGACTTGACGGTGGAGCTGGAGAATATCGCCGATTCCAAGGCCAAGCGCCTGCGCTTGATTCAAACGGTGGGGATCAGCCTGGCGATCATTAATTTTTTAATCATCATGTTTCATTTTTTGCGCCAGCTTAAAACTAGCGATGAAAAAATTGCCTTGGCGCGAGAAGAGACGGTAGAAATTTTAGAAACAGTCAATGAAGGGCTGTTTCTCTTGGACAGAGACCAGGTTATTGGCGGTCAGTATTCCGCCGCGATGCACAGCATTTTTGGTCACAGAGATCTGGCGGGAAAGCATTTCGACAGTTTGCTCGACGGCATTGTCTCGGATAAGCAAAGCCATACGGCGTCCAGTTTTATCAACCTGTTGTTTGATCCGCGCAAAAAACAAAAGCTGATTGGCGATCTCAATCCGCTGCGCCAACTGGAGGTGCATATTCCCCAGGCCGATGGCAGCTTTGCCAACAAACACCTGAGTTTTGATTTTTCGCGGGTCGAGAAGGGTGGCCAAATCGTTCACATTTTGGTGACAGTGCAGGATATTTCTGCGCAGGTGCAGTTGGCGCGCGAGCTGGAGAGCGCCAAGTCGCAGGGAGAGGAGCAGCTGGAATTGCTGTCTACGGTGATCCAGAGCGACGGTGCATTGCTGCAGGAATTTTTGCATAACAGCTTTCGCAGTTTTGAAAAAATTAACCATCAGCTCAAGCAGAGCGCCCGCAGTCGCGAGCAGTATCTGGACAAGATCAATCAAATTGCCGCACTGATTCACAGCTATAAGGGCGAGGCGGCCGCCCTTAATCTGCGCCGTTTTGCCAGCCAGGCCCACGACTTCGAGGACCTGCTGGCGGCGCTGCGCGAGCGCCCCCAACTCAGTGGTCAGGACTTCCTGGGTTTGGCGGTTCACCTCAATGCGCTGATCTCCCAGACTGAAACGATAGCCGGGGTCGCAAGCAAATTGGCGGAGCTGAATGTTATTGCCAGCCCGGTGACGGTCGCTGGCAACAGCGCCGATCGCAGTGCTCATTTCCGCCAGTTAGTGGCGCAACTCGCCGAGGGTCAGGGCAAACAGGTGGAGGTGTTGTGCAGCGGCTTTGACGAAGTGCAACTCGACAGCGAGCTGGCGTCATCGATTAACGCGATCGCCGTGCAGCTGTTGCGCAATGCTGTCAGCCACGGCATTGAGTCCCCCGAGGCGCGGCGCCTGGTGGAAAAAACCGGCTGCGGTGAAGTGGATATTCGCCTGCTGCGTCGCCGCGACGGCAGTCTGCGTATCAGTGTTGAGGACGATGGCGCCGGCCTGGATCGCCAGGCGATTGTGCAGCGTGCCATCGCTGCGGGATTACTTGACGACGCAGCAGCCGAGGGCCTCGATAGCAAGGCCATGTTGAATTTGATTTTTCACCCGGGGCTGTCGACGCGCGAGACGGTGGATGAGGATGCCGGGCGCGGTCAGGGCATGTATGCGGTGCGCCAGGCGGTGCGCGAACTCGGTGGTCGAATCAGCGTGCGCTCGCGCAGCGGAGTGGGAACCCGCTTCCAAATTACCATTCCGCAGCTCGCGGCGGAGCGTGTGTCCTCCGCCGCCTAAGCCCATACTCGCTCGCCTAAACACCGTCTAAGGAGGCTCATGTTTAGTCTGATGATTGTGGATGATTCCAATATCATCCGTTCGAAAATTCACCGCGCCCACGATCGGCAGCGGTTCAATGTGGTGGCGGTGGCCAAAGACGGCGCCGAAGCGGTGAGGCTGTTTCAGGACAGCCAGCCGCAAGTGGTCACCATGGATCTCACCATGCCGAATATGGATGGCATTGCCTGTATTGAGACCTTGGCGGGGTTGAACCCCGAGGTGCTGATCTTGGTGGTGTCGGCGCTGTCGGATCAGGCCACTGGTATCGAGGCGCTGGAGAAGGGCGCTAGCGGCTTTTTGCTGAAACCCTTTAGTGAAGAGCAATTGCGCGAGGCGCTGGACGAATTGACGGAACACCTTGATGACTGAAGACAAGCTGCAAATTTTTATCGATGGCGTGAGTCGTTACTTTGAACATACCGAGGGCAACGATCTGCGCGTCGGCACGCCCTATCTGGCGGCCAATAGCGAGCCGGTGTCGATGGATTACACGGGCATTATCGGGGTGTCGGGGTCCAGCAAGGGCTGCGTCTATTTCACGGCGCCCAAAGCCATGCTCAAACATATGATTTTGAGCCTCGGTGAACCCGATACCTCAGAGGCCAATATGGTGGATCTGGTGGGGGAAGTGGCCAATACCATTTCGGGAAATGCGCGCCGGGAGCTGGGTAAGGAGTTTATGATTTCCGTGCCAGTGGTGGTGTCGGGCACGCCGAGCCGGGTGCATTTGCCAGCGGATTTGCGTTCCTATGTTGTCCCGGCGACCTGGCGCAGTTACCACGCCGCCGTGGTGATCTGCCTGCAGCGCTAGGCTGCAGGCAGGTGCGGCGCGCTAGCGGTTGCCGCTGGGGGCGCTGCGACCGGCGCTGCTGCTGCCACCGCCGCTGCGGCGACGGCGGCGGGCCTGGGGCGGCCGCTGGCCGTCGCGGTGCTCGCTGTGCGGGCGGCGATTCTGTGCGGGCCGGCGTGCCGGGCGGGCGTTGAGATTGGATTCGGGCAGATTGTGGGTCGGCTCAAAATCTTCAACTTCTTCGCGGCGCAGAATCTGTTTGATCAGGCGCTCAATGCCCGACAGCAGGTCGAATTCGTCGGCGCTGACCAGCGATACCGCTTGACCGGCGGCGCCCGCACGGCCGGTGCGGCCGATGCGATGCACGTAGTCTTCGGGCACATTGGGCAGGTCGACATTCACCACGTGGGGCAGCTGGCTGATGTCGAGGCCGCGGGCGGCGATGTCGGTGGCGACCAGGGCGCGCACTTTGCCGCGCTTAAACTCGTCCAGCGCCTTGGTGCGGGCGTTCTGGCTTTTGTTGCCGTGGATCGCCGCTGAGCGGATGCCCTGCTGGTCCAAAAAGGTGCTGAGTTTGTTGGCGCCGTGCTTGGTGCGCGAAAACACCAGTACCTGCTGCCAGTCGTTGTCGTGGATCAGCTTGGCCAGCAGCGCCGGCTTCTGTTTTTTGTCGACCGGGCAAATCCACTGCTCGACGCGCTCGGCAGTGCTGTTGGGCGCGGCCACCGAGACCTCTACCGGGTTGTTAACAATGCCCTTGGCGAGCTTGCGAATATCGTCGGAGAAAGTCGCCGAAAACATCAGGTTTTGACGCTTGGCCGGCAGCAGGGCGAGGATTTTACGAATGTCGTGAATAAAACCCATGTCCAGCATGCGGTCGGCTTCGTCCAATACCAGCACTTCCAGCTCGTTAAAACGCACGGCGTTTTGCTGGTAGAGATCGAGCAGGCGGCCTGGGGTGGCCACCAGAATGTCGACACCCTTGCGCAGCTTCATCATCTGCGGATTAATTTTGACACCGCCGAAGACCACGGTGGAACGCAGCGGCAGGTTGATACCGTATTTGTGTACGTTTTCACCGATTTGCGCGGCCAATTCGCGGGTGGGGGTCAAAATCAACGCGCGGGCCTGATTGGGCGCGGCGCGCTTGCCCTTGGATAGCATCTCCAAAATCGGCAGGGTAAAGCCGGCGGTTTTGCCGGTGCCGGTTTGCGCGGCGGCCATCACATCGCGGCCGTCGAGAACGGCGGGAATGGCTTTGGCTTGGATCGGCGAAGGGGTGGTGTAACCGCTGTCAGCAACGGCGTCTAGAATCGGGGCCGACAGGCCCAGGGAAGTAAACTGCATAGATCGTCTCAATAGGGGAGCGGCGTGGGCGAGTGGCCGGTGCCAGTCGTTCCTGCTCCCTGTGTGCAATGCCGCCGGAAGCGGCGGCGCGGTAGCTTACTGGATCTGCGCGGCTAATACCAGATAAATGCTTAAAGTTTGATCAGTTGCCGCCGCTGGGGCTTGCTGAAAAAAGCGGCGAAATGCCGTAGAATCGCGCCTCTTTTCCCGGCGCTGTGGCGGCGGGGCCGAATTCGCCGATCAGAAGATAGCCACCATGTCAGAGCAGTCGCTACAACAGCAAATCGCCAAACGCCGCACCTTTGCGATTATTTCCCACCCCGATGCCGGTAAAACCACCATCACCGAGAAGTTGATTTTGTTGGGCCAGTTGATTCAGGTAGCGGGCACCGTCAAGGGCAAGAAAAACGACAAGGCGGCGACCTCTGACTGGATGAGCCTGGAGAAGGAGCGCGGCATCTCGGTGACCTCGTCGGTGATGCAGTTTCCCTACAAAGACAGAATCGTTAATCTGCTGGACACCCCGGGGCACGAGGACTTTTCCGAGGATACCTACCGCACCTTGACGGCGGTGGATTCGGCGCTGATGGTGATCGACGGCGCCAAGGGTGTCGAGGCCCGCACCATTAAGTTGATGAATGTGTGCCGCCTGCGCGACACGCCGATACTCAGCTTTGTCAACAAGATGGACCGGGATATTCGCGACCCCATCGAACTGCTCGACGAAGTGGAAAGTGTGTTGGGGATTGAGGCCGCGCCGATCAATTGGCCGATAGGAATGGGGCGCGAGTTCAAAGGGGTCTACAACCTCTACACCGACACCATTCACGTATTCCAGCCGGGTAAGGGCAGTGTGATCGCCGAGGATATTCGTATTGAGGGGTTGGAAAGTGACGAGGCGAAGGCCCTGCTCGGCGACGACTACGGCGACTACTTGGACGAAATCGAACTGGTGCGCGGCGCCAGTCACGAGTTTGACCAGCAGGCCTATCTGGACGGCAAGATGACGCCGGTGTTCTTTGGTACCGCACTGTCCAATTTCGGGGTGCGCGAAATGCTCGACGGCTTTGTGGAGTGGGCACCCGCGCCGCTTAATCGCGCCACCGACCAGCGCGAAGTCGATGCCAAGGAAAGCGACTTTAGCGGCTTTGTGTTTAAGATTCAGGCCAATATGGATCCCAAACACCGCGACCGCATCGCCTTTATGCGCATCTGTTCGGGCACCTACAGCAAGGGCATGAAAATGCGCCATGTGCGCCTGGGCAAAGACGTGAAGATCGCCGATGCGGTGAGCTTTTTGGCCGGCGATCGCGAGCTGGTGAAAGAGGCGGTGTCGGGCGACATTATCGGCCTGCACAACCACGGCACCATACAGATTGGCGATACCTTCAGCAGCGGTGAGGAACTGAAGTTTACCGGCATTCCCCACTTTGCCCCTGAGCTGTTTCGTCGCATTCGCCTGCGCGATCCGATGAAGGCTAAGCAGCTGCAAAAAGGTCTGCAGCAGTTGTCGGAAGAGGGCTCCACCCAGGTGTTTATGCCCCAGCGCAACAGCGACCTGATTGTCGGCGCGGTGGGGGTGCTGCAGTTCGATGTGGTGGCCTATCGCCTCAAGGACGAATACAAGGTCGAGGCCATCTACGAGCCGATTAACGTGTATACCGCCCGCTGGGTGGACTGTGACGACGCCAAGGCCTTTGAGGAATTTAAGCGCAAATGCGCCGACAATCTGGCCATCGATGGCGGCGGCCACCTGACCTATCTGGCCCCCACCCGGGTGAACTTGTCGTTAACCGAAGAGCGCCACCCCGAGGTGCGCTTCCGCGCTACCCGCGAACATTAACATTGGCGGCTTGTCAGCCTCGCTGAATACCTCGCGGCGCGGCCTCCCCTGGTAAATATTGCACATTCATGGCCGCTGTTGCACTGCGTTCATATGCGGTTCAGGCGCGGCGAGTAGGCTGTGTTTCCAGCAGCGGGGGCGGCATTGCCGCAGACCTTGCCCGGCGGTGAAAGTTTCGACAATTATTCACCAATGCCGAGCTTGTGCGACGACCGAACCCGCTTAGAATGCTCTGTATAACGATTCAGCGAGGACGGTTCGATGCAAATAAAAAATAGTATTTTGGCAATGTTGTTGGCTACATCTGCCAGCGTGGCTATGGCGGGCAGTGGTTTGGGTGGCAGTTTTAGTCTCGGTGCCAGCGGTTCTGCTGACGATGCTTCCATGGATAGTAGTGTGGAGGGCAATGTCGACTTGGGCCTAGAGGAAAAACTAGAAAAGGCGAAGGAAAAGAAAGAGAAGGCTAAAGCCGAGGCCGAAGAGCGCAAAGCGGCTGCCAAAGCGCAGGCCGAAGAGCGCAAGGCCGCAGCTAAAGCCAAGCGTGAACAGGCTAAGCAAGAAGCTGCCGAGCGCGAAGCAGCCCGTCAGGCGAAGGCTGAGGCCGATGCTAAAGAACGTGAGGAACGCAAAGCGGCTGCCAAAGCAGAGTGGCAAGCGCGTAAAGATGCGCTGCGCAAGGCGACTAATGTCAACGTGAATGCGAGCGTAGAAGCCGAAGCGGGTGCCGAGGCTGAGTAAGCCCAGCAATGTATAAAAACGGGAGCCCAGGCTCCCGTTTTTTTTGCCAATTTTCTTCAGTTGAACCGGCGTCGAACATTCTCGACAATAGTGGCTTTTGTTGGAAGCCAGTCTGTGAGCAAATCTTCGCCGCCAACGACACTGCGCCTGGATCGATTTTTGGCGACGGTGACCGACTATTCCCGCAGTGATGCCAAGCGCCTGATTAAAGCTGGTGAGATCAGCCTAGAGGGAAAAACACTGCTAGACCCCCGCACCCCAGTAGCCGGCGATGCCGATGTGCGCCTGCGCGGCCAGCCATTGCGCAGCGCCCAACCGCGCTATTTTATGCTGAATAAGCCGCAGGACTACGTCTGCGCTGCTCGCGATCGCCGCCATTTGACGGTGCTGGACCTGCTCGACGAGGACAACCCCGAGCGCCTGCATGTGGCGGGCCGGCTGGACATTGATACCACCGGTTTGGTGCTGCTTACCGATGATGGCAATTGGTCCCATGCGATTACCTCACCCAAGCGAGACTGCTGGAAACGCTATTGGTTGCGCACTGCCGAGCCGATAGCCGAGAAGGCGGTAGCCCAGTTTGCCAAAGGGGTATTTCTGAAGGACGACAAGCAGCGCACGGCGCCGGCTGAGCTAGACATCATTGCCGAGTGCGAGGCGCGCTTGCGGATCAGCGAGGGCCGTTACCATCAGGTAAAGCGGATGTTTGGCGCGCTGGGCAACGCCGTTGTCGACTTGCACCGCGAGGCGATTGGTGAAATAGAGCTGGACGCCAGCCTGGCAGAAGGGGAGTATCGCCCGCTGACCGAAACCGAGCGCGACAGCGTATGGAGTGATCGCCATGAATGATGCCCCCCTACAGCAGCTATACCGGCAACTGGCGCAATTGGACGGCCCCTTGTGGTGGTTTGCCGACGAGCAGGTGAACGATGATTTGCCGGCGCTGCGCGAAGACTGCCAGGTGTTTTGCAATCGCTGCGATACCGCAGCGGCGCTGCGCGAGGTAGGTTTTGCGGTGAGCTTGGGCGACTTTGCCGTGCCGCAAAAGCTCGATGTTGCTCCGCAAGCGGTGGTCTACCGGGTTTCCAAAGAGCGACCACTGGTGCACCTGCTGATCAACGCCGCCATGCAGGCCTTGCCGGTGGGCGGGCAGCTGCTGTTGAGCGGTTATAAAAATGACGGCCTGAAAGGCTATGCCGACAAAATTGCCAAGGTGTTTGACGCCGAGCGCAAGATAAAAAAATGCGACGCCGGGGCCTATCTGGCGACCATTACCAAACGCGGCGAGCGCAACGTGGCCCTGCCTGACAAGAATTATCGCCAGCTGCGCTTGATCAGTGAGTCGCCGGCGCTGTACAGCAAGCCGGGTATTTACGGTTGGCAAAAAATAGACCGCGGCAGCGCCTTGTTGATTGAGCAGTTGCCGCGGTTTTTGCAGGGGCTGAGCAGTCCGCCGCAGCGCGCGGCGGATATCGGCTGCGGTTACGGCTATCTGGCGGTGATGGCGGCCGCTGAGCTGCCGGACTGCGAATGGCTATTGACCGACAATAACGCCACGGCACTGTTGGCCTGCGAGAAAAATAGCGCCGAGCACGGCCTGCGTGCCGAGCTGCACTTGGCCGACTGCGCCGATGGTCTACAGGGACCGGTGGATATTGTGCTGTGCAATCCGCCGTTTCATCAGGGCTTTGCCGTTGAGGGCGAGTTGACCGAGCGGTTTTTGCAGGCGGCCCATCGCTTGTTGAAGCGCAATGGTCAGGCGCTGTTTGTGGTCAATCAGTTTATTCCCCTGCAGCGCAAGGCCGAGGGGCTGTTTCCCGCTGTTGAGCTGCTTGGCGAGGCCGAGGGTTTTCGCGTGTTCCGCCTCGCCAAGCAGGCCGCTAGTTAGCGCTTGTGGGCGCGGCGGTTTGCTGAGTGGCGCCGCCGGACTGAGCCGGGAGCTGCGGGCTGCCATCGGGGTTGAGCAGCGGGCGAGGTTGCAGCAGCTCCTCGGGTAGCTCCTCGGCGGCGGGTATCTCATCCAGCTCGCCGTCGCAGGCACTGCCGGCATACAGGGCGCGTTTCATCAGCCCCTGTGCCACCAGGGACAGACCGCCGGTATAAATCGCTGCGCCGGTGGAAAGGCCAGAGGTGAACATGCCGCCGGGGTCGGCCTCGACCCGCGGCCGGGCAAATGTGCCGCCCAGGCGAATCAGGCTGGCAGCTGCACCGACATTCACACCCACGCCTTTGCGGGCGATGGGCGACACGCCAAATTGTAATTCTTCTTTGCCTAAATCGACGTGGCCAGTGCCAATAATCTTGCTGCTCTCGGTTTCCAGAGCAATGCCGTCTTTGCTGACAAACTTGCCGCGCGCGCCTTTAAAGTGAACAGCGAGACATTCAATTTGGGTGGTTTCGCGTTTCTCACTGAAGGGGTTGAGCTTGTCGATGGTTTCGGTCAATACGTCACTGCCGATAAGGTTGAGGGCATTGCCCTTGGCTTCCAGTCCGGTAATTTTCATATCGATTTGTCCCGCCATGGATGCGGCTAGCGCGGCGGGGCTGTTGCCTTGGGCATTGAGGTCGATGCGAATTTTGCCCTGGCCATGGCTAATGCCTGCGGCTTTTATCAGCCCCAGTTTACCGTAGTCGCTGCCATCGATTTTGAGTTGGCCGCGCAGGCTCGGTACGACCTGGCTGGCATCTAGCTGGGCGCTGATATGCGCCTCGCCGCCGTCGGCATAGATACGGCTGTCGTCGAGATTCAATACGCCGTTGCGCAGACGTGGCTTGAGTTTGGCTTTGCTGATCACGGTGTAGCCAGTATCGATGTCGAGCAGTTCGACGATCAGCTCGCCGTCGATCTGCCGTAAGGCGTCGGTGGCGATGGCTTCCTTGCTAAACACCTTCGCCGCTTTCTTGGCCTTGGTCGGTGCCGGCGTCGCGGTGGGGGTTGCCGTACTCATAAAGTCCGTTGATAGGTGGCGCAGGGCAATATTGCCGTCGAGCTTGGCGTTGGCAGTGTCGCTGCCCGGGCGGTAGCGCAAGTCCAGGTCGGCCTGTTGTTGCCCCAGCGTCGCGTTGGCGCTCAGCTGGATATGCTGGTCACTGCTGCTGAGTTCGGCCTCTAGGCGCATCGCTCCGGCTTCGCGCCAGGGCAGTAAGGCCAGCGACCAAATGTCGGCGCTGCGCGGTGCTTGGCTGGAGATTTTCAGCTGGCTGCCCGCGATACCGTTGAGGTTGACCTTGCCCTCGGCATTCAGGGTCAGCTGTTGTTGGCGCAAGGCCAGCGACAGGGTGGCGTCACTGCCGCGGGTGCGCTTGGCCAGCGGCTGCAGCTGCAACTGGGCATCGATATCGGTGAGGTGGCGCTGGGTGGCTTGCTGTTGAGCCTCGGCCAGTTGCAGCGACAAATTAAGTTGTCGATCTGCTGTTAGTTCACCGCGCACCTTGTGCAGTGTCCAGCCGCTGGCGCTGAGCTTGGCAATGTCGAAACGAGCACTGAGTTGGCGTTCATGCAGCCACTGCCAGTCCAGTTCTGTCTCCGCCTCGCGGTCTTTCGCGGTGCTGTCAGCTGGCGGGCTGTCGCTGGTGAGTGCGGCGCTGAGTGCATCGATATCCAGTGCGGGACTGTTCAGTGTTGCGGCGATGCGCCGCAGATCGCTAGACAGTGTGGCGCTGCCGCTGAGCCGGTTGTCGCCGATACTCAGGGTCAGTGCGCGCAATTCGTAGTCATCAGTGATGTTGAGTTGTGCGCTGAGGGTGCTGGGGGGCAGCGGTGGTGCGGTGACGTCGGCGAGGCTGGCCAGCTGTTCTAGGCTTTGCAGGGCGACGTCGAGTTGCAGTGCGCTGCCTTGAAGGTCCGGGCTTAGCGTCAGCCTGCCCTGGCTGTTTAGCTGGGCGTCGGGGTGTTTAATTGCCAGTTGGTAGTCGAGAATACCAGCCGTGGGGTCAAACAGTACGATGCCGCCGCTGAGCGTAAAGCGCTGTTGACGGTAGGCTAATTCCAAGGTGAATTCGCCGTTGCCGACCTCGGTGCGCTCACCGCGAATTTCTGCCAGCGCGATGTGGTGGCGCTGGTCATCGGCACTGTGCAGGTGAATGTGAGTGTTGCGCAGTACCAGCTGCTGGAAGTTGAAGTCGCCGGGCAGTGTCGCGACACCCGCTTCAGGCTGCTCGGTAGGGGGCGGCAGCGCATCGCCGCGCAACTGCTCGGTGATCCAGTTAAACTCGCCGTCGCGGTTGCCGGCGAGATTGACGCTGAGTCCGTCACTTTCCAGGGACCAAAAGGCGCCGGGTTTGAAGGGCGAGGCGATCAATTTCAGTGACAGCCTATCCAGGGTGAGCAGTGTTGGCTCTGGCCAGTCAGGATTGCTGATACGCAGGCCGGACAGCTCCAGGCGCAGCGGCGCGCGGTGCGACTCCAGTGTGTCCAGCTCAATGTCCAGGCCGGCAAAGCGCTGAGCACCCAGGGTGATGGGGCCGCGCAGCAGCGAGGGCTTAATGACGACGGTGCTGACCCCGGCGACGATAATAAGCAGAAAAATGCTGAGACCGATCAGTGACTTTTTAAACATGCTGTTACAAGGTGTCCGTGAGTAATGCGCCGGGGCTTGTGGCGGCGCGAATCATGCTAGTTTGAGAGCTTGTCGGGCGATGTGCAACGCCCGCGGCGAGTTCGACAAAGGGAGAATCGATGATGCAGTGGCCCTCGCGGTTGGAAGCCGCGACACTGGTGAGGCGCTACAAGCGCTTTTTAGCTGATGTGCGCCTGGACAATGGCCAAACGTTGACCGTGCACTGTCCGAACACCGGGGCGATGACCGGTTGTGATACGCCGGGGAGTCGCGTGTGGTTGAGCCGTAGCGACAACCCCAAGCGCAAATACCCCTATACCTGGCAGTTGCTCGAAGTGGCTGCTGACAAGGTGTGTATCCACTCGGCCTTGGCGAACACGCTGGTGGCCGAGGCATTGGATCAGCGGCTTATCGAGCCGCTCAATGGCTATACCAGCTACCGTCGAGAGCAGCGCTTGGGCGATGGCAGTCGGGTGGATTTTGTCCTCGGCGACGGTCCCGCTGGCGACTGTGCGTTGGAAGTCAAATCGGTGACGCTGCTGGGTGACAATGGCGCGGGCTATTTTCCCGATACGGTGAGTTTGCGGGCGCGTCGTCATGTTCAGGCCCTGCACGAACGGGCGGCCGCTGGCGGTCGGGCTGCACTGTTGTTTGCGGTGTTGCACGAGGGCATCACCACGGTGGCGCCGGCGGCGCATATCGACCCGGCCTACGCCGAGGCCCTGCTGGCCGCACAGCGCGCGGGCGTGCGCTTGTTGGCCTACCGCGCCACTATTAACGAGCAGGCGATGGCGCTGACCGAAGCGCTGCCGTTAGCTATTTAATGGGCGCTGGCGGCGAGGATGTCGTCGACAAACAGCAGGCCATTGTCCACGCGGCAGCGCAGCGGCTGTAAGGCCTCGCCGAGGCAGGGGCCGGCGACACATTCCCCGGTTTCAATAATAAACAGGGCGCCGTGGGTGGCGCACTGGATAAGGCTGTCGTCATAGTCGAGAAACTGGTTTTCCTGCCAGTTCAGCTCAATGCCTAAGTGTGGGCAGCGGTTGCGATACAGGTAGACCTGGCCGTGAAGGCGCACGGCAAACAGTGCCTCACCGTTATGGCTGAGGCTCTTTGAACCCGGGTCGGGGATGTCGTCGATGTGGCACAGTGGACTCATAGGTCGCCGTCTCCGGCGGGGTCGGGCGCCGATAGGCGGTGATCGCCCTCGCTGCTAAAGGCGTGGCGAATGGCCGGTAGCATGCGGTCGACGGCATCGCGCCCTTCGGCAATGGCTTCAGTGGCGTTGCCGAAGTCCAGCAGGCCGATGTGGCCCAGCCGCGGCCACAGCATGATGTCGGCGGGTTCGCCGGCGAGGCGCGAGCGGGTGATGCGGTCCTGCATGATGTTAATTGAACTCATCATGACATTCAGGGTGCCGGGGGGCTCAGGCTTTTTCTCGCCGCTGCGCCAATTGCTGGCGGCTTCTTTGACACTGTTGGCAAAGCGGCCGAAGGCGGCGGCCAGTTGTGAGGCCTCGTCGCTGTCTTCGGGAGCGTCGCTATCATCGAACGGGCCTTCTTCCTCGGACTCTTCTTCTTCGGCCGTTTCTTCTAGGCGCGAGGTTTCGGTTTGCGGGGCGCGAACGTCGCGATCGACCTTGCGCCTCCCCACCAAGTCACTGTTCAAATCGACGCCGATGGTGATGTCGGCGCCCAGGGCCCGGCAGACCGAGACGGGCACGGGGTTTACCAGGCCGCCGTCGACCAGCCAGGAGTCGCGATAGGCCACCGGGGTGAGAACGCCGGGCACCGCCATGGAGGCACGCACGGCTTCCCACAGCGGGCCGCGCTGCAGCCAGACTTCTCGACCGCGGGTCAGATCGGTGGCGACCGCGGCAAAGGGCAGCGCGAGGTCTTCAATATTGGGATTGCCATATTCATGAATGAAATGTTCTATCAGCCGGGTTGCGTGGGCGACACCGCCGGTGGCGGTAAGGCTGACACTCATGTAGTGGAATACCTGGGTGCTGCTCAGCCCCTGAATCCAGTTGGAAAATTCGTCGAGTTTATCGGTTAGATAGCAGGCGGCGATTACTGAGCCAATAGAGGTGCCGACGATGATGTCGGGTTTGATGCCCAGCTCATTGAGCCGCTGAATCACCCCGATGTGGGCCATGCCGCGCGCGGAGCCACTGCCCAGTGCTAAGGCAATTTTCTTGTCGCTGGCTGTGTGCGAATCCACTGTCTTATCACTCCTGGTTTCACCGCTGAGTTGATGGCGTTACTATGATGCCATGACTTGAGCGGCGGACACTATCAGATACCACGCAGACATGGACGATTATCGGCTTACACAACAATTGCTCACCGGGCAGGACCCTTCGGCCATGGTCGATGTGCTGGGGTGTCCGGTGCACCCGGCGCTGGTGGCGCCTTTTGAAGCCCTGTGTGACGATGCCGCGCGGGCCGGCTTTGATTTAAAAATTGTCAGTGGTTTTCGCGGCTTTGAGCGCCAGTTGGCGATCTGGAACGCCAAGGCCAGTGGTCGGCGTCAGCTGCTCGATAGCGGTGGTCGAGAGCTGTGTTTCGAGCAGTTGACTGAGGCGGAGCTGCTAGAAAGTATTCTGCGTTGGTCTGCGTTGCCCGGCGCCTCGCGCCACCACTGGGGCAGCGATATAGATGTTTACGATGCCGCAGCGGTGCCGGCTGGCTACGCGGTACAGCTCAGTCCCCAGGAGGTCGATGACGGCGGCCCCTTTACCGCCCTGCACGACTGGCTGGACCACCAGTTGGCGAATGGCGCGGGTTACGGGTTTTTTCGCCCCTATGCTCACGACCGCGGTGGTATTGCGCCGGAGCGCTGGCATTTGAGTTACGCGCCTCTGGCGGCGCGTTGTGAATCGGGGCTGAGTGTGGCGCGGCTGCGCAACGTGCTGAGTGATGCCGATATGCTGCTTAAGGATGCGGTGTTGGCGCAACTTGATGAGGTGTACCAACGCTATGTCGCGGTGCCCAAGGAGGCCTATCCGTCGGCATACGCGGCATTGTTGGCTGAAGGAGAGTGGGGTTGATCTTAACGGTAGAACAGTTGTGGGCGGCCATGCAGCAGGAGGCCAGGGACTTTGGTCGCAACGAGCCTGTGCTGGCAAGTTTTTACCACGCGAGCATTTTGAACCACGAACACTTTGCGGCGGCCTTGAGCTTTCATATCGCCGCCAAGCTGGGTTGTGACTCGGTGCCGGCGATGTTGCTGCGCGATGTGGCTGGCGAGGCCTATGCGGCTGACCCGGAGGTGTTGGCCGCGGCGGTGGCTGATATCTGCGCTCATTACGACCGCGACCCCGCCTGCGACCACTATGGTATGCCGTTTCTGTATTTCAAGGGTTTTCAGGCGATTCAAGCCCACCGACTTGCTCACTGGCTGTGGCAACAAGGGCGCGAATCGCTGGCGCTGTTTTTGCAAAACCGTATTGCCACGGTGTTCGATGTGGATATTCATCCGGCGGCGCGTATCGGTCGCGGCATAATGATCGACCACGCCACTGGGGTGGTGATCGGCGAAACCGCGGTGGTGGGCGATAATGTGTCGATGCTGCACTCCGTCACGCTGGGTGGCTGTGGCAGCAGTGGCGGCCAGCGTCACCCGCAAATTGCCGACGGCGTGTTGATTGCCGCCGGAGCCAAGGTGTTGGGCAATATTCTGGTTGGCGAGGGGGCAAAAATTGCCGCGGGCAGTGTTGTCCTGAACCCGGTGCCCGCTCACACCACAGTGGCCGGTGTGCCCGCCAAGGTGGTGGGGCGCCCCTCGCAAGAGATTCCGGCGCTGGATATGGACCAGCATATCAACGGCGACGACTGAGCTCGCCAAGCTGCTTTTTGTTCAAAAAAGCAGCAAATTCCCGCGTAAATTGTGATTTGTCAAGGAATCGCATGCGGCGGCTTGATAATTCCGTCAGAAGAGTTAGATTACATTGTGCTTCAATAGTGCCATTGCGGGTGGTGCGCAGTCCCCCGCGAGGATAAAACTATAAAGAATCAGCAAAAGTGAGGTGCTTGTGAGCGTTAAGTTATTAGATAACAAGGCTTTTTATGGGTACCGTGTGCGTCGCACGGTGGCGGGTGAGCTCTATCAGGAGTATTTTTCGCTGAAGAAGGATGGCAAGCGCTTGGAAGGCCGCGCAATGAAAGCGGTGGAAAAACAGGCAATTGCACGCGATGAAGAACTGGAAGCCCAGCAGAATCGCTATCTGGAAGAGACCAAAGAGGAGCGCTGCTTTAAATCTGACGGCAGTGTGCGCGGTATCAGCTACCTGCTGAAAACCGAAAAAAGCGGCAATCTGACGCCTATTTTCCAGGTTGGGGTGGCTTCAAAGGTCGAAAAGAAAACGGTGTGCACCAGCTTTTCACTGAATGCCCACGGCACTGAAGAAGCTTGGTTGAAGGCGGTTGATGCCTATGCCCGCCACAAGTCTATTCGCAAGAACTCCAAGCTGTATCAGCGCCTGCTTGAGGCCAAGCCCAAGGTCGCTGCCTCTTAGGCAGATAACCAGCGGCTTAAGGTGTGCTCGCGCAGCGGTTTAATTGCCGCCAGTGCGAGTAGTAGCAGCGCGATAAGCGACAGCCATTGCGGTAGCATCGCGTGCTGGTGGCTGTGGCCTGCACTAATTTGCCAGCCGAAAACCGCGATCAATTCATCCAGTATCAAGCCCGCGGCAATACTGATTGCACTAACGGTGCCGAGGTAGGCCAGCAGTGCGCGGCGCCCCAACTCCTTGTGAACCATGCCCACGGCGGCGATGTTGCTGGCGGGGCCCGCAAGCATAAAGACCAGTACTGCCCCAGGGGATACCCCGGCCAAGAGCAAGCCTGCAGCGATGGGGGTGGAGGCGCTGGCGCAGATATACATAGGAATTCCCACCAAGACCATGGCGATCATCGCCAGCGGCCCACGCGCCCACTCTGTCAGCCATTCACTGGGTACAAAGGTCTGTACGGCGGCGGCGAAGAGCATGCCAATCAGCAGCCACGGCAACATATCTTGCAGCAATCGGCCGAAGGTATAGTGCAGGCCTTGGCGCCAACTACTGCCGGTGTCGGCCGGCTGAGATTTGCTGCAGCAGGGGCGATCGACGCCGCCGGGGGACGGGCGGGGCGCTTCGTGCCAGCCGGTGAGCAGGCCGGCGGCAATGGCATTGACTATGGCCACAATGGGGCGGGCGATGGTCATGATCGGGCCCAGCAAACCGTAGCTCAGGGCAATGGAGTCGACCCCGGTTTCCGGGGTGGAAATTAAAAACGATACCGTGGCGCCTTTTGAGGCGCCGGCGCGGCGCAGGCCCATGGCCACCGGCAGCACTCCGCAGGAGCACAGCGGCATCGGTGCGCCCAGCAGCGCCGCCTTGATCACTGAGCCGATGCCGGGCTTGCCCAGTTGTCGCTCCAGTAGCGAGCTTGGCAGCCAGGCCTTCATCAGGCCGGCAAGGGTCAGCCCCAGGACTAATAGCGGCGCGGCATCGAGGCTCAGGCGGTAGAGATTGGCTGCAAAGTCCATTAGTGCGCCTCCTGGTTGAGCTGTAAGTCGGAGTCCAGCGCCAGCAAAATGCTGCAGTGGTTGGCCGGCACATCGCCGCCGCAGCAGGCATCGACGACCTTGCTCAGCGCGTCGCGAATGCTTTGTAATTCGCGCAGTTTGCGGTCCACCTGGGCGAGTTTTTCTTCGGCAATGCCGCGCACATCGCCGCAGGACTTGGCCAGGGGGTCGACGCGAATGGCCAGCAGTTCGCGGATATCCTCCAGACTGAAGCCCATGCCTTTGGCGCGCAAAATAAATTCCAGCTGCTTGACCGAGGCGTCGTTGTAAAAGCGGTAGCCGTTGGCACTGCGGCCGGTGGCTGCCAGCAGCCCCTCGCGTTCGTAAAAGCGCAGGGTTTCCACCGTGCAGTTCAGCTGTTTGGCCAGTTCGCCAATGCGTCGTTGGGTCATGACTTGCTCCTTGAGTCTCTTAGCTTGAGTCTAGCTTAGAGCCTGTAGCTTACTGCAGGGTCAAGGGCTGGTCGCAGGGCAAAAAAAAGCCCGGTGACCTTGCGGTGACCGGGCTTTTTGCTGCGTGGGCTTAGCCTTTGTAGGCGGCCGCCGCTTTTTCAACTTCGGCCAGGGCTTCGGCGCTGCCGGCCCAACCGTCGATTTTCACCCACTTGCCTTTTTCGAGGTCTTTGTAGTTCTCGAAGAAGTGCTCGATTTGCTTAATCAGCAGCTCGGGCAGGTCTGAGGGCTCTTTAACGTCTTTGTATAGCACGCTCAGTTTGTCGTGGGGAACGGCCAGCAGTTTGGCGTCTTGGCCCGCTTCGTCGCTCATATTGAGGATGCCGATGGGGCGCGCGCGGATCACTGAGCCCGGCACTACGGGGTAGGGAGTTACCACCAGCACGTCCAGCGGGTCGCCGTCTTCGGACAGTGTGTTGGGGATATAGCCGTAGTTGGCGGGGTAGAACATTGGCGTGGCCATGAAGCGGTCGACCATCAGGGCGTCGTAATCTTTGTCGATTTCGTATTTGATGGGGCTGCTGTTGGCCGGGATCTCGATGGCGACGAAGATGTCGTGCGGAAGCTCTTTACCTGCTGGGATAGAGTTATAGCTCATGATTGATTTCCGTTGTCAGCTGTGTGCGGGGTGTAAAATTCGCGCAGATTATAACTGCTAGTGGGGCGAATACCAAAATAGATAAAAAAAGCCGGCTGCCCGGGGAGAGGGCAACCGGTGAAGGGGAGACGAATCCTTGGATGACGACTTGTTAGATTTGCACCTGCACCAGGCCATCTTCGTGGCGCGCTGGAAAGCTGCGCACGGAGATGCTGTCGTCTTCCAGGCAGTGTCCGGCCTCGAGGCTAAAGTGCTGCTTGTACAGCGGTGAGGCGACCACGAGGGTGTCGTTGAGGTTGCCAACGATGCCCCGTGCCAGCACGTTGGCTTGGCTGAACGGGTCTTTGTTTTCGATGGCGTAAACCTGGTCGTCGACCCGGAATACGGCAATTTGGGTGTCGCCCACCAGCGCCGCAGCACCGGCATTTGGCAGCAGGTCGTCGAGCTTGCAGAGGGTAGTCCAGCTCATGGGGTTTCTCCGTTGTTCGCTGGGGCCGTTGGTACGGCCCTCGGTATGGCTGTAGTAAAGGGCTTCCTGTCAGGGAGGCCTCAGGCAACGGCGATCAAATCGCTGTTAAGTTGTTTTTCCTCTTCGGTAGCCGGGCGAATCTGACCGCGCTCTTCGACAAATACGATGTCGGCGTCAGGGCTGTCGGCATTCACGAAACTGCGGAACTGCTTGAGCTTGTCTTCGTTTTCGATGGTGGTTTTCCATTCGCACTGGTAGCTATTCACGACGTGCTGCATTTCGGCTTCCAGTTCGTCACAGATGCCCAGAGAGTCCTCGATCACGACTTTGCGCAGGTAGTCGATGCCGCCTTCGAGGTTATCCATCCACACCGATGTGCGCTGCAGGCGATCGGCAGTGCGCACGTAGAACATCAGGAAGCGGTCGATGTACTTCACCATGGTCTCGGTGTCGATGTCCGAGGCAAACAGGTCGGCGTGGCGCGGCTTCATACCGCCGTTGCCGCACACATACAGGTTCCAGCCTTTCTCGGTGGCGATCACGCCCACGTCTTTGCTCTGCGCCTCGGCGCACTCGCGGGTACAACCGGACACTGCCATCTTCAGTTTGTGCGGCGAACGCAGGCCCTTGTAGCGGTTTTCCAGGTCGATGGCCTGACCGACACTGTCCTGCACACCGTAGCGGCACCAGGTTGAACCAACGCAGGACTTCACCGTGCGCAGCGACTTGCCGTAGGCGTGGCCGCTTTCAAAGCCGGCGTCGATCAGTTCCTTCCAGATCAGCGGCAGCTGGTCGACGGTGGCGCCAAACAGGTCGACGCGCTGGCCGCCGGTGATTTTGGTGTAGAGATTGTATTTCTTGGCGACGCTGCCCACCGCGATCAGGCCGTCGGGCGTGACTTCGCCGCCAGCCATGCGCGGTACCACTGAGAAGGTGCCGTTGTTCTGCATATTGGCCAGGAAGCGGTCGTTGGTGTCCTGCAGACCGGCGTGCTGGGGCTCCAGGATGTAGTCGTTCCAACAGGAGGCGAGGATGGACGCGGCGGTCGGCTTACAGATTTCGCAGCCCTTGCCCTTGCCGTGTTTGTCCAGCAGCTCGTCGAAGGACTTGATCTCGCCAACGCGCACCAGGTGATACATTTCCTGGCGCGTATAGGGGAAGTGCTCGCAGAGGTCGGTGTTCACCTCCACGCCGAGCTTGCTGAGTTCGGCATTGAGTACCTGACCGACCAGAGCGGTACAGCCGCCGCAGGTCGAGGCCGCTTTGGTGCAGCTCTTCAGGTCGCCAACGGTTTGCGAGCCGGCTTGAACGGCTGCGCAGATGTCGCCTTTGCTGACATTGTTACAGCTACAAATTTGCGCGCTGTCAGGCAGGGCGTCCACGCCCAGACCGACACTGGCACTGCCGTCGAGGTTGGGCAGGATCATCGCCTCGGGGTGCTCGGGCAGCTCGATGCTGTTCAGTGCGAATTGCAGCAGGTTGCCGTAGTCTTCGGCGTCGCCGACCAGTACCGCACCCAGCAGGTGTTTGCCGTTTTCGCTGACCACGATCTTTTTATAGACCTCGGCCTGCTCGTCGATAAAGGTGTAGGACTTGGCGCCGGGGGTGGCGGCGTGGGCGTCGCCGATGGAGGCGACGTCGACACCCATCAGCTTGAGCTTGGTGCTCATATCGGCGCCGGTGAACTGCTGGTCTTCGCTGCCGCCCAGTACGTGGTTGGCGGCGACGCGAGCCATTTCATTGCCGGGGGCGATCAGGCCGAAGATGCGGTTGTTCCACAGCGCGCACTCGCCGATGGCGTAAATGGCGGGGTCGGAGGTCTGGCAGTGATTGTTAACAGCGATACCGCCGCGCTCACCGATGTCCAGGCCGCTCTGGCGGGCCAGGGCGTCCTGCGGGCGGATGCCGGCGGAGAACACAATGATGTCGGTTTCCAGTTCGGCGCCGTCGGCAAAGCTCATTTTGTGCAGGTGCTGCTCGCCGTCGCCAATGTTCTGGGTGTTTTTCTGGGTGTGCACGCCCACGCCCAGGTCTTCAATTTTCTTGCGCAGCAGGGCGCCGCCGCCATCGTCGACCTGCACGGCCATCAGCCGGGGGGCAAATTCGATAACATGGGTTTGCAGGCCGAGGTCTTTGATCGCCTTGGCGGCTTCGAGGCCCAGCAGGCCGCCGCCGATAACCGCGCCAACTTTGGCGTTTTGGGCTGCAGCAGTAATGGCTTCCAAGTCTTCAATGGTGCGGTAAACGAAGCAGTTGTCACGCTCGTGGCCCGGCACGGGGGGAACAAAAGGAAATGAGCCGGTAGACAGGATCAGCTGGTCGTAGGCATAGCTCTCGCCCTTGTCGGTGCTGACCAGTTTGGCGTCGCGGTCGATGGCGACGGCTTTTTCGCCACATTTAACGCTGATGTTGTTGGCTTCGTAAAAGCCCTCCTTCACCATATTCAGTGACTCGGCCTCGCGGGTTTCAAACCAGGCGGTCAGGTGTACGCGGTCGTAAGCGGCGCGGGGTTCTTCGCCGATTACGGTAATGTGGTAGTCGGCGGCTTTGCCACTGTCGACAATTGATTCAAGAAACTGGTGGCCAACGGGGCCGTTGCCTATGATCAGCAGACGCTGTGGATTGCTCATGATGACTTCCTTTGCTTCTTTCTACCTATGGCGGCTTGGAGTTGCGACCGCGTTTGTAAGTGCGCCTGTTTCGGCTCGGTAGCCACATAAAAGCAAAAGATGTGCCAGCGCTGATTTTTGTTTTTAAGTTATTGATTTATAAGACTTGTTTGCTTTCTTGTGACGGCTTGTGGTGCATTTTAGTGCCGGTGTTGGCGGCGCGGCTGTCATGTCGTGGGGCGTCGTGCATCATTGCGGGGCGTCAATGTGATCGCGGGGTGGGGGGGAGTCTGCCGCTATTGTCTCCGGGGAGCCGTTTGCGCTCTGGAAATTTATTTTTATCCATTGTAAATCAATAGCTTATTGGGTTGTTTTGGGTTATTGGCACGGCGTTTGCTGTACAGCTGACAAATTCTTCGTCGGCTATATGGAGCTGTTATGTCGTCCTCTACTCTTAATGTGCTCGATCTCAAGCAGGATAAAATCCGCTTGCTGCATCTGAGCTGGTTTGCCTTCTTTTTGACCTTTGTTGTGTGGTTTAGCCACGCGCCAATGCTGGCTTCTATCAAAGAAGCATTTGACCTGACCGGCCAGCAAGTTAAAGCGCTGATGATTCTCAACGTCGCGCTGACCATTCCCGCCCGGGTGATTGTCGGCATGTTGGTCGATCGCTTCGGCCCGCGTATTGTTTACGCCGCGCTGCTGGTCAGCGGCGGTGCCATGTGTATCGCCTTTGCCTTTGCCGATAGCTACGAAACGATTGCCCTGCTGCGCTTTTTGATGGGCTTTATCGGCGCTGGCTTTGTGATCGGTATTCGCCTGGTGGGCGAGTGGTTCCCGGCGCGTCAAGTCGGTCTGGCCGAAGGTGTTTACGGCGGCTGGGGTAACTTTGGCTCGGCGGCGGCGGCGATGAGCCTGCCGACACTGGCGCTGCTTTACGGCGGTGATGACGGCTGGCGCTATGCCATTGCCACCACCGGTGTCATGGCAATGGTCTACGGTTTGTTCTTTTACAGCCGCGCGCGCAACACGCCCAAAGGCTCTACCTACTTCAAGCCCAAGAAGAGTGGCGGTCTGGTGGTCACCAGTAAGCGTGACCTGGTGTTCTATATCGCTATGTGTGTGCCCATGTATGCGGCACTGGCGGTACTGACCTGGAAATTGTCGCCGCAAAATCTCGGCCTGCTGAACGAAACCGCAGCGCTGGCGCTCTACTGTGGATTGGTGGTGTTGTTTGTATTTCAAGTCAGCCAGATTCTGCGAGTGAATCAGGATGTGCTCAACAATGTCGACATCCCGGAAATGCAGAAATACCCCTTTAAGCAAGTGGCGATTTTGAATGTTGCCTACCTGGTAACCTTCGGCTCAGAATTGGCCGTGGTGTCAATGCTGCCGCTGTTCTTTATGGATACCTTTGAGCTGAGCGCGGTGAAAGCCGGTATGCTGGCCTCGGGCTTCGCCTTTATGAATCTGGTCGCGCGCCCCGGTGGCGGTTATCTGTCAGACAAATTCGGTCGTCGCCGTTCACTCAGCATCCTGATTTGCGGCCTGGCCGCCGGCTATATGCTGCTTAGCCAAATCACCTCGGATTGGCCGATCTGGTTGGCGGTAATTTCTACCATGTGCTGCTCGTTCTTTGTGCAGGCCGGTGAAGGTGCCGTATTTGCGATCGTGCCGCTGGTTAAGCGCAGCATGACGGGACAGATTGCTGGTATGACCGGTGCCTACGGCAACGTCGGTGCAGTGATCTTCCTGACGGTATTGAGCTTTGTCGACGCCTCCAGCTTCTTTATGGTGATCGCTGCCTGTGCCGCCTTCGTGTTTGTTGCCGTGCAGTTTATGACCGAACCCAAGGGGCATATTGCCGAATACAATGACGACGGCAGTGTGGCGCTGATCGAAGTGAGCTGATCAGCGCGGCCGCGCCGCGCCCTTAATCAAGGAGAGTACTGCCTTGCACCTAGATGGTGGATTGCAACTGACCATAGCCCAGCGCAGTAGCGCTGGGCTTAAGTCGTTTAATGAGGACAGCCTCGGCGTGCGTGTGCCCGACGATTCGCTGCTCACTATTAAGGGGGCTGTCGCGGTTATTGCCGATGGTGTGTCGGCGGCCGAGGCGGGCAAGGAGGCGGCCGAGAGCTGCGTCACCGGTTTTCTCAGTGATTATTTTTCCACGCCCGATGCCTGGTCGGTCAAGCGCTCGGCGCAGCAGGTGCTCAACGCTCTGAATCGCTGGCTGTTTGCCCAGGGTCAGGGCTATGCCCAGGCGGAAAAGGGCTATGTATCGACCCTCAGCGTGGCGGTGTTCAAGTCGCAGCTGGCGCACTTGTTCCACGTTGGCGACAGCCGTATCTATCGCCTGCGCGATGGCGAGCTGGAGCAGCTGACCCGCGATCACGCCCGCCGCATCAGTGCGGGTCACGCCTATTTAACCCGCGCCATGGGCCTGGATATCAACCTCGATGTCGACTACCGGGCAGTGGATGTCTGCTGTGGCGATGTGTTTATGCTGAGCACCGATGGCGTGCACGATTTCCTGGCGGCTGAGCAGCTGCAGGCGTTAATTGTTGGTGCCGGCGGCGATCTCGACGCCGCCTGCGAACGGCTGATTGCCGCGGCGCTGGAGGCCGGCAGCAATGACAATCTGAGCTGCCAGCTGCTGCGCGTTGAGGCGTTGCCGCTGGCCGATGTCGAAGATGTCTACCGCAAGTTGACCGAGCTACCCTTCCCGCCGCCGCTGTCCGAGGGCGCGGTGATCGATGGTTTAGTGGTGGAGGAGGAGATTCACGCCAGTCCGCGCAGCCAGCTATACAAGGTGTTTGATGCCACGGCGGATCGTCACTATGTGATGAAAACGCCGTCGCTGCACTACCTCGACGACGCGGCTTATATCGAGCGTTTTGTGTTGGAAAGCTGGATCGGTCGGCGCATCGACCACCCGGCGGTGGTGTCGATAGTGGAGCCGCCGCAGCGGCCGACTAGCCTCTACTATTTGGCTGAGTACGTGTCGGGCCAGACACTGGGGCAGTGGATGGCGGGTCGCGACAAGGCGGCGGTCAGCGCGGCGGTGGCGATGCTTGCCAAGGTTGCCCGCGGCCTGCAGGCCATGCACCGCCGCGACACCCTGCACCAGGATATCAAGCCCGACAATGTCTTGGTGGCCGATGACGGCAGTGTGCGCATTATCGACTTTGGCAGCTGCCATGTCGCCGGATTGGCGGAAATTGCGGCGCCGCTGCAGCGCGACCACATTCTTGGTACCGCGCAGTACTCCGCGCCAGAGCATGTGTTGAGAAAGCCACCGAGCGCGCGCGCCGACCAGTTTTCGCTGGCCGTGCTGGCCTACGAAATGCTGACCGGCAAGCTGCCCTATGAGGGCAAACTGGAGCAGTGTCGCAGCGCTGCCGACTACGCGCGGCTGCGCTATATTTCCGCCTGTGAATACAATCCCCATGTGCCGTTTTGGCTGGACCGCGCGCTGAAACGGGCGCTGAGTATCAATGCCGATTTGCGCTACCACGATATCGCCGAGTTTGTTCACGATCTGCAGCACCCCAATCCCGACTATCAGCAGGCGCAGTTCCAGCCGCTGATTCAGCGTCATCCGCTGCGTTTTTGGCAGGGTGTGAGTTTTGCTCTGCTGCTGGCGCTGCTGTGGAGCTTGAATCGCTGACCATGGCTGCGCCACGATTGTGCGCGTCGGCAAGGTTTTGGCGCGCCGGGGCGGCTGCGTTTCGGTGCGCCTCGGCTTCATTGTGAGTCGCATCTTTTTGCGGGTGCGCCTCGTGCTGGTTCGCAGGCCCCGTCAACGCCTTTCTCAGTCTATTTTCTATTGTTAACTCATTGATATTAATCGGTTTTCAAAAATATTTTCCTGGCATGCCTAGTCTGGCATAGGCCTTGCTAAATACTGCTTGAGCGAAATGCGGTGGCCATTGCGGCTGCTTGCCAGTGATAAATTCGCCAACAATTTTTCGCCATGGCTGGGCCGTTAGGTGCCGCCACAAGATAGCTAAAGACTACTAGGAGATAAGCGGTATGACAGTTTATTCAAAAGCGGCGCTGGCCGTGGCCATTGCCGGCTGTGCGGCGGCGATTCCTGCCCAGGCCGCCGACAGCGTTGCCGAGGCCTTGAGCGACGGTAAGGCCTATGGCGATTTTCGCCTGCGCTATGAATCGGTGGAGCAAGACAACGGGCTGGACGACGCCAGCGCACTGACGCTGCGTACCAAGCTGGGTTATCAGACCGGCAGCGTCAGCGGTTTCTCCGCCACCGTGGAAATGGAAGATACCCGCATTGTCGCGGGTGAGGGCGATTACAGTGTACCGCCTAGCGGCTATAAAACCGGGCAGTATTCGGTGATTGCCGACCCTGAAACCACTGAGTTGGATCAGGCTTTTGTGCAATATACGCAGGGCGGGGTAACGGCTAAGCTGGGTCGTCAGGTCATTGCCTTCGATGGTCACCGCCATGTTGGTCACGTTGGCTGGCGGCAGGACAAACAGACCTTTGACGGCTTGAGTATGGCCTATAAGGCCAGCGACAAACTGTCGCTGAACTACGCCTATATTAACCAGCGCAATCGCATTTTTGCTGAGGCTGCCGACCTCGACAGCAAGGACCATCTGGTCAATGCCAGCTATCAGACCGGCGCGGGTAAACTCACCGCCTATTCCTATCTGTTGGAGCTGGATCAGGGCAATGAGGCGACGCTGGATACCTACGGTTTGAGCTTCAGCGGCGCCGCCCCGGCCGGCAACACAAAGCTGTTGTACAGCGTCGAGTACGCGACGCAGTCGGCCGAAGCCGGTGCCAATGAGGCCGATGCCGACTATCTGTTGCTTGAGGGGGGTGTCAGCGCTGCAGGGCTGACTGCCAAGCTCGGTTACGAAGTGCTGGGCAGTGATGACGGCGCCTACGGCTTTGCCACGCCGCTGGCCACGCTGCACAAATTTAACGGTTGGGCGGATATTTTCCTCAACACCCCGGCGGGCGGTTTGGTAGACAGCTATGTGTCGCTGGGTGGAAGCTTGGCCGGCGGCAAGTGGGCACTGGCTTACCACGACTACAGCGCCGATGACGACAGCAGTGGTGTCGATAACTACGGCAGTGAGGTCAATGCGGTGTACAGCAAGAAATTCGGCAAGCACTATTCGGCGGGCGTGAAGTACGCCGCCTATTCGGCCGATGAGTTGGCGGTTGATACCGACAAGCTGTGGCTGTGGGTGGGCGCCTCTTTCTAAGGCGTCGATTGGCAGTGACAAAAAGGCCGGGCTTTGCCCGGCCTTTTTTTTGGGGAGCGGGTCTGCCGCGGCGGCGCCAGACCGTAGAGCTTACCCGGGGCCGGTGATACCATGCTCGCCACTATTCCTTGGTCGAAGCACAAGTAATGCATATTCACATCCTCGGTATTTGCGGCACCTTCATGGGCGGCCTCGCCAGTTTGGCCCGGCAGCTGGGGCACCGGGTCACCGGCTCCGATGCCAACGTGTATCCGCCGATGAGCACCCAGCTGGAAGCTCAGGGCATCGAGTTAATGGAGGGCTATGAGCCCGCCCACCTCGACCCGGCGCCGGATCTGGTGGTGGTGGGCAATGCCATGTCGCGGGGCAATGCGGCCGTTGAATATATGTTGGAGCGCGGCCTGCCCTATACCTCGGGGCCGCAGTGGCTGAGTGACCATGTACTGCAGGGGCGCTGGGTGCTGGCCTGCTCGGGTACCCACGGCAAAACCACTACCAGTAGTATGCTCGCCTGGATCTTGCAAGATTGCGGTTACGATCCGGGGTTTTTGATCGGCGGTGTGCCGGCCGATTTCGGTCTGTCGGCGCGGTTGGGTGACTCCGATTTTTTTGTTATCGAGGCCGATGAGTACGACAGCGCCTTTTTCGACAAACGCTCCAAGTTTGTCCATTACCGCCCACGCACGCTGATTATTAACAACCTCGAATTCGATCACGCCGATATTTTTGACAACCTGCAGGCCATACAGCGCCAGTTTCACCACGTGGTGCGCACGGTGCCGGCCAGTGGCCGGATAATTTACCCGGCGGCGGTGGTGGCTATCGACGACACCCTGGCGCTGGGTTGCTGGAGCGAGCGCGAGGAGCTGAGCGTCAGCGGCGCCGATGCCGCCTGGCAGTCGGCGCAATGCAGTGACGATTACTCCCGTTTCACGGTGCTGCATCAGGGGCGCGAGCAGGGCGAGGTCAGTTGGTCGCATACCGGTGCCCACAATGTCGCCAATGCACTGGCCGCGATTGCGGCAGCTCGTCATGTCGGTGTATTGCCGGCCGACAGTATTGCTTCCTTGGGGCGCTTTCAGGGCGTGAAACGGCGGATGGAGCTGCTGGGCTGCATTGATGGCGTGTCGGTCTACGACGATTTTGCCCACCACCCTACCGCCATTGAAACCACCCTGCAGGGCCTGCGCGGCCGGGTGAAGGACGGTGGTCGAATTATTGCGCTGATAGAACCGCGATCGAATACCATGCGTATGGGGATCTACCAAGATCGTTTGGCGGCCTCCACGGCGGCCGCTGACGAAGTCATTTGGTACCAGCCGCCGGGTTTAAACTGGTCGCTGGATGGCGTGATTGCCGACAGTCAGGTGCCGGCGCGTTTGAGTAGCGATCTTGCCGGCTGCGTGCGTTCGCTGGCGGCGATGCTGCGCGCTGGCGACCACTTGGTGATTATGAGTAACGGCGGTTTCGGCGGCGTGCATCAGCAAATGCTCAACGCGCTGCGTAACAGGGAGTAGGTGATGGAGTCTGTCACACTGGCAATGACCGGAGCATCGGGGGCGCAGTACGGCCTGCGCTTGCTGGAGTGTTTGCTGGCGGCGGGATGTCCGGTGCATTTTATGATCTCCAAGGCGGCGCTGCTGGTGGTGGCGACGGAAACGGATGACAACTTGCCGGCCAAGCCCCAGGCGCTGCACAAGTATCTGGTGGCGCGCTTTGGCTGTGACCCCGCGCAGCTGCAGGTACACGGCCCGGAAGACTGGATGGCCGCAGTGGCCTCGGGCAGCGGTGCGCCGACACGGATGGTGGTGTGTCCGGCCAGTACCGGCACGCTGTCGGCGATTGCTTGCGGCGCCAGCAACAATTTGATCGAACGCGCGGCCGATGTGGTACTCAAAGAGCGGCGCCAGTTGGTGTTGGTAACGCGGGAAATGCCCTTGTCGAGCATTCATCTGCAACATATGCTCAGCCTCAGTCAAATGGGCGCCACCATCATGCCGGCATCGCCGGGCTTTTATCGCCGCCCCCGTAGCGTCGACGATATCGTCGATTTTGTGGTGGCGCGGGTATTGGACCATCTCGGTGTGGCGCAGACACTGCTGCCGCGCTGGGGTGAATAAACGACTTTCTCTCGTGAATTATTGGGCATTGCTGCCCGGCAATTAAGGAACTCTAATGACTGCGCGGTTCGCCAGCCTGTATCAAGCATTGATTCTTCGCAACGCTCCCTGGGTTTTACTGGTGTTGTTTGTGGTAATTGGCTTTCTCGGTAGCTATATCCCCGGCATGAAGCTCGATGCGTCTTCTGAAGCACTGGTGCTCGAAGGCGACACCTCGCTGGAGTACTTTCGCGAGATCAGCAAACGTTACCAGACAGAAGACTTTTTGCTGGTGACCTATCAGCCCGAGGGCGATTTGTTTGCCCAGCCGCAGCTGGCGACGCTGGCACGGCTGCGCGACGACTTGGCGGCGCTGCCCCAGGTGTCCAGCATCAACTCCATTCTCGATGTGCCGCTGTTGCAGAGCCCTCCAGTCAGCCTGGCTGATGTCACCGGCGGAGACATTCCCACCCTGGGTGCCGGCACCGCCAATGTTGATATGGCGCGCCAGGAGTTTGCCAACAGTCCGATTTACCGTTCGCTGCTCACCAGCCCCGACGGCAAGACCACGGCCCTGCAGGTGAACTTGCAGCGCGACGACAAGTTTTATCGCCTGTTGGATGAGCGCGATGCACTTCGCGCGCAGGCCAAGCAGGGGGTATTGACTGCCGATGGGCAGCGGCAGTTGGCGCAGGCCGAAAAAGCGTTTAGCGATTACGTAAGCGAAGTTCACGAAAGTCAGGAAGAGCTGGTCTCGCAAGCGCGGGCGGTGTTGGACGACTATCGCAACGGCGCCAAGTTGTTTCTCGGCGGTGTGCCGATGATCACCGTGGACATGATCGACTTTGTGAAAAGTGATCTGAAAGTGTTTGGCAGCGGCATTCTGCTGTTTATCGTCGTGCTGCTGCTGGTGATTTTTGGCAGTCCGCGCTGGGTGCTGATCCCGCTGCTTAATTGTGTGCTCACCGTGGTCTTTATGCTTGGCCTGTTGGCGTTTTTGGACTGGCGGTTGACGGTCATCTCGGCCAATTTTGTCGCGCTGCTGCTGATTATCACCCTGGCGATCACCATCCACTTGGTGGTGCGCTACCGCGAATTGTCGGCGCTGGCGCCGCAGAGCACGCAGCTGCAGCGCGTTAGCGATACCGTGAGTTTGATGGCGCGGCCCTGTATTTATACCGCGCTGACCACGCTGGTGGCCTTCGCCTCGCTGGTGGTCAGCGGTATTCGCCCGGTGATCGACTTTGGCTGGATGATGTCGATGGGGGTGACCGCGGCACTGCTGCTCAGCTTCCTGGTGCTACCCTGCGTGTTGATGCTGCTGCCCGCCCGCGACGAGAAGGGTGGCGCCGGCGGCGAAGGTTCATTTACGCGCTATTTTGCCGTGGCGACCGAACGCTTTGGCGGCACGATTTTGCTGGTATCGGTGCTGCTGTTGTTGCTCAGTGGCTGGGGAATTTCCCAGTTGAAAGTGGAAAATCGCTTTATTGATTACTTCCATCAAGACACGGAAATCTATCAGGGCATGGAAACGATTGATGCCGAGTTGGGCGGCACCATTGGTCTGGACATCATTCTCAACCGGCCCAGCGACAAAGCCGTTGCGGTGCTTGACGAGCCGCAGGCGCCGGTCGACAGCGCGGTCGCTGAAGCTGCTGCCGCGGAGTTTGACCAGCTGTTTGGCGACGGCGGCCCCGACGATGGCGGCGCCGATGATTTTGCCGCAGACAGCAGCTTTGCCGGCGATGACTTTGCCGATGATTTTGCCGATGACTTCGGCGGTGCAGACGATTTTGGCGCGGCTGCTGGCAGTGCCGGTGCCAGTCAAAGTGCCTGGTTTACGGTGGCGGGAATGCGCCGGATTCAGGACGTGCACAACTATCTCGACGGCCTGCCTGAGACCGGTAAGGTGTTGTCGCTGGCCACATTTTACGAGCTGATGCAGATGATCATGGGCAATGTCGACGACCTGCAGCTAGCGTTGGCGGAGCGCTCCTTGCCCGAGTCGATCAGCGGTATTTTGCTCGACCCGTATTTGTCGCCAGAGGTTGACCAGGCGCGCATCAGCTTGCGTGTGAAAGAGACCAGTCACAGCCTGGAGCGCAATGAATTTCTCAAGCAGGTGCGGCGCCATTTGATTGACGAGATGGGGTTTGAGGAGGAACAGGTAGAGCTGACCGGCCTGCTGGTGTTGTACAACAATATGCTGCAAAGCCTATTTACCTCGCAGATCCTCACCCTGGCGGCGGTGTTTGTCGCGATTCTGGCGATGTTCGTGGTGCTGTTTCGCTCCTTAAGCCTGGCGATGATCGCCCTGACGCCCAATTTGCTGGCGGCCGGCGCGGTGCTCGGCGGCATGGGGCTGGCGGGTATCCCGCTGGACATGATGACCATTACCATAGCTGCCATCACCGTGGGAATCGGTGTGGACGACACGATTCACTACGTACATCGCTTTCGCGACGAGTTCCCCCGCGATCGCAACTACCTGCAAACCATGTACCGCTGTCACGGTAGTATCGGTAAGGCGATGTATTACACCTCGGTGATTATTGTCTTTGGCTTCTCTATTTTGGCGCTGTCTAATTTCAACCCCAGTATCTACTTTGGCCTGCTTACCGGCTTGGCGATGGTGGCGGCGCTGCTCGGCGCCATGCTGCTGCTGCCTAAGTTGATACTGATGCTTAAGCCGCTGGGGCCGGAAAACAATGCTCAACAAAGCAGGGGTTGATGCCGCGATGGCGATTGAGCAACAAGATGACTACCCGCTATTCCCGCTGGGCTCGGTATTGTTTCCCGGCGGGCGCCTGGCACTGCGAATTTTTGAGCGCCGCTATCTGGACCTGGTGACCCAGACCCTGCGCGAGCAGGGCAGTTTCGGCATTGTGTACCTGCATGCTGGCAGCGAAGTGGCCGGCGCGGGTGACGCGCAGCGCCTGGCGGCGGTGGGCTGCGAGGCGAATATCGTCGACTGGGACCAAACCGAGGACGGTTTGCTGGGGGTGGTCGTTGAGGGTGGCCGCCGCTTTCGCCTGGACTACAGCTACCGCGACGATAGCGGCTTGCAGCGCGGCCGGGTGCAGTGGCTGGAGGAGCCCGAAGACGTGCCGCTGCCGGAAACCACCGAGGAGCTGGCGGCGCTGCTCGCCCAGTTGGTGGAGCATCCCCATGTTCAGCGCATGGGCTTTAGTGCCGATGTCAACGGTGCCGGGGAGCTGGTCAATCGCCTGGCGCAGCTGCTGCCCTTGGATGCCGCTGATGTCTATCCGCTGCTGGAAGTGGATGATCCACTGGCCCGGCTCGACGCCCTGCACATGCTTTTGGACGGTCTCTCGCTGTAGGTCCACTGGCTGGGTGTACTGCGGGGTGTTGCCGCGTAGTGAGTCCCGTCGCATTCCGGTATACTGTGCGCTTTTTCCGCAACCGGCGGTCGCCGGTTTTAGCGCAGGGCTCAAGGGGATTCGCGTAGATGGACGTCAAACAGTATATGCAGCAGCTGGGACAGCAGGCTCGCGCCGCTTCGCGGCTGTTGGCCGCTGCTGACAGCGGGGTGAAAAACCGCGCACTACTGGCTATTGCTGAGGCCGTGGATGCTGCGCGCCCGGCCATCGCCGAGGCGAACCAAAAAGACCTCAAGGCCGGTGAGGCCGCCGGCCTCGACGCCGCATTGCTCGACCGTCTGGCGCTGACCGCGGCGGGCATAGACGCGGTGATTGAAGGCCTGAAGCAGGTTGCGGCGCTGCCCGACCCGGTGGGCGCAATCAGCGACATGAACTACCGCCCCAGTGGCATTCAAGTAGGCAAAATGCGCGTGCCGCTCGGTGTGGTCGGTATTATTTACGAGTCGCGCCCCAATGTGACCGCCGAGGCCGCCAGCCTCTGCCTGAAGTCCGGCAATGCCGCCATTTTGCGCGGCGGCTCGGAGGCGATTCATTCTAACCAGGCGCTGGCCGCCTGTATTCGTCAGGGCCTGGCCGCTGCCGGCCTGCCGGAAACCGCCGTGCAAGTGCTGGAAACCACCGATCGCGCCGCCGTTGGTGAGCTGATTACCATGCCCGAATACGTCGATGTGATTGTGCCGCGCGGCGGCAAGGGCCTGATCGAGCGTATTTCGCGCGACGCCCAGGTAACGGTCATTAAGCACCTCGACGGTATTTGCCACGTGTATATCGACGATGCCGCCGACGCCGCCAAGGCCCGCGCTATTGCCGTGAATGCCAAGGCCCAGCGCTTTGGCACCTGCAATACCATGGAAACCCTGTTGATTGCCGAGAGCCGCGCCGAAGAGCTGCTGCCCGGTATCGCCGACGACCTGCAGGCCGCCGGTGTCGAGCTGCGCGGCTGTCCGCGCACCCGGCAGGTGCTGATGGGGGCCGTGGAAGCCACTGAGGAAGACTGGGCCACCGAGTACCTGGCGCCCATTCTGTCGGTCAAGGTGGTCGCCGGTATCGACGAGGCGATGGCGCATATCGCCCGCTACAGCTCCGGGCACACCGAATCCATTGTCACCGAAAACTACACCCTGGCGCGGCGTTTCCTGCGCGAGGTCGACTCCAGCTCGGTGATGATCAATGCCTCTACGCGCTTTGCCGACGGCTTTGAATACGGCCTGGGCGCCGAGATTGGCATCTCCACCGATAAAATTCACGCCCGCGGGCCGGTTGGTTTAGAGGGTCTGACTTCCCAGAAATGGGTGGTGTTTGGCGATGGCCATGTGCGCGGCTAAGGCGATGCATTGCTGATGGCCGCGTCGCGTCGGCACATTGTGGTATTTGGCGGCACCTTTGACCCGATCCACAACGGGCATTTGCGCTCAGCCATCGAACTGCGCGAACTGTTGGTGGCCGACGAAGTGCGCTTGATGCCCAGCCATCAGCCGCCGCTGCGCGGGCGCCCCGGTGCCAGCAGTGCGCAGCGTTTGGCGATGGTCGAGGCGGCGGTGGCCGAAGTGCCTGAACTGCAGGTCGACGACCGCGAGCTGCGTCGCGACGGCGCCTCGTATACCGTCGACAGCCTGCGCGAGATGCGCCAGGAGCTGGGCGACGAGGTGGCGCTGACCGCCGTGGTCGGCAGTGATGCCTATGCCAAGCTGCACCGTTGGCAGCACTGGCAGCAGTTGTTGGACTACGCCAATCTTATGGTCATTGAGCGGGCCGATCACCCGCTGCAGGCCGATGCCGTGGTGGCCGACACCATGGCCGCGTGCCGCGTCGCCCTTGCCGCCGATTTGGGTCGCCGGGCGGCGGGCGGTTTTTATAGTAGTAAGCTGATACAGCTGCCGATCTCCGCTACCGATATCCGCGACCGTTTGGCGGCCGGGCGCTCTATTCATTACCTGCTGCCCGCTGCGGTGGCAGAGCAAATTGCCCGTTGGGGCCTCTATCAAGATACGCAAACAGGAACTGAGAATTAATGGCCGTTGAGCAATTGAAAACCCTGGTGATTGACGCACTGGAAGACCTGAAAGGGCGCGACATCACCACACTGGATGTTCGCGGTATCAGCGGCGTCACCGATTATATGGTGATCTGTAGTGGTACTTCTAACCGCCATGTTAAGTCCCTCGCTGACAATGTTTGGGTAGACGCCAAGAAAGCCGGCTTCACCCCGCTGGGCATGGAAGGGCAGCAGACCGCTGACTGGGTGTTGGTGGACTTTGGCGATGTCGTTGTGCACATCATGTTGCCCGAAGCGCGTCTGTTCTACGATTTGGAGCGCCTGTGGCAAGTGCCTGCGGCCGGCGACAGTGACAGCAGCGACGGTGCTGATGAGAGTTAGCCTGCTCTGTATCGGCGGCAAAATGCCCGACTGGGTGGAGGCCGGGGTGGCGGAATACCGCAAGCGGCTGCCGCCCGAAATACAGTTTGATATCCGCGAGTTGCCGCTGGCTAAGCGCGGGAAAAACACCGATATTCGCCGCGCCATTGCCCAAGAGGGCGAGGCGATGATGGCGGCCATCCCCCGCGGGGACCGCATTATTGCCCTGGATGTGCGCGGCCGCTCGATCAGCACCGAGTCGCTGGCCAAGTCGCTGTCGCAATGGCGCATGGAGGGCGATAACGTCAGTATTTTGGTTGGTGGCCCAGACGGTCTGGCGGCAGAGTGCCTGTCGGCCGCAGTGGAAAAGTGGTCGATGTCGGCGATGACCTTGCCACATCCGCTGGTAAGGGTTATGTTCGCCGAGCAGCTGTATCGCGCGTGGACGATACTTGCCAGTCACCCCTATCACCGCTGATTAATGGCCAAACTACCCAGACGCCAGTTACTGAAGAATACCTATTACGAGCGCAGCATATACAAGCGCCGCATGCTGGTGTCTATCGTTATGCTGCTGGTGATGACCAGTATCCTGGTATCGCGCTATACCCAGTTGCAAATCTTTGACTACGACATCTATAAAACCCAGTCCGACCGCAACCGCATTCAGTTAATGCCCATCGCCCCCAAGCGCGGGCTGATTTTCGATCGCAACGGCGTGTTGCTGGCGGAAAATATTCCCAGCTATACCCTCAGTGTGGTGCGCGAGCGAGTGAAGTCGCTGGACGAGACGCTGGCGCTTATCAGCAGTCTCGTCGAACTCAGTGACGACGACATCGAACAGTTCGAAAAACGTCTGCGTCGCCGCCGTCCCTACGAAGAGGTGCCGCTGAAATTTCGCCTTAGCGAAGCCGAAATCGCTGCCATTGCCGTCAATCGTCACCGCATGCCCGGCGTGGATATCGACGCCCAGTTGGTGCGCCACTACCCCCAGGGTGAGCTGTTTGCCCATGTGCTGGGCTATGTCGGGCGGGTGAGTGAAAGCGAGCAGGATGTTATCGACCCGGTGAATTACAGCGGCACCCACCATATTGGCAAGATTGGTCTGGAAAAATACTACGAAGAACTGTTGCACGGCACGGTGGGCTATCAAAACGTCGAAAGTAATGCCCACGGCCGTATTTTACGGGTGCTGGAGCGCCACGACCCCCTGCCCGGTGGTGATATACAGTTGCACCTCGATGCCCACGTGCAGCGCGTCGCCTTTGAGGCCATGGCGGGGCGGCGCGGCGCGGCCGTGGCGATCAACCCGAAAACCGGTGGGGTTATCGCACTGCTGAGCACCCCGAGCTACGACGCCAATCTGTTTGTCAGCGGCATCAGCGGTCGCGACTACCGGGCGCTGCAGAACGACAACGACCTGCCGCTGTACAACCGCGCCTTGCAGGGCCAGTACCCGCCGGCGTCGACGGTAAAGCCGATTTGGGCACTGGCCGGCATGTACTACGGCGCCGTGACACCGGCGACCCGCTATGCCGACCCCGGTTTTTTTAGTCTGCCCAACGACAGTCGCCGCTACCGCGACTGGAAGCGCGGCGGTCACGGTTTTACCGTGAATATGGAGCAGGCTATCGCAGAAAGCTGCGATGTGTATTTTTACGAGCTGGCCTATAAGCTGGGTATTGATCGCCTGCACGCCTTTGGCGAGCGCTTTGGCCTGGGCAAGGTCACCGGCATCGATAATACCAACGAGCGCGGTGGCTTGTTGCCGTCTCGCCAATGGAAGCAGGAGACGCGCGGCAGTCACTGGTACCCCGGCGAAACCATTAACGTGGGCATCGGTCAGGGGTTTATGTTGGCGACGCCGCTGCAGATTGCGGTGGCCACCTCGGTGCTCGCCTCGCGGGGTGAGCTGCGGGCGCCGCGCCTGCTCGCCGCTGTGGGTGGGGCCGAGGTCGAGGCGCCGCTGCTCGGCAAAATGGAAGATGTGCCCGAGGCCTATTGGGACGCCATTAACCATTCCATGGAACAGGTGATTTATGACAGCCGCGGTACCGGTCGCTCGCTGCGCCCCGGTCTGCAGTATCGACTGGCCGGTAAAACGGGAACCGCCCAGGTGGTGGGGATTGCGGCGGGCGAAAAATATGACTCTGAGTCACTGGAAAAGCGCAAGCGCGATCACGCCCTGTTTGTTGCCTTTGCGCCCTCCGAAGACCCGCAAATCGCGGTGGCGGTGATTGTTGAAAATGGCGAGAGCGGCGGCGGTGTGGCCGGGCCGGTGGCCAAAGCGATGATCGATGCCTACCTATTGGGCGAGCCGCCCTTGCCCGGCGAGGAAAGTAGCGATGAATAATTCGGATTTTGTGCGTCAGCTACCCAGCGGCAGCGGCCCCATGCACAGCCAGCGCAGCCTGTCTCAGCGTCTGCGCATCGACCCGGTGTTACTGTTCTTACTGCTGTTGCTAAGTGGTGTCGGGCTGATGGTGCTGTACAGCGCCAGCGATGAAAGCACTGGCGCGGTGCTGCGTCAGGGGCGCTTTTTGTCGGTGGCTTTTGTCGCCATGATTCTGGTGGCCCAGCTGCACCCGGAACAGTTACAGCGCTGGGCGCCGTTTGCCTTTGCCGGCTGTATCGTGCTGTTGCTGGCGGTACATTTCTTTGGTGTGGGTGCCAAGGGCGCGCAGCGCTGGTTGTCGCTGGGCGGCTTTCGCTTCCAGCCTTCGGAATTGGCCAAGCTGATCATGCCGATGACCGTGGCCTGGCACCTGTCCAATCACCCCTTGCCGCCGGGGTGGCGGCATACCGCCACCAGTCTGGTGCTGATCTTTGTGCCGACATTGCTGGTGGCCACGCAACCGGATTTGGGCACCTCTATTTTGATCGCCACCTCGGGGCTGTT
>NZ_JBFIGO010000014.1:0-44060 GCF_041602295.1 Spongiibacter sp. | reverse complement strand
GTCAGCGAGCCGACGGTGGTGCGTTTTTGCCGCGCGGTGGGCTGCGACGGCTTTCAGAATTTTAAAGTGGCGCTGGCCCAGCATGTGGCTCACAGCCCCGAGTACGAGGCCTTTAGCTACAGCGACGACGACAGCGCTCGCCAGTACACCTTCAAGGTCTTTGATTCGACCATGGAGGCCTTGAAGCGGGTGCGCGACAGCATCGAGGTGGAAGCCATCGAAAAGGCGGTGCAACTGCTGGGCAATGCCCGGCGGGTGGAGTTCTATGGCTTTGGCGCCTCGGCGGCGGTGGCCAGCGACGCCCAGCACAATTTTTTCCGCCTGCAGATCAGTGCCAGCGTTTACGCCGACCCCCATGTGCAGGCGATGTCGGCGATGTCGCTGCACGCCGACGACGTGGTGGTGGCGATCTCCCAGTCCGGCCGCACCCGCGCCCTGCTCGACGCCATCAAGCTGGCGAAAAAAAATGGCGCGCCGGTGATTGCGCTGGCCCCCAGCGGCAGCCCGATCGCCGACTTGAGTGACCTGCCGATCTACGTCGATGTGGCCAACGACGAGGGCGCCTATACGCCGCTGCCCTCGCGGCTGGCACATATGACGGTGCTCGATATTCTCACCGTCGGCATCTCGGCCAGCAAGGCCGGATTGCGCGAGCATCTGGACAGTCTGGAAGAGGGCCTTAAAGCGCTGCGGCTGGAAGACAAACGCAAGTGAAGGCGTTGCTGGGCGCGATGTTGCTGGCACTGGCGGCGCTGACACTGCTGCTACTCGGCGCCAGCCTGTTTTTCGAGGACTCGCCGCAGCGGCTGGAGTACCAGGTTTATGTCGACGCCGCCAACCGCATCTTTGTCAACGGCGAGCCGGCCAGCGAGGAGCAGGTCTACCGGCTGGGCCGCGACATGACCATCGACTTCGAGCTGCAGCGCCACCCGGCGGCGACCAAGGGTTTTTGCTTTGCACAGCGCGGTTGCTTCGAGGATTGATGCTTGGTGTCCGGGAGCTGCTGTTTTATCGGCTAGGCGCCCAGGCATCCGTATTTGTTGAGCGATGCCCGCCGCTAGTGATTTTTCTTGCGGTAGGCCAATGGCGTTTCGCCGGTCCATTTGCGGAAGGCGCGGGTGAAATTTGCCGGTTCCCGGTAGCCAAGTCGCAGGGCAATTTCGCCGATACTCAACTGACCGTTGCACAGCAGACGCTTGGCACGGCGCAGCCGCGCGGCATCGAGCTCTTGTTGGAAAGTCGAATTGGCGGTCTGCAGGCGGCGCTTTAAGCTGCGCGCTGACAGGTGCAACTGTGCTGCCAATTCGTCTAGTTTGGGGTAGTCGCTGTCGACTTCATCGAGTATGGCGCGCACGCGGTTGACAAAGGGCACCGCGGCAGCGCCGATCTCGCTGAGTTCGCGCTCGCACTGCTGAGTAACCAGTTCGGCGGTGCTGCGATCGGCGGTGGAGAGTTCCTGATTCAATAATTCGCTGGGTAGGCGCAAGGCATTGATCGGGCTGTGGAATTCGCAGCTCGGCAGCAGTGCGCAATAGTCTTGGAAATAGGCCGGAGGCGCGAAGTCGAAGCACAGGGCAATACGCCGGTCGTCGGCGCGCACCTCGCTAGCTATCTGTTGGGCCATGCGCCACAGCCCCGATAGGAAAAATTCAAACACGCACTGCCTGAGGGGGCCGAGCTCAACGGCCTCGGTTACCTCAACAAAGGTGTGGTCGCCGTCTGCGCGGATTGCCATATGCAGAAAGGGGGTACGCAAACTGACAAAGCGCCGGCCGAACTCCAGGACATCGCGCACGGTGTTGAAGGTGGCCAGGCCCAGGCCGACAAAACCGTGGCTGGTCATTTGGCTGTTCAAGCCGATGGCAAAGCCGAATCCGGGGTCACCGCTGAGCGACAGCGCGCGCAGCAGCAGCGCCGCAGTAGTCGCCTGGTCGACCCGGCTGTCGCTGCGGGCTAGGTGCGCGGGGTCGATGGATAGCCCTTGCAGCAGGCGGTCGGCCGTCACCCCGCGGGCCTCGGCGAGCTGCACAATGAGGTTAAGGTATGCCGAGGGCACTCCGATAAGTTTGGAATTTGTCATGGTTGCCTGGCCTGATATGACAAAAATTATGGCACAACTGCCCCTCACTGAGAAGTCGTCTTGCACACTACCATCGGCAAATAATAACGACGGGGTGTGAGTGATGCTGGTGAAAGCTAACAATCTCTGGGCGGCGGCCCTGACCGCGCTGCTTATTTCTGCCTGTGGCGGGGGCAATGTTGAAAACGGTCAGCCCGCCGGTGTCGCGACGGGTGACAGTCGCAGTGAACTCGGCGGTGAGCACTTCGTCAACAATGTGCAGCCGCAGTTGGGTTTTTGTCGCAGTTGTCACATACCCGAAGGGGTGGCCGATGTTGACGACGGTCGGCGTTTTTTGTTGTCGGCGAACCCTGCTGAAGACTACGCCAATACACACCAGGCGTGGCAGCGACTGGGCGGCGGTGTCGATAACAATCTACTGCTGCGAGAAGCTTCTGATGACTCTGAGCCGCATAGCGGCGGCAAGCCCTGGGTCAAGGGCGGCGCAGCTTATAATGCCGTGCATCGCTTGCTTAGCTGTTGGCAGAGCGGTGTTGATTGTACGCCCTCTGGTGTTGGTGGGGCTGCCGAGTTGCCACCACTGCTGGGTAACCCCGGCAAGCATTTTTTTGTTAATCAACTTTGCGACGGCGCGGCTGATACCACCCCCATTGACTGGAGTCGCGACCCCAGGCGGTTGTTGCAAGCCGATGGCTTTGCGGGCTCGGCGCAGCTGATTGACAGCGAAGCCTATGGGGTTCACTTCAATGATCCCTATGAGATATGCCATACCGATACCTTGTTTGAAACCCAGGCGCGGCAGAATGCGTTGCGCGTGGCCGCAGGCAAAGAGGCGATTTACTCTGCCAAGCGCGACCCGGCGACGTGCGGTGAATGGCGCCGGGCAGTGCAAAATGGTCACGATTGGGTGGCGATGACGCCTTCGGACCAGCCTCATAGTGGCGATCATGTTGGTGGCGTGGCATCGGCGCAGGTGTGGAACAGCCTGTGGCGGTTGTGGGAAATGCCTGAGCGCCCTGCGAACTATGATGATGAGCTGTTCGAACGCTACGGTCATTCGCCACCACCAGCGCATATCTATAATCCCTATCCGATTGTGGATGCCGAGCGCGGTATTGATGAGCGGCAGCTGCTTAGTAAGGACTTTGGCGGCAGCGGCCGATTGCCGCTTGGCTTTGCCCAGGGTAGGGATGCCGATGGCAATTACATGGGCACTATTGGTCTGACCTGCTTCAGTTGTCATGCCGGCCAAATCGGCAGCGGCGAGGTGACTAGCCGGGATGGTGTGGCGAACACCCGCAGCTACGGTGGCAATGACAGCGGCACATTTATGGGCCTGCCCAATACCAATACCGAGTTGGGAGTCTTGTACCTAGATTTGATCAACGCCGCGCAGTACGAGCGCGAGGGGCGCAGTGAGCTGCCCTTTGATGTTCCCGCGGTCGGCTATATCCCGCTGATTAACACCACGCGGGGTACTAATGCCGCCGACACCGAGATCGAGGCGATGGTGATTCGCCGCGATTTCGATTCGTTGGAAAATGACGCCCACCTACTCACCTATCCGCTGCATGGAAACACCGGGGACCAAGACCCGCCAGCGTGGTGGTGGCTGTCCAATAAGACGCGCTATCTGTGGTTTGGTGGACACTCGACGGACTCATCCCGCGGCAATATGTACTTTGGCAGCGTTAACGATCTGTCGGGCGAACAGGTAAAAGGCAATGAGGGCACTTATGAAGATGTTCATCAGTGGTCGCTGACGCTTGAGGCGCCGGACTATCCGGCCGGCTATTGTCGCGGTAGCGACGGCCAACCGACAGAGGGCGATCACTCCGGCTGTATTCGCCGCGGCCTCGCCGAGCAGGGCGCGGTGTTGTTCCACGAAAAGGACCTGTGGGCAAATGATGCCAACCCTGACATCCCACGGCCCAAGGGTAATGGTTCCTGCGCAGGCTGCCATGGAGCCTACTCACCGCGCTATATCAACGACAAACGCTTTTTGCCCGATCCAGTGCTGGCGGGCATGGTCGGCTACACCGTGCCGATGGAAATTATCGATACCGACCCCGCCCAGGCCGAGGGTTGGGCCAGCGAGTTGCGCGAGCACGTGTCGACCTTCTGGTGGTCTTATACCGATGCAGTGGCGGGCTATATTCTGCCAGAGGAAAAAGACCGGATGACTGAGACCCTGGACGACTATATGTTTTCTGGGATCTCCGGCGGGGATTTTGCCGACCACTTGTCGCGCACGTTGGGCCACAGTGGCAATCTTGAATTACTCGCCGATGCCACCAGCCCTGCATTGGCAGCCAGCCTCGGTCAGATTCCCAACCTGGGTATCGGTGAGAGCGTCGGTCGGGTAAAAGGTGCCTGCGCCTTTGAAGAGAAGACCGTTGGTTATGTGACACCGCCATTGCACGGCGTGTGGGCCTCCGCGCCGTATTTGCACAATGGCTCGGTACCGACGGTGTGGGGAATTCTCGATCCCGACACGCGGCCCAAGGTCTGGCGGCGCCAGCGCACAACGACTCCGGTGCACTTCAATGCCTTTGAGACGCGTATCAACGGTGAGTCTAGTGGCTATAACTGGGACAAAATGGGTTGGAACTACGACTTGATGAACTGTGGTGACGGTGGCCAGGGTATTCCCTATTACAGTTGTCAGCCGGCCCAGGACATGCCCACTGAAATCCAGTGGGGGGCCGACCTGTTGCTCGGCGGCCTGTTGTGGCCAACTTGGGTTGTGCCGCCTCCGGTGGGTGCGCGGGGCCTAGAGGATAGAATGATTTTTAATACGGGCATGTACTCGAAGAAAAATCGCGGTCACGAATGGACCCGCGCACTGTCAGATAGCGAGCGTCGAGCGCTGTTGGAGTATATGAAAACGCTCTAGTTGTCGGCTTGATAAGTCGCAGCGGTATTGGCGGTGTCGCCTACACCTGGGCGTACAGGCTGCGATCGGCCAGCCAGCGGTCAATCAGTGGTTGGACGTTCTCCGGGTGTTGCTGCAGCAGGGAGATGGCCTGTTCGCGCACGCTGTCGACCAAGTCTTCGTCGCGCTGCAGGTCGGCAATTTTAAAGCTCATCAAGCCGGTCTGGCGGGTGCCCAGCACCTCGCCGGGGCCGCGCAATTGCAGGTCCTGTTCGGCGATCACAAAACCGTCGTTGCTGTCGCGCAGCGCCGCCAGGCGCTGGCGGCCGTTGCGCGACAGTGGCGTTTGGTAGAGCAGCACACAGTGGCTCTGCTGGCTGCCGCGACCGACCCTGCCGCGCAGCTGATGCAGCTGGGCCAGGCCGAGGCGCTCGGCATTTTCGATAATCATCAGCGTGGCATTGGGTACGTCGACGCCGACCTCGATCACCGTGGTAGCGACCAGCAGGTCGATGTCGGCGGCTTTAAAGGCCGCCATCACCTCGGCCTTTTCGCTGGGCTTCATCCGGCCGTGTACCAGCGCCACGGTTAATTCCGGCAGCGCTTCGCTGAGCTGCTGCCAGCTCACCTCGGCGGCCTGCGCCTGCAGTTTGTCGGATTCCTCGATTAGGGTGCACACCCAATAGGCCTGCTGGCCGCTCTGGCAGACGCCGCGCAGTCGCTCGATGACGGCGTCGCGGCGGTCGTTGGCCAGCACCACGGTGTTGATCGGGCTGCGCCCCGGCGGCAGTTCGTCGATTACCGAGGTGTCCAAGTCGGCGTAGGCGGTCATCGCCAGGGTGCGGGGAATAGGGGTGGCCGTCATGATCAGCTGGTGGGGTTGGCCGACTTGATCCTCGCCTTTTTGCTTGAGTGCCAAACGCTGGTGAACGCCAAAGCGGTGCTGTTCGTCGATCACGACCAGGCCGAGTCGGGCGAACACTACTTCGTCTTGAAACAGGGCGTGGGTGCCCACCACGACCTGGGCGCCGTGGTCGGCGACGCGCTGTTGGGCGGCGGCGCGGGCCTTGCCTTTTTGTTTGCCGCTGAGCCAGGCGACTTCCAGTCCGAGTGGCGCCAGCCAATTGCTGAAGCTGTGAAAGTGCTGCTCGGCGAGGATTTCGGTGGGCGCCATAATCGCCACTTGATAGCCGCTGGCCACGGCGCGCAGCGCGGCCAGCGCGGCCACCGCCGTTTTGCCGCTGCCGACATCGCCCTGGACTAGCCGCAGCATGGGGGAAGGCCGTTGCAGGTCGGCGCGAATTTCCCGGCCGACGCGGCGCTGGGCGGCGGTCAGGCTAAAGCCCAGCCCGGCTAGAAATTGCTCTTCCAGTTCGGCCGGGCCGTCGAGGCGAGGCGCGCCGAAGCGCCGCGCCTCGACGCGCAGTTTCTGCAGCGCCAGGTTATGGGCTAACAGCTCTTCAAAGGCGAGGCGGCGCTGGCTGGGGTGGTGGCCGGCCTGCAGTAATTCCAAGGAGGCGTCGACCGGAGGTCGGTGCAGGTAGCGCAGCGCCTCGGACAGTGTCCAGCGGCCGGGCAGGGCGGTGTCGGGCAGCCATTCGGCAATGGGGTGGTGGTCGAGATAGTCCAGCGCTTGATCGCAGAGCTTGCGCCAGCTGGTTTGGGCAAAGCCCTCGGTGCTGGGATAGATCGGCGTCAGGCGCTCATCGATGGGCAGTGGCGCATCGCGATTAAGCAGGCTGTATTCCGGGTGATAAAACTCCAAGCCGCCGGCGCCGCGCCGCGCTTCGCCAAAGCAGCGCAGGCGGGCGCCCTTGCTGAGCTGCTGTTTTTGCGCGGCGTTAAAGTGGAAAAAACGCAGGGTGGTGGTGCCGCTGCCGTCGCGCAGTCGGCACACCAGGCTGCGGCGGCGGCCAAAGACGATGTCGGCGGCCAGCACCTCACCCTCGATGACTACATCGGCACCGGGGCGCAGGGCGCCAATGGGGCAGATGCGCGTGCGATCCTGGTAGCGCAGCGGCAGGTGAAACAGCAGGTCTTGGACACTGCGCAGGCCGAGGTTATGCAGTTTTTCACGCAGCCGTGGGCCGACGCCTTTCAGGACACTGATATCGAGCTGGTGGAGGGCGGCAGTCATGACTGAGGGGCTGCCATCTGCGCATCGTGGGTCACCGCCCTAATGGCTCGGCTGATAATGTCGATGGCTTGGTGGCGGGGAAAGCTGGCCCGCCAGGCCAGGGCGATTTCGCGGCTGGGCGGGGTGCCGGCAAAGGGCCGGGTGCACAGCAGGCTATCGCCATAGGGGCCAATCTGGGCGGCGGACAGGGGCAGGACGCTGATACCTAATTGCGATGCCACCATGTGCTTGAGGGTTTCCAGCGAGCTGCCTTCGACGACCGACTGCAGCAAGCGGTCGCTGCGCGCCAGCTGTTGGCGGAGCCCGGGGCAGGCTTCCAGCACCTGGTCGCGGAAACAGTGGCCCTCGCCGAGCAGCAGCACGTCCTGCTGAATCAGATCACTGCGCTCAATGGCGGTCTGGGCCGCCAGTGGGTGGTCGCGGGGTAGCAATACCACGAAGGGCTCTTCGTATAGCGCTTGGGTGACCACCTCGGCTTCGGTAAAGGGCAGTGCCACAACGATGGCATCGAGGCTGCCATTGCGCAATTTGTCGCGCAGCGTGGCGGTCATATTTTCTTCGATATACAGCGGCATCTGTGGTGCCAGTTCGCGAAGTTTGGGAATAGTTCGCGGGTAGAGATAGGGGCCGACGGTGTGGATGGCGCCCACGGCCAGCGGGCTGCCCAGGGGGTCCCGTCCCTGCTGGGCCAGTTCGCGAATACGCTCGCTCTGTTCTAGGACATGGCGGGCCTGGCCGACAATCTGTTCGCCGATAGCGGTGCAGCTGACCTTGGCGCGGCTGCGCTCGAACAGACTGACCCCCAGTTCTTCTTCGAGCTTTTTAACAGCCACGCTGAGGGTGGGTTGGCTGACAAAACACCGCTCGGCAGCTTTGCCAAAGTGACCGGTGTCCTGCAAGGCAATGATGTAGCGTAATTCCGTAAGTGTCACTAAACGGCCTGTGTCGATAGTTTTAGGCTATGGCGCGACAGTGTACAACGCCGCCGCGCCAGCTGCCTACTGGCTGAGGTCGAGAACCAGCTTGCCGATATGGTCGCCACCCTCCATACGCTGGTGGGCCTTGGCGACTTCGGTCAGGGGGTAGACGTGATCGATGCTGGGGCGCAGATCGCCGCTGGCCAGCAGCGGCCAGACCCGGTTGCGCAGGGCGTCGGCGATAGCGGCTTTTTGTTCGCGACTCTGGGCGCGCAGGGTAGAGGCACTGAGGGTGAGGCGCTTCATCAGCACTGGCAAGAAATTCAGCTCGCTGCGAAAGCCTCCCTGGAAGGCGATAAACACGATGCGGCCGTCGGTGGCGGCCAGCTCGATATCGCGCTGGATATAGTCGCCGCCGACCATGTCGAGAATCACATCGACGCCGCGGCCATCGGTGGCCTTACGCAGCACTTCCACAAAGTCCTGTTCGCGGTAATTCACCGCGATGCTGGCGCCCAACGACTCGCAGGCGGCGCATTTCTCGGCGCTGCCGGCGGTGGCAAAAACGCGGGCGCCGAAGGCGCCGGCCAAGGCAATGGCGGCGGTGCCGATGCCACTGCTGCCACCGTGAACCAGTAACGTTTCGCCGGCCTGCAGGCCGGCCCGCTCGAAGACATTGTGCCAGACGGTAAAATAGGTCTCCGGCAGGGCGGCGGCGTCAACATCACTGAGGCTGTCGGGAATGGGCAGACATTGGCCGGCGGGGACGCTGACATAGTCGCTGTAACCACCGCCGTTGCACAGTGCGCAAACCCGGTCTCCGACCTGCCAGCCTGCAACGGCGCGGCCAACCATTGCCACACGGCCAGCCACTTCCAGGCCCAGTATTGGACTGGCATCGGTCGGCGGTGGGTACAGGCCGTAGCGCTGCATCAGGTCGGGGCGGTTGACGCCCGCAGCGCTGACGTGAATCAGAAGTTCGTCATCGCGGCACGGTGGCAGAGCCTGTTCGGCAATGCTCAGACTGTGATCGTCGTTAACTTGAACGTAGCGGGCGGTGGGTGGAAGCGCTGTCATTACGGTTTCCCTTTGTTATGCTGCCGGCCGAAATGGGTGAATGTGCCCAAGTATGCCTGAGCCCGGCGTGGGCTTGAACCGGGGTCGAAAAAATCATGAAGCCTGCAACGAAGAAATTACTGATCATTGGCTGTGGCGATATTGGCGGCGGCGTGGCCAGTCACTATGTGGCAAAGGGCTGGCAGGTGCAGGGCTTGCGGCGCGATATCAGCAAGCTGCCGCCGGGGGTGGAGGGGCTGGCTGCTGACCTCGGCGATGCCGACAGCATCCGCGCGCTGGGGCCTCTGCAGGCGGATTATGTATTGATGACGCTGACGCCCATGAGCTATCGGCCAGAGGGCTATCGCAAAATATTCGAAGAGGCGCTGGCGACTGTAATGGCCGGCCTGCAAGCGCCACAGCACCTGCTGTTTGTGTCGAGCAGTGGGGTGTACGACCAGAGTGGTCACGACTGGGTGGACGAGGACAGCGCGACTGAGCCGTCGCGGTTTTCCGGGCAGAGCATCCTCAAGGCGGAGCAGAGCATTGCCGCCAGTGCTTGGCCCCACAGTATTGTGCGCTTTGCCGGTATTTACGGGCCGGGCCGCCTGCAGATGATTGGCAAGGTGCGCCGCGGCGAGTGCGTGCCCGATGAACCGCTGCATTACAGCAATCGCATTCACCGTGACGACTGCGTGGGCTTTCTCTGTCACTTGATCGACCGCGTGGCGGCGGGAGAGCCTGTGGAAAAGTGCTATCTCGGTGTCGACGATATGCCGGTGGCTATTCAGCAGGTGCAGCGCTGGCTGGCCGAGCAGCTGGGGGTGGCCTACCGCCAAGAGGGTGAGCCGATTGCGCGCACTGGCAGTAAGCGCTGCAGCAACCGCCGCCTGCGCGACAGCGGTTACCAATTGCGGCACCCGGATTACCGCAGCGGCTTTGCCGAGCTGCTTGAGGAGTTTAAGCGCTAGCGCTTACAGCGCCAGAATCACTTCGATTTCTACCATCGCGCCCCGTGGCAGGGCGGCCACTTGCACACAGGCGCGGGCGGGGTAGGGTTCGGCAAATACCGAGGCCATGACCTCGTTGACGGCGGCGAAATCACCGAGATCGGTCAGTGAAATATTCACTTTGACCGCATCGTTTAAGCTGCCGCCGGCCGCTGCGGCCACTGCGCTCAGATTTTTAAATACCTGCTGGCTTTGTTCGGTGATACCGCCCTCGACCATTTCCATGGTCTCTGGAATCAATGGGATCTGGCCCGACAAGAATACCAGGTTGCCGGTTTTGACTGCCTGGGAGTAGGGGCCGATGGCGGCAGGTGCGCGCTCAGTGCTGATGATTTCTTTGTTGCTCACGGAAGGCTTCCTTTCTGCTGTATTCGCGGCGCTGAGGGCGCCTCAGTGTTTTTCGCGGGTGACTTTAAGCACCGCGGGAATATTGCGGATGCGGCGCATAATGCTCGCCAGGTGAACGCGTGAGCGCACGCCAATGACCAAGTGAATGGTGCTTATTTTGGGGTTTTCATCCTCGACGCTGATCTTTTCAATGCTGGCATCGGCGCCGTTCACTCGGGTGGCGAGCACGGCAATAATGCCGCGCTGCTTGCTGAGTTCGACCTTCAGTTCAACGGAAAAGTCGCGCTCTATGTTTTCTGCCCAGCTCAGTGGCACCACGCGTTCGGGGGTGCTGCGCAGCTCGATACTGTTGTGGCAATTTTCGCTGTGTACGACCACGCCTTTTTCGGCGCTGACAATACCGACAATATGGTCGCCGGGGATGGGGTAGCAACAGCGGGCAAAGTTAACCAAAAAGCCCTCGGTGCCGTGAATGACCATGGTCTGGCGTTGGCTGGCGGCGGGCATGGACGAGTTGCCGTCTTCGTCGTCGACCTGGTCGCGCAGGTTGAGTAATTGCCTGGCGGTTAAATAGGCGACGCGATTGCCCAGGCCGATTTGCTCGAGAATATTCTCAGCGGATTTGGCGTGGGTGGCGTCGACCAGCTGCTCAAGGTGTTGCTCGCTGAAGTTATCGAGGCTTTCATCCATGCTCGCCAGCGCCCGCTCAAGCATACGCTGGCCCAGGCTAACGGCTTCGGCGCGACGCTGATGTTTAAGAAAGTGGCGAATGCCACTGCGCGCCTTGGCGGTGACCACAAAGTGTAGCCAGGCGGGGTTGGGCTGGGCGCCGGGGGTGGTGATCACCTCCACGGTTTGGCCACTTTGCAGGGCTTCCGACAGCGGTGCAAGGCGGCGATTGATGCGACAGGCTACACAGCTGTTGCCGACGTCACTGTGCACGGCGTAGGCAAAATCGACGGCGGTGGCGCCTGCGGGCAGCTCCATAATGTCGCCCCGCGGGGTGAAGACATAGACCTCGTCAGGGAACAGGTCGATTTTGACGTTTTCGATAAATTCCAGCGAGTCGCCGGCGCGCTGCTGCATTTCCAGCAGGCCCTGTACCCACTGGCGGGCGCGGGCGTGGCTGGAGTTGCCGCGGGGGTCTTGCTCGCTGGACTTGTACAGCCAGTGGGCGGCGATACCATTGTTGGCCATCTCTTCCATTTCCTGGGTGCGAATCTGGATTTCGATGGGCACGCCCTGCATGCCAAACAACACAGTGTGCAGAGACTGGTAGCCATTGGCCTTGGGGATGGCAATGTAGTCTTTAAACTGGCCGGGCACCGGTTTGTAGAGGCCGTGTACACAGCCGAGAACGCGGTAGCAGCTGTCTACGGAGTCGACGACGATACGAAAAGCGTAGAGATCCATGATCTCTTTCAGCGATTTGCGCTTGTTGCGCATTTTGCTGTAAATGCTGAACAGGTGCTTCTCGCGGCCAACCACATGGGCCTTGTGGCCCTCTTCCTGCAAGCAGTTTTCCAGGCTTTCTTGAATATTCTGGATGTTTTTGCGGCGGTCGCCAAAGCGGGTGCGAATCGCCTTGCTAATGCGCTGGGCGCGCATGGGATGCATGGCCTGAAAGCCCAGGTCTTCGAATTCTACGCGGATATTGTGCATACCCAGGCGCTGGGCAATAGGCGCGTAGATCTCCAGGGTTTCGCGGGCGATACGGCGGCGCTTGGGGGGCGGCATCACGCCGAGGGTGCGCATATTGTGCAGGCGGTCGGCCAGCTTAACGAGGATAACGCGGATATCCTTGGCCATCGCCAGGGCCATTTTCTGGAAGTTTTCGGCCTGTTGCTCGGCCTTGGATTGAAACTCGATGCGGGTGAGTTTGGACACCCCGTCGACCAGTTCCGCCACCGCGTCACCAAACTGCTCACTGAGGTCCTGCTTGCTGATCGCGGTGTCTTCGATCACGTCGTGCAGCATTGCCGCCATCAGGCTCTGGGCGTCGAGGCGCATCTCCGAGAGGATGCCGGCCACCGCCAGCGGGTGGGTAACGTAGGGTTCGCCGCTGCGGCGGTTTTGGCCCTCGTGCGCTTGTTCGGCGTAGTAATAGGCGCGCCTCACCTGCATAACTTGTGAAGCGGAAAGATAATTACTCAAGGTTTCGGCGAGGGCGTCGATAGATTGCGCCGGCTCCGGCTTACCGTGTTGGTAACTAAAGAAGCTGTACTGGTGCATCGACACCCCGAGCCGAGTATTTAAAGAGGCTGAGAACCCAGCTCTACACCCAAGTCCAGTTCTGGCTCTTCGGCTACTGCGTCGGCCGCCATAATTTCTTCGCGCGTGATTTTACCTTCGGCAATTTCGCGCAGCGCCAGTACCGTGGGCTTATCGCCTTCTTCGACGACCAGCGGTTCTTTGCCGCCGGTGGCCAGTGCGCGGGCGCGCTTGCTGGATACCATTACCAGCTCAAAACGGTTATCTACCGCCGACAGGCAGTCTTCTACAGTAATACGGGCCATGAAAGGGTTCCTGAATTTGCTGAATCGCAGCGGCTACGGGCGCCGCTGACAGTTATCCACAGTCTAACAAACTTCGGCCAGTTATGTCAGCAGCGCTGTTAGCAAGTCGTGGTGGCGCAGTTGCTGTTTGCTCAGCTGCAGCCGGTGACTGAGTAGCACGGCCTTGAGTTCGGCCAATGCGGTGTCAAAGTCGTCGTTGATCACCACATAGTCGCCCTCAACGTAGTGCGACATTTCTGCCACGGCCGCCGACATGCGGCGGTTGATCACCGTCTCGTCGTCTTGGCCGCGGCCTGTCAGGCGTTCGCGCAGGGCCTGCTGGGAGGGGGGCAGAATAAAAATCGATACGGTGTCGGGCATCAGCTTGCGCACTTGCTGGGCGCCTTGCCAATCGATCTCCAAAATCACATCGCGGCCGCTGGCCAGCGTGGTCTCTACCCACTGTTGGGACGTGCCGTAGTAGTTGTCGAAGACCTGGGCGTGCTCGAGAAAGGCACTGTCTTGCAGCATGGCGGCAAAGGTGTCGTGGGACACAAAATGGTAGTTGACGCCATCGCGCTCACCGGGGCGCATCGCGCGGGTGGTGTGGGACACCGACACCTGAACATTGTCCATTTCTTCCAGTAACCGCGCGACCAGGCTGGTTTTGCCGGCACCCGAGGGGGCGGAAACCGTGAAAAGAGTCCCCTGGCTTTGTTGCATTGCTGCGATGTCCCGTGTTGCTGAATGAATAGTGGGAGTATACGGCCTGTATGCGGTAACGTCACCGTGAGCGGTGCTGAAAACCCCTGGCCGCGCCAGTGCAGTTGCCATTGGCGAGCAAATTGGCGGGCTGCGGGTGGAGGTCATGCCGGCAGCAGTGACATTTGTTTAATCTTTACCCCGGTCTTCTTGCGCTAGACTCTGGCCCATAAAAATACTAAACAGAAAGATTGGTGGGTGAATAGCATGCAGAAAAAGCGTCTTGCGTATCGGCTGTGCTTGATGGTGGTTGGGGCCGTTCTCGCCGCCTGTGAGCCGGCTCCTGAAGCGCCCAAGCCGGAGCCGAAAGCCGAGGCGCTGGCGGTGCAAACCCTGCTGCTTGAACCCAAGACCTGGCAACTGCAATTTGCCAGTTATGGCCATTTTGAATCTACCGAAAAAATCACCATTAGCGTCAACTTTTCCGGCACTGTGGAAACGGTGCATTTTCAAGATGGCCAAAGCATTTCGGCAGGGCAATTGCTGCTCGCACTCGACGACAGCAAGCAGCAGCTGCATTTGCAGCAGGCGCAGGCCAATGTGGAGAGCGCCAAGGCCGAGTTGGAGAAAGTTCGCAGCACCTATTTCCGCTATCGCGGTTTGATGTCTAGCGGCGCGCTGTCTCGCGAGCAGCACCGGCAGAGCAAGGCCAATTTTGAGCGAGCACTGGCCGCAACCCAGGAGGCGGAGGCGGCGCTGGCGATCGCCCAGCAAGATCTGCGAGAAACGCGCATTATCAGCCCGGTAGACGGCGTTGTGACCCAGCGCAACGTCGATGCGGGGCAAACGGTACTGCCGGGCAACCCGCTGGCCGTGGTGCAGGTGGCAGATACCTTGCGGGTGGTGACCTTTGTCGGCGAAAGATTGGTCAATCAGTTGCGCCTGGGCGATCTCGCTCAGGTCACTAGCCCGGCGGTGCCGGGCCGGCGCTACCAGGGGCGCGTTGAACTGGTCAGTTCGGCGGCAGATCCCGACACCGGAAATTTCATCGTTAAGTTGACGGTTAATAATAGCGAGCGCCTGCTGCGGCCGGGTATGTCGGCGACACTGACAATGAGTGGTATCGAGCGCAGTAATACTCTGGTCATTCCCAAGGCCTTAATGGTGGATCGAAACCGCCGGCGGGTGGTGTACCTCTATCGCGAGGGTGTGGCGCGCGAAGTGGAGCCGGTACTGGGCGTTGCTGTGGGTGACATGTTGCCGGTGCTTGCCGGCCTCAAGCCCGGCGATCGCGTGATTACGTCCTATCTGGACCTGTTGGCGGATGGCAAGCCGGTGACACTGGCCGAAGCTGCGCAGCCGACGGCGTTGGAGGTGGCACAATGAAGTCATTGGTCGGCTTCTTTGTGCGGCGACCGCTGCTGGTCAATCTCATGCTGGTTATGATTTTTTTGGGCGGCTATGTGGTGACGAAGTCGCAGGTCTACAGCAGTTACCCGTCTATTGATACCGGCTTTTTTGTTGTCACTACGGTGCGCCCGGGAGCGAGCGCAGAGGATGTAGAGCTGTCGGTCACCGTGCCCTTGGAAGAGGAAATTCTGAAAATCGACGGCATTGATTCTCTGCGTTCGGCCAGCATGGAGGGGCTGTCCAGCTTAACCATTCAGTCAGACCCCGATAATGATCGGGCGGAGAATCGCGAATTTCGAGACGAGCTGCAAAAGGCGATCGACAAGGCCTTTGGTCGCATGCCGGAAGATGTGCCGGAAAAGCCCGACTTGCTCGCCGAGGACCCCGACCGCACTCCGGTGATGGAAATTTTGATCCACGGCAATGTGGCCGAAGACATTCTGCGTCAGACCGCGCGGCGGTTGCAGACGGCGGTGCGGCGGGTGCCGGGTGTCGCGGGAACCGAGCGCAAAGGCTATCGCCGCAAGGAAGTGAAAATACTGCTCGACCCGCTAAAACTGCAGCACCTTGGCATGAACTACGACGAGGTGATCAATGCGATTAAGGGGCACAATGTCCGCGATTCCGGCGGGTCGCTGGAGTCGTTTACGTCTGAGCGAGACGTGGTCACCGTTGGCCAGTTTCGCGATCCGCACGAGGTCGAAGAGGTCATTGTGCGGGTGGCGGGCCGCGACAACTTCGTGCGGATAAAAGATATTGCGGAAGTGGTCGTCGACTTTGAGGACTGGCTCGAGCAGTCGATGGCCAATGGCGAGCCCGGTATCAGCCTGCGGGTGAAAAAGTCGGCAAACGCCAATGGCCTGAAGGTCTCTAAAGAGCTGCTTAATTTCATAGACCAGCAGAAGGAATTATTGCCACCGGGCGTCGAGTTGACGCCGTTCAATGACACCACCCGCTATGCGCGCAACATGCTTGATGTGTTGTTTAGCAATGCCATGGTCGGTATGGCGCTGGTGTTTTTTTCACTGCTGGCATTCTTTCCGCTGCGCTTTTCCATCTGGGTGGTCGCGGGTATACCCACCGCGATATTGATGAGCTTCATGATGATGCCGGCGATGGGGATCACCATGAATCAGCTGAGTATTTCTGGCCTGATACTGATGTTGGGGGTGCTTGTTGACGATGGGATTGTGGTCAGTGAGGGCATCTTTCAGGAAAGCGAGCGCGGGAAAAGTCCGATTGACGCCGCCATCGACGGCACCTCGGTAATCGCCGCGCCGGTATTAACCAGTTCGGCCACCACTCTGCTGGCGTTTATGCCACTGATATTTTTATCGGGCATCGAGGGCAAGTTTTTGTGGATGTTGCCGGCGGTGGTGGTGATGGTGCTGCTGGCGTCGCTCATCGAGTGCCTGTTTATTTTGCCGGCACATATGCGCCACGCCCTGGAACACGCTCAGGCGAAAGGCCAAAATACCTTGTCTCGACAATGGTTTGTGCCGATTGAGCGCGGCTACAGTTGGTTGATGCACAAGATGTTTAGCCACCGTGTACTGAGCTTTATTGGCATCGCACTGCTGGCGGTAATTGCTGCGGTATACAGTGCCAATCGGCTGGTGTTTGACCTCTACCCCGACAGTGATACCGACCAAATTTTGGTGAAATTAGAACTGCCCCTGGGCGCCTCGTTTTCTCATACCCGAGAGCATGTGCTGGCCTTGGAGCGCAAGTTGATAGCGGTCTTGGATCCACGGGACCTATTGGCGACCAAGGCCACCATTGGCAATCACGACGTCGACAACGAACCGTCGATCACCGAGGGGCGTCAGTCGTACTGGGGGAAAATCGACGTGTATTTGCACCCGCAAAGTCAGCGGGCGCATTCGTCTAACGAGGTGATTTCGGTGATGCGCGAGCTGTTTAAAGCGCAGCCGGATTTTAGCAGTATTCAAATACACCCCTTTGAAAACTCGCCGCCCACCGGTGAAGCGGTAGAGTTGGATATTGTCGGCAACGATCCCAGTCGTTTTCTGGTTGCCGATCAGTTGTTACATATTCTGGAAAGCCACCCCCATGTCGACCAGGCGTGGAGCTCGTACAAAAGCGGCAAAGATATCGTCGACCTGGTTCTCAAGCCCGAGTTGTTGGCCAACTACGGTCTGAGCGTCGCCGATGTGACGCGCGCGGTCCGCATCGCGTTTGATGGCTTGCTGATAGACGAAATGCAAACCGTTGAAGAGCGCATCAAATTCCGCCTGCAATACCGCAAGCCGGAGCAGGGTCAGCTGGAAACCCTGTATGGTCTGAGCGTGATCAATAAACGCGGTCAGCCAGTCTTGCTGCACAATATTGCAAACTTGGAAACGCGTCCTAACGAGGCAACGATATATCACTACTTTGGCGACCGCACGGTGACCGTCTATGCCAGTATCGACAAAGAAAAAATATCGGTCGCGCAAATTAATAACTATGTCGCCGACTATATTGCCGAGCAGCGCCTGGCCGAGAAATTTCCAGAACTGCGCATTATTGAAGGCGGTGAAGCCGATCGACAGCAATCGGCGCTGGGCAATATTGCCGATGCGGCGCTGCTGAGTATCGCCGGTATCGCCTTGCTGTTGGTGCTGTTGTTTAACTCGGTGACCCAGCCGCTACTGGTGATGATGGTGATTCCGCTGGGGGTGATTGGCACCTTGTTTGTGTTCGCCCTGCAGGGGGCCGAGCTGAGTCTGTCGGCGCTTACCGGCTTCACCGGCTTGGCGGGCATTCTGGTCAATGACTCATTGATTATGATCGATCAACTAAACCGCGCGCGCAGCGGCGGGATATTAGATCGGGAAGCCTTGGTGCGCACCGCACAAACGCGATTGCGGCCCATTTTTCTTACCACGGTTACCACGGCATTGGGTTTATACCCGGTTGCCTATGGCACCTTTGGTACCAGCCCGACCATCGCGCCCATTGCGATGGTCATGCTGTGGGGAGTGATATTGGGTAGCATAATTACGCTGTTTTATTTGCCCAGCTTGTATGCCATAGAGCAGGATTTGCGGCGATTGCTGTCGCGCCGCCGCAAGTCGTCGAGGGCGCCGGTGGTCTAGGCCAGCTTATTCAATATTCTGGATCTGTTCGCGCATTTGCTCGATCAGCACTTTCAGCTCCACGGCGGCCTGGGTGCTGTCGGCGACCACGGCCTTTGACGACAGGGTGTTGGCTTCGCGGTTGAGCTCCTGCATGAGAAAGTCGAGCCGGCGGCCGGCGGCGCCGCCCTTGCTGAGCACGCGGCGAACTTCTTTGACATGGGTATCTAAGCGATCCAGTTCTTCGTCGACGTCGGCCTTTTGGGCGATCAGTGCCATCTCCTGTTCCAGCCGGTCGCTGTCGAGTTCGGCTTGCAGTTCGGCGAGGCGGCTGCGCAGTTTGTCGCGCTGGCCGGCAACAATCTCTGGCATGCGCTGGCGCAGCTCGGCGACGATTTGATCGATGCTGTGCAGGCGCTGTTCGATCAGCTGGGCCAGGGCCGCGCCCTCGCGCCGACGATTGTCGCGTTGATCGTTGAGAGCCTCGGCAAAGGCGGTGAGCAAGTCCTTGCTGATGGTATCGCCATCGGGTTCGGCGCTTTGCATAACGCCGGGCCAGCGCAGCACTTCCAGCACATTGATGGGCGCGGCATGGGTGATATCGGCGCGCAGTGCGTGGGCGGTATTCAGCAGCTGCTCGGCCAGCTCGTGATTGAGGCTGAGCTGCTGCTCTTGTTCTTTTAGGCTCAGGCGCAGTGAACATTCCACTTTGCCGCGCTGCAAGTTGTCGCGCAGTCGTTCGCGCAATTCCGGCTCCAGTTGGCGCCAGTTTTCCGGCAATTTAAACGATAGCTCCAGGTAGCGATGATTCACAGAGCGCAGTTCCCAGATGGCGGTGCCCCAGCTGTGTTCGCTGCGGCGGTGGGCAAAGGCGGTCATACTGCTGATGGTCACGGGCGTCCCCTGTTGCGTGAAGCGAAGTGGTGAGCAGTCATTGTAGCGGGAAACGCCTTTCGCTTCAGTGGCGTCTGCGCAGGTATACTGTGCGGCTTCAGTGAAGGAGAATGCTATGAGTTTTGTTCGACCCAGTGGCCGCAGCGCCAATCAGAAGCGCGAGCTGCGCATCAGCCGCAATTACACCTGTCATGCCGAGGGCTCGGTGCTGGTGGAGACCGGGGCGACCAAGGTGTTGTGCACGGCTTCGGTGGATGCCAGTGTGCCGCCATTTTTGCGCGGCAAGGGGCAGGGCTGGGTAACGGCGGAATACGGCATGTTGCCGCGCAGTACTGGCAGCCGCATGGGGCGCGAAGCGGCGCGCGGCAAACAGTCGGGTCGCACTCAGGAAATTCAGCGCCTGATCGGCCGCTCACTGCGCGCGTCGGTAGATCTGCAGGCGCTGGGTGAACACACCATTACGCTGGACTGCGATGTGATTCAGGCGGATGGCGGCACCCGCACGGCGGCGATTACCGGTGCCTGCGTGGCAATGGTTGACGCGATCCGTTATTTGCAGCGCAGCGGCGCCATTGCCACTGACCCTCTGAAGCAGTTGGTGGCGGCGGTCTCGGTCGGCGTGTATCAGGGTCAGCCGGTGTTGGACCTCGATTACATCGAGGACTCCAGCGCGGAAACCGATATGAATGTGGTGATGGATGAGCGCGGCGGCATTATTGAAGTGCAGGGCACCGCCGAGGGCGCAACCTTCAGCCGACTGGAAATGAATGCGATGATGGATTTGGCTGAGCAGGGGATTGAGGAGTTAATTGCCGCACAGCGCGCCGCGCTGGCTGAGTAAATACTGGGGCTGGTGGGGGCATGGCCCCCGCCGCCGCGTTAAAAGGCGCTTTCGGGCAATTCGTAGTCGTAGTCCATGATCAGTGGCGCGTGCTTGCCGAATTGCTGAACCTTGTAAATGGCGCCGTGCTCGACCCGGGTTTTTAGCCGCTCGGATACCACTTGATAGTCGACTCGCCAGCCGTTCTTGCCCGGCTCGCCATCTGGCCAGTAGCTGAATTCGTCGGCGTCATTGTTCACCAGTCGGAAGGCGTCGGCGTATTGCTCGTCGTGGAACAGGCGTTCCAGCCACTGCTGTTCCTCGGTCAGGCTGCCGGAGACGCCGTGATTGGCCTTGATATCTTGAATGTCGATGCTTTTGTGGGCGATCCCCCAGTTGCCGCAAATGACGAAGTCGCGGCGCTTGTTGCGAACCTTGTGCAAGTGGTTGTAATACTGCTCAAAGAACTGATTTTTGCGAATCTGTGCTTCGCTATCACCCGTTGGCACGCTGGGGGCCAGTAAACTGCCGATGCTGATATTGTCGAAGTCGGCCTGGATATAGAGGCCGTCCATATCAAAGTCCATAAAGCCGAGGCCGGTCATAATGGCTTTGGGGAGTTGCCGACAATAAATCGCTACGCCGTTGCTTTTGCCGTCGGCGGCGTCAAAGAAATAGGGATTGTAGTCGCGGGGAAAGAACACATCGTCGCGAAGTTTGTATTCGGCAATGCCCAGGTTTTGCAGGCAGATAATATCGGCGTCCTGCTTGACGACCCAGTCAAAAAAGCCTTTTTCTGCGGCATCGGTGATGCTGTCAGCGCAAAAGCTGATGATTCTCATGCGTTTCCCGTGCGTCTGGTATTAGGGCATTGAGCCCTTGCTGTTGTGTCGATACTTTCGCCCGAAATAACGATGGCGAAGACAGGCTGTACCGCGATTGTGTCGCTCCCGCCGGCCGTCCCCTCAGGGGGCTTGCCGCATTGCCTGCGGCTGTGCAGGCAATTCCCATTATAAACAGCTGGTTAGACTACAATGAAAACTTTTTGACAACAATCAGCTGGCGTCGAATGTCGGCAAAAACACCATGATTAGGGGCTTTTGGCCGGTCTTCTTGGCGCAAAGCGCCGCCGCGCTCTGGGACGCGGGCGTCGCCGCGCGTACAATAAGGGCTTCTATAAAACAGTATTTTTCATATGAGTCATAGTCGCGCATGAGCATTAAACCCTTTCAGCAGCAGTTTATCCGTCAGGCCATCGACAGCGATGCGCTGTGTTTTGGCGAGTTCACCCTGAAGTCTGGTCGCGTTAGTCCGTATTTTTTCAATGCCGGCCGGTTTAGCAGCGGTGCGGCCCTCAGTGCCCTGGCCGCTTGCTACGCCGACGCTATTGTCGACTCCGGGGTATCGTTTGACTTGCTGTTCGGCCCGGCCTACAAGGGCATTCCGCTGGCGGCGGCAACCGCCTGTGCGCTGGCCGAGCGCCACAATATCGATATGCCCTTTGCCTATAACCGCAAGGAAGCCAAGGCTCACGGCGAGGGTGGCAGCGTGGTGGGGGCGCCTCTGCAAGGGCGAGTGTTGATTATCGATGACGTGATCACCGCCGGTACGGCCATTCGCGAAGCGATCGGCATGATCGAGGCTGCGGGTGCCGAAGTGGCGGCCGTGGCCATTGGTCTAGACCGCCAAGAGCGGGGTCAGGGTGAGTTGTCGGCCATTCAGGAATTGGAACAGGAGCGCAATTTGGCGGTCATCAGTATTGTGGGTTTGGCCGATATCGTCGAATACCTTACCGCCGCGACTAGCGATATTGACCTAATATCTAGGGTAAGTGCGTATCGTGAGCGCTACGGTGTGTCGTTATAGTGGAGAAAAGCGTAGGGAGATAGAGTGCATTGATTCGCGTTAGGCAATTGCTCAATAGGCGGCACTGGTGTTTGTTCTTGTTGGTATTTTGTGCCGCGGCGTCGGCGCAGGCCGACAAGGTTTTTTACCGCTATGTCGATTCCAGTAACAAGGTGGTGATCCTCGATCGCCTGCCGCCTGAGGTGGTGCCGCGTGGCTACGATGTCATTCGCGCGGATGGCAGTGTGGTTAAAACCGTTGCTGCTCGGCTGAGTGAGGAAGAGCGCCAGGCCTGGGCCCGCGAGCAGGCAGTGGCCCGCGCTCGCGCGGAGGCCGAAGAAAAATTGCGTAACTGGGATGAATCGCTGCTGCTGCGTTACAGTGATATTGACGATATTGAGCACGCCAAAGAGCGCGCCCTCAGGGATATCCGTGTGCGCATCTCCATTCTTAAAAGCAACCTCAATGCCTTGAAGCAAAAAGTGAGCAGCAATCAGTCTGAAGCGGCTGAATTGGAACGGCGCGCTATGGAGGTGCCCGAGGCGTTGGCGCAAACGTTGACCGATCTGCGCCGCGAGGTGAGCGGCACGGAAAAAGATATCCTGCGTCGCCAGGAGGAGCTCGCGGAAGTGGCCGAAGCCTATGAGCGGGACAAGGAGCGCTTCTTGCAACTACAGGATAATGTGCGGCTGCGCCGCAGTTACCACGGCAGCGCTAATTGACCGTCCTCAGCGGAACAGTGTTTCCTGCAGCAACTGCCACTGTTCGTCCCAGTCGCTGCTCGGCAGCCGTTTAAAATCACTTCTGACAAATTGGCCGATACGGCCCTCTACGCAAGCCATCAGCAGGTTGGCGGTGGCATTGGCGGTGGCGCGGGTGCGCAGCCCCTCGCGTATTTCTGCCTCGCGCAAAGTCTGCCGCAGCTGGGTTTCCAGTCGGTCGTAAAATTGCTGGACCCGGCCGCGCAGGCGCTCGTGTTCACCGGCCAAGGCGTCGCCGTTGAAGATGCGGGTGATTCCGGGGTTGCGCTCGGTAAAGGCCAGCAGCAGTTGCAGAATCTTGGCGATCTGCAGACTGGCGCTACTGCCTTCGCTGCAGATGGTGGCGACGCGGCTAAAAATGGCTTCTTCGACGAACTCAATAAGCCCTTCGAACATTTTGGCCTTGCTGGGGAAGTGGCGGTACAGAGCCGCTTCCGAAACACCGACCTCCGCGGCCAGTTTGGCCGTGGTGATGCGTGCGCCGGGCTGGCTTTCCAGCATAGTGGCCAGGGCCTGCAGAATTTCATCGCGGCGAGAGGGTCGCTTGTTCATCGCTTTATCCTAGTCGCTGAGATCGGCAGCCTGCAGGCTTTTATTGGTGATCAGGGTGCCGACACCGGTGTCGGTAAAGATCTCCAGCAACACGGCGTGGGGAACCCGGCCGTCGATAATATGGGCGCTGTTTACACCACTGTTTACCGCGCTCAAGGCGCAGCCGATTTTGGGCAGCATGCCGCCGTAAATGGTGCCGTCGGCAATTAATGCGTCTACTTGCGCAGTACTCAGCCCGGTTAGAACACGGCCCTCTTTGTTTTTCAGGCCCTCGATATTGGTCAGCAGCATCAGCTTTTCGGCTTTGAGCACCTCGGCGATTTTGCCGGCGACCAGGTCTGCGTTGATATTGTAGGAGGCGCCGTCGGGGCCGACGCCTATCGGCGCGATAACCGGAATAAAGTCACTGTTGACCAGCATGTCCAGTACGTCGGTACTGATGCTCTCGACTTCGCCAACGTGACCGATATCGATAATTTCTGGCGCTGACATTTCGGGTGTCTTGTGGCGAACCTTGAGTTTGCGGGCGCGGATCAGCTGGCCGTCCTTGCCGGTCAGGCCCACGGCCTTACCGCCGTTGTGGTTCAGCAGTGACACGATCTCTTTGTTGACGCTGCCGCCCAGCACCATTTCCACCACATCCATGGTGTCGCTGTCGGTGACCCGCATACCTTCCACAAAGCGGGAGTCGATCTGCAGGCGTTTCAGTAGCTCACCGATCTGCGGGCCGCCACCGTGGACGACGACGGGGTTCATGCCGACCAGTTTCATCAACACGATGTCGCGCGCGAAATGCTCCTTGAGTTGGTCGTCCACCATGGCATTGCCGCCAAACTTTACGACAATGGTTTTGCCGGTAAAACGTTGGATATAGGGCAGGGCTTCGGTTAGAACGCGGGCGACATCGCCCGCTGCGTCGCGGCTCAGTGACATATTGGCTCTCGTACTCGGGGCCTGTAAAACAGGCTCGGCTGAAAAAAGACGACTATTAAAGACTATCTGCCAGCGCGGGATCAATCTTCGCCAGTGTTTGTGCGAAGCTTTCACGAATTCCGGCCAGCGCGGCCTCGCTTTCACCTTCAAAACGCAGGGTGAGCGCCGGGCCGGTGTTGGAGGCGCGCAATAGCCCCCAGCCGTTGCGGAACTCATAGCGCAGGCCGTCGATATTGACCAGCTGGGCGTCATTGAAATTGGCCAGCGCGGCAAAACTTTCGACGACGGCAAATTTCTGCTCGTCATCGATCGGCAGCAGGATTTCCGGGCTGCTGCACAGTTGGGGGTAGTGGCTGAGTTCTTCGTCCAACGTGGTGGCGCTTAGGGTCAGCGCTTCCAATAGGCGGGCGGCGGCATAAATGCCGTCGTCAAAGCCGTACCAGCGCTCTTTGAAGAAGATATGGCCGCTGAACTCGCCACCCAGCAGCGCTTCGCTGCTGGCCATTTTGCGTTTCATGTGGGAGTGGCCGCATTTCCACATGGTGGGACGGCCGCCGCGCTCGACAATGAGTTGGTTGAGTCGGCGGCTGCATTTGACGTCGAACAGGATTTCGCAGCCCGGATTGCGACTGACCATGTCGTCGGCCAGGACCATGAGCAGCTCGTCGGCGAGAGGGCGGCGGCCGGCAGCGCTCACCACGGCTACGCGGTCGCCGTCGCCGTCAAAGGCAATGCCGATATCGGCGCCGTGTTCGGCCACCGCGGTCGCCAGAGCGTCGAGATTTTCTGGAATAGTGGGGTCGGGGGAGCGGTTGGGGAAGTCGCCGTCGACTTCGCAAAACAGCGCGACCACTTCGCAGCCCAGTTCTTCAAAAATCGGCACGGCGACATTGGCGGTGGCGCCGTTGCCGGCGTCGACAACCACTTTCAAACTTTGGGCGATGACCACATCGCCGCAAATGCGGTCGATATAGCGCTGCTCGATGCTGTCGCTGCTCAGTTGGCCGTCGCCCTGGTGGAAATCCTGTTGGTCGATGCGCTCGGCCAGGGCTTGGATGTCGTCGCTGCTAAGGCTCTGAAAATCCAGAATCATTTTCAGGCCATTGTATTCGGGGGGATTGTGGCTGCCGGTAATGATGACCGCATTGCCGATATTCAAGTCGTAGCAGGCAAAGTTGAGCATCGGCGTGGAGATTAGGCCGAGGTCGACCACATGGATGCCGCTTGCCTGCAGGCCCGCTAATAGCGCCTCGCGGATACGCGGGCTGCTGCTGCGGCCGTCGCGCCCCAGCAGCATCTTGCTCTGGCCGCGGGCAATGGCCTCGCTGCCCAGTGCCAGGCCGATCTGCCGGCAGTGCTCGTCGTCAAGGTCATGCTCGGCGATGCCGCGGATGTCGTAGGAGCGAAAGCAATTGAGCCGCCCACTGGCCGCCGCGTCTTCTGTGGCCTCGCGGTGGTCGGCGGCGTCGGTGTCCGCAGTGGCTTGAGGCGCGGCAGCGCCCTGGGCCGCCGGCGCAGTGCTCAGCGGCGCGGGTTCGGGCAGCGGGGGGGTTAAACTGGCGCTTGGATCGAAGGTGTTGCCCGCGGTGTTGTCGGGGCGGCGGGCGGCTAATTTGCGGGCCAGCTGCTGCTCGAGGCCGGCTTCTTCGCTGCTGTCCTGCGGTGCTGCTTCATTGTCTGTATGGTCTGTGGTGCTGGCCGTCGGCGTGGCCCGCAAAAAGAAAATCAGGTGGCTGGCGCCGATTAGCGCCAAGCAGAGCAGGCCAATGAGGTGGATCAGAGTGCTGTCCCAGCTCAGTGCTCTGACGGTAGCCGGCTGCGGGATGACTCGCAGTGTCCAGCCCGGGACGGGCAGGGGGCGGCTGGCGGCATATGCGTCGTATTGCTTTGAGGCGGCGGCGATCACCACATCTTTGCGGCCTTTGTAGCTTTGCAGCAGCTCGTTGTTTACCGAGTCGCCGGCGATATTACGCAGAATATTGGCGAAGAATTCGCTGTCGAAGCTGACGACAATGGCGCCGTAGGGGCCTGCGGCCTGCATCATGGAAATTAACCAGCCCCGGTCGTATTGGTAGGCCTCGATAATGAGTTCGCCGCTGTCGCTGGCCTTGCGCAGCATATCGATCTCGATGTGATTGCGCAGCCGCTTGGTTTCACTGCCCTCGTCGGCAATACCCTGGGGGCCGAGGCGCACCAGCTTGGCATCGACGGCGGCGGGAAAACTGCGGCGCAGCGTGCGTTCCCGGGCGCGCAATTCGCGATCGTCGCCCCGTTGCAGGGCGCTGGCCAGCGGCGGGTATTTGGCTTGGGCATCGATACGCAGGCTAATGGCGTCGAGTACGTCGATAACGGCTGTGCGCTGGTGCTCGGCGATATTTTCGGTGATGTTGCTCGCGTGCTGCTGCAGTTTGCGCGGCAGCTCAATGTATTGCAGCCAGTAAAATGCGCAGAGCACCAGTGCGCTACAAACCAGGCCGGACAGTAAAATATCGCGACGTGCGGCCGAAAGCCTGGTGGTGTTGTGAGTGGCAGTATTGCGCTTTTTTATCATTGTCGGCCTTTGTTACATCCTACATCCCTGTGGGATGGGCGATTAGGGCTAATCATGGAAGCCCATCGTCAGTCTGTCCAGAAGGGAATGTTGTCTCTCTGGGTCTCGCAGCCTAATCGCGTTGGCTCCAGCGTGTGGCGATGTTGGCGATGAGCTGGCGGGCGAGCTGCCGTTTGCCCATTTGTTCAATACGTTGCTCGCCGTTGGCGTCGATGACAGTGACGGTATTATCGTCGGAGTTAAAGCCGATACGGCTATCCGATACGTCATTGGCAACGATCATATCCAGGTTTTTGCGCTGCAGCTTGTCGCGAGCATAGCGCAGCACGTCCTGGGTTTCTGCGGCAAAGCCCACGGTGTAGGGGCGCTGTGGATGGCCTGCCACGGCGCTGACAATATCGGGGTTGCGAATCAGCTCAATATGCATGGTGTCGCGGCTTTTTTTGATTTTTTGTTCTTCAGCCTTTGCCGGGCGGTAGTCGGCCACCGCGGCGCAAGCGATAAACACTTGGCAACTGCCCATCTGCGCCATGCTGGCCTGGTACATATCTTCGGCACTGACCACGTCGATGCGCTGGACCCGAGCAGGACAGGCGAGTTGTGTCGGGCCGCTGATCAGTGTGACCTGGGCGCCGGCGTCGGCGGCGGCCTCGGCCAGTGCGTAGCCCATCTTCCCCGAGCTGTGATTGCTGATATAGCGCACCGGGTCGATGGCCTCGCGGGTGGGGCCGGCGGTAATGCACAGTTGCACGCCATCCAGTGCGCGGCCTTCAAACAGCGTTGCGGCCAGCTCGGCTAATTGCTCGGCTTCCATCATGCGGCCGGGGCCGACATCGCCGCAGGCCTGTTCGCCGGCGGCGGGGCCAAAGAGGGCGATGCCCCGTTGGCGGAGCAATTCAGCATTGTCTTGGGTGGCCGCATCGCGCCACATGCCCTGATTCATTGCCGGCGCCAGGGCGATGCGTGCGGGGGTGGCCAGGCACAGCGTGGTCAGTAGATCATCGCCGCGGCCATTGGCCAGGCGCGCCATAAAGTCGGCGCTGGCGGGCGCTACCAAAATGAGGTCGGCCCAGCGCGCCAGTTCAATGTGTCCCATACCCGCCTCGGCTTCGGGGTCGAGTAAGGTCGTGTGCACCGGATTGCCCGACAGTGCCTGTAGGGTGAGCGGAGTAATAAATTCCATGGCGGCGGCGGTCATGACCACGCGCACGTTGGCGCCGTGATCTTTCAGGCGTCGTACCAGTTCGGCGCTTTTGTAGGCGGCGATGCCGCCGGTAATGCCGAGCAGAATTTGTCGGTTGCTGAGCTGCTTCATGCCGTGGCTCGATATTGCTAAGTAAGCGGCTATTATGAACTTTCACGGCGGTCGGGACTACCGCTGTGCTATTTATCGCACACCAGGGAGGGTGATATGGCGATTCGCGATTGGCCGGTAGACGCGCGACCGAGGGAAAAATTGCTGCAGCGTGGCGCCGCAGTGCTGTCTGACGCCGAATTACTGGCGATCTTTTTGCGCACCGGCGTGCGTGGCAAGTCGGCGGTTGATCTGGCTCGTGAGCTGCTGGCGGAGCACGGTGGTCTGGGGGCGCTGATGGCGGCCGAGCAGCGGCGTTTCTGTGCCTCAAAGGGTTTGGGCGATGCCAAATATGCGCAGCTGCAGGCGGTGATGGAAATGTCGCGGCGTTATTTGGGCGAAGCCATGCGGCGCGGACAGGTGTTTGCCCGCGCCGCGGCGACCAAGCAGTTTCTCTGCGCGCAATTGCGCGGCGAGCACCGCGAGGTGTTCGCGGTGCTGTATTTGGACAATCAGCACGGCTTGATTGCTTACGAGCCGCTGTTTTACGGCACCATTGATGGCGCGGCGGTGTATCCCCGGGAGATTGCCCGGCGGGCGCTGGAACTCCATGCCGCAGCGCTGATACTGGCCCACAATCACCCCAGTGGGGTGGCCGAGCCCAGCGATGCCGATGTGCGTATTACCGCGCGCATCCGCGCGGCCTTGCAGTTGCTGGACATTCGCTTACTCGACCACTGCGTGGTGGCCGGCCCCGAGGTGGTGTCGCTGGCGGAGCGCGGCCTGCTGTGAGGCGACTGTCAGCTCAGTGCGAACATGGAGCTGACGTCGAAGGCCTGCAGCTCATCGTCGCGGCCATCGCGCAGCTTGGCCACCCAGTTGGGGTCTTGCAGTAGTGCGCGGCCCACGGCGATCAGGTCAAACTCGCCATCTGCCATGCGCTGTTGTAACTCCGCCATGCGTTCGCCGCTGCCGCGCTGTGAGGACTGGCCCTTGGCGAGGGTGTCGAGGAAGTCGCCTTCCAGGCCGACCGAGCCGACGCTGATGGTGGGTTTGCCGCTGAGTTTTTTTGCCCAGCCGGCAAAATTCAACGATGAACCCGCAAACTCCGGCTCCCAGAAGCGGCGTTGTGAGCAGTGGAAGATATCGGCGCCGGCGTCGCTGAGTGCGCCCAGCCAGGCTTCCATTTCCGCGGGGCTGGCGGCCAGTTTGGCGCTGTAGTCCTGCTGCTTCCACTGGGAAATGCGTAAAATCAACGCAAAGTCGTCACCGACGGCCGCACGGGCAGCCTTTAGGATTTCTACCGCAAAGCGGCTGCGTTCGACCAAGCTGGCACCGCCAAAGGCGTCGCTGCGCTGGTTGCTGGGACCCCAAAAGAACTGGTCGATTAAATAGCCGTGGGCGCCGTGAAACTCCGCGGCGTCGCAGCCGATCTGCTTGGCGGCCAGCGCTGCTTGCGCAAAGGCGTCGATGGTGTCGGCGATGTCGCTGTCGCTCATGATCCGGCCGCGAGTCTTGCCGGGCTGGGGAATGCCCGACGGGCTTTCCAGTACTTCATCGGCCAATCGATCGGCGTGGGCCGGTGCGCGCATCGCGCCAACATGCCACAGCTGGGGGGCAAAGGCGCCGCCTGCAGCGTGCACCGCATCGACGACGCGCTGCCAGGCGGCCAGTTCGGCGCCGCCGTGAAAGCGCGGTACGGCGCGGTCGTTGAGGGCGCCGGGGCGGTTGATGCCGGTACCCTCGGAAATAATCAAGCCCACGCCGCCTTCGGCGCGGCGCTGGTAGTAGCCGCGCATGGCGTCGGATACCACGCCGCCGGGCGATTGCGAGCGGGTCATCGGTGCCATGGCCAGGCGGTTGGCGAGCTGCAGTGACTTGCAAGAAAACGGGCTGAACAGGGCGTTGCGTGACATCGCTGCGGAACCTCTATTTGGGGTGGGTATTCAATAGCCGTATCGCCACTTATTTGTATCGTGCGCGATATATATTTCAGCCTAACACGTTGTCTAGAATCTTGGTATGGGCTTTTATTGGCCTGAACGATGGATTTTTCACCAGTTTCATTGCTTAGGGGGCCGGCTTCTGGTATAAAGTCGCGCTCAATTTGGGTCTGACCCCACAGCGGTGTCAAACGAGCCTGATTCGGGCACTGGCTTTCCCCCGGTGCTGCGGCCCATATTTTAATGCGGAAGTTTTGAAGCAGAATTCATCGGGCTTTTTTTGCGTAAAAAGCTTTAAGAGGCGAAGGAAAATCATGTCCAGAGTATGTCAAGTTACTGGTAAGCGTCCGGTAACCGGTAACAATGTATCCCACGCAAAAAACCGCACCCGTCGTCGTTTTTTGCCGAACCTGCACAGCCACCGTTTTTGGGTTGAAGCAGAAAAACGTTTCGTGACCCTGCGCGTGTCTGCCAAGGGTATGCGTATCATCGATAAAAAGGGCATCGACGCTGTATTGGCTGAGATGACTGCCCGCGGCGAGAAATACTAAGGAGAACCATCATGGCGAAGAAAGGCGCTAGCGATAAAATCCGTCTGGTCTCCAGTGCGGGTACCGGTCACTTCTACACGACCACTAAAAACAAACGCAACACTCCGGACAAGTTCGAATTCAAGAAATACGATCCGGTTGTTCGCAAGCACGTGATCTACAAAGAAGCCAAGATCAAGTAAGGCTGCTTTGCTGGACCCGAAAAGCCGCGCTTGTCGCGGCTTTTTTTATGGCTGGTATTTAGTGCGTCGCGCCGCGGTAATTTCTGGCAGAATTCACTGTCGATGACGCGTACACAGGGATGCGGAATGAAACACCTAAGTCTGGATGAACTGCTGACATTAACCGGGCACAGTGTGGTGCTGATGCCCAGTGATGCCAGTGCCCGACAATTGCGCGACCGCATCGCTGCGCTGCGCGGTGAACACGACCAAGCGTTTTTGGAAACCGTGACTGTAATGCCCCTGGCCCAGTGGCTGGCAGAATTGTGGGACAGCAGTTTACCCACGGCTCAGGTGCTGCGGCCCATCCAATTGCTGGCGATCGCCCGCGGCATTATCGAAAACAGCGAGTATTTTCCCGACAATTGCCTGAACAGCTTGGCCATCGTCCGCCAATTCGTCGACGCCTTTCAACTCCACGCCGCCTATCAACTTGGCAGCGCGCGCGAAGACTACCTGTTTTCCCCCGAGTACCAAGCCTTTTATCACTGGCGCGAGGCCATGCAGCAGGCGCTGGATGACCTCAATGCGCTGAGCAGTGAGCAGTTACCCGCAGCCCTTTGCAGCGCCTTGGCGGCGGGCGAATTGGCGCTGCCGGACAATCTGGTCATTGCCGAGTCGGTGACGATTAGCCCGGCGGCGGCCGCGTTTATTGAGCGCTGCGCGGGGCAGTTGCCCTGCAGCCGATTGCAATTAGCCGGGCCTGCGGCAACGCCGCAGTTGTTTGCCCTGCCCCAGCGTCAGCAGGAGTGCGAGCAGGCCGCCGCCTGGGCCGCCGAGCAGTTGGCGGGGGGCGCGAGCAATGTGGCGCTGCTGCTGCCCGATATGCAGGCGTATCGCCGGCCGCTGGAACGCGCGCTGCGCCGCCAGCTCTATCCCCAGTCACTGTTTGCCGGCGATGCCGCCGAGGGCAGTGCCGAGCCCTGGGTCTTTGAAGGTAGCGAAAGCCTGTACGCCTACCCGCTAATCCGCGCGGCCTGGGATTTGATCTCGCTGGGCGAGCGCCCCGGTGAATTGGAGCAGTTGAGCCGGGTACTGCGCAGCTGCTTTGTTGCCGGCTGGCCGCAGCTGCGCGCCGAGCGCGCTCGCTTTGACCGCCACTGCCGGGAAAAGCTCGCGGTACAGACCCGACTGGCCGATGTGCTGAGGCTGGCGCACTACTACGGCGATGCCGATACCGTTGCAGTGCTGGCATCCGTCGCGCAGCATTTGCAGTCATTGCCTGCCCGCCAATTGCCTTCCGCCTGGGTACGCAGTTTTGACCAGCTGCTGCTGGCTGCCGGCTGGCCCAATGCCGATGACGACGACGCGGTGGTGGCCGACTGTCGCCGCGGCTTCAGTCAGGCGATGGATGTGTTTCGCGCCCTCGACCGCCAGTTGGGCGAGATTGGGCACGACGAGGCGCTGAGCTGGCTGCAACATATTTTGACCACCAAGCGTTTTTCGGTCAGCCGCGACTGGCCCAGTCCGCTGCGGATCATGAGCTACGACGATGCTGTCGGCCTGGAGTTTGACGCCGTGTGGCTGATGGGCCTCGATGATGCCGCGCTGCCGCGTCGCGCCGAGCCCTCGCCGTTCTTGCCCCAGCATCTGCAACAGGCCGCCGCCGTGGAGGCCTGCGAGGCGGGCTTGTGCCTGCAGCGCGATCGCCAATTGTTGGATCGCCTGCTGACGGCGGCGCCGCAGCTGTGCTGTAGCTTTGCCGAAGAGGGCGACAACGGCGCGCCGCGCACGCGCTGTACGCTGCTGGCAGAGCTAATGGCGTTGCCAGACGGCCAGCCGCTCGCGGTGGCGCCGGCCTACCAGCTGGCGGGTGATTGCCGCCTGCCGGCGCGCGACGAGGTGCGCGCCGTCGCGCCGGAGCGCCGCAGTGCGCTGCGCGGCGGCAGCGGTTTGTTTAAGGAATACGCGCAGAGTCCGTTTCTGGCGTTTGTAAAATACCGGCTGAATTTGCAGGAATTTCCACGCCCGGCCGAGGGCCTGGATCACCGTTTACAGGGAATTCTGGTGCACGACAGTCTGGAGAGTGTGTGGCGCAAGCTCGGTGACAAGCGCGCCCTGGATGCGCTGGACAGCGCACGGCTGGAGGAGCTGGTGAGCCTGTGTGTCGACGAGGCCCTGCAGGGCTCCGAGCTAAACGCGGCGCGCTTTGGCGACTCGCTGTTGACCCTGGAAAAAGCCCGGGTGGTGGCGCTGCTGTGTCGCTGGCTGGAAGACAAGGAAAAGGCGCGCATCCAGGATTTTGAGGTGGAGGCGCTGGAGAGCGAGCTGCACACCGAGCTGATGGGTATACCGCTGCGCCTGCGTCTCGACCGTATCGACCGCATCGGCGACAAGCGCCTGGTGATCGATTACAAGACCGGCAGTATCGACGGCAAAATGCTCAACAGCGACCAACTCACCGAGCCGCAGTTGCCGATTTACGCGCTGGCCGCCAGCGAGCAGCAGCCGATAGACGGGGTGATGCTGGCCCAGCTGAAAAGCCCCGACGAGTTAAAAATCCATATGCGCAGCAACTGGGCTAACAGTGTGCTGACCAAGCGCGCCCACGGCAGCGATGTCGACAGTCCGCAGAAGTGGCAGGACGAACTGAAGGCTTGGGACAGCGCCCTGCGCGACATGGCCAGCGGCATTCTCGCCGGCAATATCGCCCACGACTACAGCCTGAATATGGAGCGTAGTTTCAGCAGCTATTTGTTGCCGCTGCTGCGCGATACCGGGCCAAGCGAGGAGGGTCTGTAAATGTCCGAGCTGCTCAGCCCCCCCGATCAGCGCCAGCGCGAACTGGCGGTCGACCCCCAGCGCTCGGTCCTGCTGCGCGCCCCGGCCGGCTCCGGTAAAACCGGCGTGTTACTGCTGCGCTATCTGCACTGCCTGCTGCGCGTTGACCGGCCGGAAAAAGTGGTGGCCATCACCTTTACCAATAAGGCCGCCGGCGAAATTAAAGAGCGGGTGATGCAGGCCCTGCTGGCCGGCGATAGCCTGCCGGTAAACAGCGTGTTTGACCGCGACATTCGCGCCGCCGTGGCGGCGGTGCGCGAGCACCAGGCGCGGCTTAACTGGGGCCTGCTGGAAAACAGTGCGCGCCTGCGCATTGCCACCTTCGACAGTTTCTGTGGCAGCCTGGTGCGGCGCTTGCCGCTGCTTTCCGGTCTCGGCGCGGCGGCGCCGCTCAGCGACAGCGAGGCGCTGTACCGCGAGGCGATATTGGAGCTGTTCCGCCAACTCGACGAGCCGCAGTGTCCCGAGCCACTGCGCGAGGCCCTGCAGAGCTTGCTGCGCTACGGCAGCAACCGCATTGAAAGCCTGCAGCCGCTGCTGGCGGCGCTGTTGGCCAAGCGCGACCAATGGCAGGAGGACATTCTCTACGCCGACCCACAGGTGATGGACGCCGCCCTGGCCGAGTTGGTGGCGGGCGTGTTCAACGACAGCTGGGCACAACTGCAGCGCTTTGGCATGGCGGAGTTGCTGGCGGCGTTTCGCGAGTCCTCCGGTAGCTGCGACGACCATGCCTGGGCAGCCGAACTGCCCGACCCGGAACACATCGGTGTGGCGCAGCTGCCCCTGCTGGCGCGGCTGGCCAACAGTGTGTGCAGCGGCAAGGGCGAGCTGTACAAGCCGCGCTCGGTGCAGCACGCCAAATTCAAAAAGGGTCAACCCGGCACCGAGGCCGCCAAGGCCTGGCTCGCCCGCGCCCACGAGGCCGACCCCGAGGCGCTGGCGGCAGCGCTGCAGGCACTGGCCCAATTGCCGCCACCGGGGCTGCCGGCCGGCAGTCGCGAGCTGGTCGGCCACTTCTGTATTGCCCTGCGCTATCTGTTGGCCAACCTGCGGCTGGTGTTTGAACGCCGCGGTGGTGTCGATTTTGGCGAAATAGCCCAGCGCGCCATCGTTGCTCTGCGCGCCGAGGGCGACGCGGGGGTGGGGGAAGCGCTGCTGCTGGAAGATCGCATCGAGCATATTCTGGTCGACGAAATGCAGGACACCTCGGTGAGCCAGATTCAGCTGCTCGAAGCACTGTGCCAGGGCTGGCAAGCCGACGACGGTCGCAGTGTGTTTTTCTGCGGCGACCTCCAGCAGTCCATCTACGCCTTTCGCGGCAGCTTGGTCAGCCTGTTTGACAACTTGAGCCGCAGTGCCCGCTTTGCCGGCAAGCCGTTGGAGCTGTTGCAGCTGCGCGCCAATTTCCGCTCGGCGCCGGATCTGGTGAACTGGGTCAACCGCTGTTTCACAGCGCTGTTCGCCGAGCGCGGCAGTGACTATGTGGCGGCGCTGCCGCAGCGCGGCAATGTCGGCGCAGTGCAGGTGCACGCTGCGGCGCTGGCAAAAAACTGCGACGCCAAAAACCGTATCGTGCAGCGCGAGGCCGAGCAGATTGTCGACATTATCCAGCGCAGTCAGGCCGCCAATCCGCAGGCCAGTATTGCCGTGCTGGTGCGCAGCCGCAGTCATTTGCGCAGCGTGATGCCGGCGTTAAAAGCGGCGGGTATCGCCTTTTCCGGCCAGGATATCGACCGCCTCAGCGACACCCCGGCGGTGATGGACCTGTTGGCGCTGCTGCGGGCGCTGTGGCACGAGGCCGACAATGTGGCCTGGGCGGCGGTGTTGCGGGCGCCCTTTGTCGGTCTGAGCTGGGACGATCTGCTGTTGTTGCGTGAAGACGGTGGCGAGCTGCGCGAGGCGCTGATGTCGGTGGAGCGCTGCGCGGTCTTGAGTGCCGACGGCCAGGCTGCCTGTGCGCGGCTGCGCGATCAATTGCTGTGGCTGGATGCCCAGCCGCCCAGCCGCGATTTGCGCTGGGCACTGCGGGTACTGTGGCAGCGCCTTGGTGGTCCGGCCTGCATCGAGGCCCATCAGCAGGCGGATATCGACCGGGTGCTCGATGTGCTGGAGGAGTGCGCGCCGTCGGGTATTCTCGAGGATATCGCGGCGCTGGAATCGGCGCTGTCGCGGCTCTACGCTTCGCCGCCCGCCAGTCGCGTCGAGCTGATGACCATCCACAAGTCCAAGGGCCTGGAATTCGATGTGGTGATACTGCCGGGGCTGGGCGGTCGCGGTCGCGGCGACGACCGGCCGCTGCTGGCCTGGCAGCGCTTTGGCGACCATATGCTGTTTGGCCCCAAGCCCCAGCAGCGCGGTGGCGACGAGGAGAAACTCTACGATTTTCTCTGCGCGGCACAGAGCCGGGCGTTGAAGGAAGAATTGGACCGCCTGCTGTATGTGGCGCTGACCCGCGCCAAGGGCGAGTTGCACCTGTTTGGTGTGGCAAAGATGAACAGTAAAGACGATTTGCAGCCCGAGGCCGGCAGCTTTCTGCAGCGCCTGTGGCCGATGGTCGAGGCGGATTTCGAGGCGGCGACGCTGATCAGTGATGATGATATTGCGCCGCTGCCGACCATACCGCTGGCGCCGCGGCTGCACAATTTCTCCGTCGCCCTGCGCAGCCCGTGGCCGGAGCCCGTGCGCGATGAGTCACCGCTGCGGCGACTGCAGCGCCAGTCGCAAAATGCGGTGTTGGAAGACAACATCGAAGAGCGCGCGGTGGGCATTGTTTTTCACGAGCTGATGGAGCGCCTCGGCCGTCAGGCCAACGCCGAGCACCTGCTGGGTGATCGCCAGCGCCTGACCCTGGCCCTGCTGCAGCGCCTGCGCCATCACTGCCACCCCGAGCCGGGGCTGGAGGACAGCTGTCGCCGAGTACTGCAATTGCTGGATAACACCCTGGCCTGTGAGCAGGGGCGCTGGATATTGCAAAGCTACGACTGGCAGGCCAGTGAGCAGACGATACGCCGGCTGATGGCCGGTCAGTGGCAAACTTTGATTTTGGATCGCGCATTTATTGATGAAAGCGGCAGCGAGCCGCGCTGCTGGATTATTGATTACAAAACCGCACAGGCCCGCGGGCCGGTGGAGCGATTCCTGGGTGAACAGGCTGAACGTTACAGAAATAAAATGCAGATTTATCGCGAGGCGCTGCAGGCAACTGGGTTAGAATGCGCCATTTCCTCGGCGTTGTATTTCCCCGCACATCAGCGCCTGCTATGCCTGGATACGATTGATGAGTAACTGTTTTTATCGCTGTGTGTCGCGCATGCCGCTGCTGTTGGCTGGCCTGCTGACGGCCTGTGCCAGCCCCGGAGAGTGGCGAGAAACTGTGGCTGCGGCAGAGTCGCCGGCGATGGCGCCGGCCAAGTTCAGCGAGCACCACAGCCCGCGAGGTAGCGCTCTGACGACGCCGCAGGCGCGCAAGATGCTGCTCGGTAAGTGGTACGGGATCGCTGAAAACAGTGACGGGGTACGCAAGGAATGGCTGGTAGAGCGGGCGATTGACGGCACCTACCGCAGCGATTTTCGCAGTACCCACCCCGATGGCCGTATCAGCAGCCAGGCTGAAGTGGGTTTTTGGGGGGTGTCCGGCGAGGTGTATTTTCGTATTTTTCGCGGCTGGGTGATGGTTGACGGCATGAAACTGGCCGACCCCAAAAATCCGGCGCACTACGATGCCTATCAAATCGAAGTGCTAGATAGCCAGCATATGCGCTATCGCCATTTGGACAAGAATCGCCGCTACACCATGAAGAAGATGCCCGACAGCTTTCGCCTGCCCGTGGTGCTGGAGAACCGCAGTGAGGCATCGTTAAAGTTTGAGTTCTAGTCGAGAGCGGCCCGCGCTTGGCGCGGCTCCCTGTGACAGGCTAAAATCGCCGACTTTATTTTATTGAACTGCGGAGCCGCGCAATGGGCAGAGCCTACCAAAACCGAAAAGACTCCATGGCCAAAACGGCCGATGCCAAGACCAAGGTCTACAGCCGCTACGGCCGCGAAATCTACGTGGTGGCCAAGTCCGGTGGCGTCGATCCCGATGCCAACCTCGCCCTGCGCAGCCTGCTCGACCGCGCCAAAAAAGACCAAGTGCCCAGTCACGTCATTAAGAATGCGCTGGATAAGGCCCAGGGTGGTGCCGGCGAGGACTTTTCTCCGGCGCGCTACGAGGGTTTTGGGCCGGGTAACTGCATGGTGATCGTCGATTGCCTAACCGACAATCCCAACCGCACCTTTGGCGACGTGCGTCTGGCCTTTACCAAAACCAAGTGCAAAATCGGCACCCAGGGCAGTGTTAGCCATATGTTCGACCACTCGGCGATCTTCGTGTTTAACGGCGATGACGAAGAGGCGGTGCTGGATGCCTTAATGATGGCCGATGTCGATGTCAGTGATATCGAGTGCGAGGACGGCAAGATCAGTGTGTTTGCGCCGCATACGGAGTTTTTCAAGGCCAAGCAGGCGCTGCAGCAGGCTTTTGAGGGTATCGACTTCGAGGTGGAAGAGATCCAGTTCTTGCCGCAGACCACGGCGCCGATTTCGGCTGAAGATCTGCCCATGTTTGAGAAGTTTATGGATATGCTCAACGACTTGGATGACGTGCAAAACGTCTATCACAGCGCCGAGCTACCCGAGGGCTAATACTTCCGCTACCGCGGTTATCTGCAGCTCGTCGCCAGTGACGTCGGCGAGGCTGTAGGGCGCCAGGCTCAATAAAAACGCCTGCATGGCGTCGCCCAGCAGTTTTTTCAGCTTACAGTTGTCGATAATGCGACAGGGCTGCTCAGCGCAGTTAATGGGCTGCAGGGTGGTTTCAAACTCCTTCACAATGTCCAGCAGCGAAATCTCTTCCGGCAGTCGCGCAAGGCGGATGCCGCCGCCCTTGCCGCGTATCGCCTCGACATCGCCGCGCCGCACCAGGCGCATGACCACCTTGGAGATATGGTTGGCCGAGATATCGAAAAAATCGCAAACATGCTGGATATTGACCAACTGGCCCGGTGGCTGCTTGGCGAGAAAGAGCAGGGTGCGAAAGGCGTAGTCGGTTTGTTTGGTCAATTTCATCGGTGGCGCTCTTTACTGGAAGCTAATTTAGTAGATACTATATCGCTTTAAACATGCATGTAAATTGCACCTATTGGAGTGAGAATATGGCAACGCTTTATGAACGTATTGGTGGCGAAGCGGCAGTGGATAAGGCGGTTGATATTTTTTATGAAAAAGTGACAGCCGATGAGCGCATTAGCAGCTTTTTTGCGAACATCGATATGTTTGCTCAGGCGCGCAAGCAGAAAGCTTTTTTGACGATGGTATTTGGCGGCCCTGCCAACTATAGCGGCCAAGATATGCGCACGGCGCATGCCGGTATGGGGCTCACCGATGAGCATTTCGATGCGGTGTTGGAAGACCTTGCCGCCACGCTGGCCGAGCTGGGTGTTGGCAGCGGCGATATTCAAGAAGTGGCCGGCATTGCGCAGAGCGTGCGCGGCGAAGTGCTCGGCCGCTGATTACAGCCGCGCCAGCGAGGAAAACACCGCAGCGAGGAGTTCGGATTGCTTGCCTACACCCAGTTTTTGGTAGCTGGATTTAATGTGGCTGCGTATGGTGCTCTCTTTTACCTCTAGCTGCTTGGCAATCGTCGCTGCCGAATAGCCTTCCGCGAGGCCTTGCACGACCCTGGCTTCGCTGGGCGTTAAATCAAACAGTCGGCACAGCCCCTGCAGACTAAGTTGGCTGCGCAGCCGCATGGATTTGAGCTGTAGCAGGGCGCCGAGTTCCTGATGGCCGGGGCGAATCGAGGGAATCATCCACGGCTCGATACTCAGCTGATAGCCGTCATGGCTGTCGCCAACACGTGCATAGCGCCGGTTCTGGCGCCTGCGGTTGTCGGTAAATGCCATCAAGTTGCGGCGCAGCGTCTCCGCCTGGCGGTCGAGCTGGGGGTGGCGGAAGCGCAGCTTGCCATCGCAGTGTCTCGCCGTGCCATCCTGCAGCAACTGCTCGGCAAGTGCGTTGTGACACAGCAGCTCTCCGCTCGGGCTGAGTAAAAACGCGGCGCTGTCGACGATACGCCCCACGGCCTCGATACCCAGGCGGCTAATTTCGCCATCGATATTGCGCTTGTGAATCGCCAGCGCATTTTGAATATGCGGGACAAAGGCGTCCAGTATGCTGAGTTCTTCGCGACTGAAAGGCTGTTGGCAGTGACTGCGCTGCAGGGTGACGCGAAATGCTCGGCCCTGGCTGGGGTCTTCGATATAGGCGCCGCAGGCGTGGCGCACGTCGGCCGGTCGGGCATAGTCGGCATAGAATTCCGAACGCAGGAAGTCCCTATCTGAGAGCTCTTGGCTGCCGTGGAATTGCAGTGGCGATTTTTGGATCAGCTCTGCAGACCAAACGTCTTTCTGCAGGTAGTAGTCCAGATAGCTTTGCATATCGCTTTCATCGATATGCCGATTCAGCACCACATCGCCGGTTTGTTCCCGAGTATTTTCCAGCATCAGGGTGGTCGAGCGGGTGGGAATATCGTCTTCGAGCCGGGAAAAAAACGCCAGCCAACCCGCGGATTGATCAGCGTGTCGATAGAGTTCGCCTATCAGCTGTGACAGTCGTTCATTGTCCATGTTCAAGTCCATTTGCTGGCGTTATCCGTCGCCGCCGGCCGTATTTCAATGGTGTCATCCCCAGTTCTGAGGACGTTTCCACTCAACTATATAGTTAGTATCGGCGGTGGGCAAACCCCTGCCGCTCTGTCGAGCCGGTGAATGACTCGCCGGCGGTGGAGTGTGCCGCAGACATCGATGGCCGCGCAAATTCGCCACGGTACTCGGTACAGGATGGAGCTTGCTCTGCGGGCATGGACGCCCCATCAGAATCTCGATTAGCGGCTGCGCGAGCAGAGCATGCGGTGTGGCAATGGGCGCCTTTAATGGTGGTCGGGGCTTGTTCGAGCGGAAATTTTAGCGTGCCTTGGCCGCCATGGCGGGTGGTCGCAGGCGGCTCGCAGCAGAGGCTGCGGGTCTGGTTTTTTACTACAGGCGAAAACATCATGAGCACAGGCAATCTGAAATTGATCGCGGCGACGGCCTGCTGTGCAGCCCTCGTTGCATGTGGTGGCGGTGGGGGCGGCTCTGGCTCCGGCTCCTCGTCGAGTAGTGCATTAACGGGCAGTCCAGTGAAGGGGCCCATGGCCAACGCCGAGGTCAGCGCCTACCGCTTTGCGGCAGATGCCAGCCACTTTCAGGGCGATGTCTTGGATACCGGCAGCACCGATGCGCAGGCGGCGATCAGCGGATTGGTCATTGCCAATGACTATAGTGGCCCGATCCTGCTGGAGATCCGCGCCGTTAGCGGCACGGTCGATCTGGCTTCGGGTGCGGCGCCGGTGATCACGGTATTTCGCAGCCTACTGGCCGATACCGCAGCGCTGCAGTCACCGGTCTACCCCTCGCCACTGACCACCCTGGCCTACGACCTGGCGGTCGCCAATGCCGATACCTTGGGCTACGGCGGCAATGCCGATGGCAGCGTCAGCGAGGCCGAGTTTGTCGCTGGTTTTGCGCGGGCGTCAAGGCAGGTGGTGAGCACGCTGGGCTTCGGCTTGGACACGACTGCCGACCTCAACAGCACCGCGCCGATGCTGACTGCGCAAACAACCGATTCGGCCTCGCAGGCCAAGGCGGCATCCTACCGGGCGGCCATCGAAGCGGTCAGTGCCATCGTGGTTAATATGCGCGATGCAGCCGCAGCCAACAATACTGGCAGCACGGTCAACACCGACCAGCTGCTGGCCGGCTTGGCCCAGGATCTCAGCGATGGTGAACTGGATGGTCAGCAGGCCGGGCAGGCTATTGCTGCGTTTAGCGATGTGCCCGATGTGGTGGCCGAAATTACCGTCGATCCGGCAACACTACTGGTGCCGGGGACCTCTACCACGGTTGCCGATATTGAAAGTATTTTGATCAGCGAGCGCAGTGCCACCGGTGTCGATGTTGACAGCAGTGCCCTGGAAAGCGGTGGCGATGCCAATCGCGATCCCGAGCCCGCCAATACCACGCCGGATAGCGATGGCGACGGCGTTGCCGATAATGACGATAACTGCCCGGTGGTGGCCAACAGCGATCAGCGCGATCTCGACGCGGATCAACAGGGCGACGTTTGTGACGATGACCGCGACGGTGACGGCGTGGCCAATGCCGATGATGCCTTTGCCGATGACAGCAGTGAGAGCGTCGATACCGATGGCGATGGCGTTGGCAACAATGCCGATAGCGACGACGACGGCGACGGCGTGGCCGATGCTGATGACGCCTTCCCACTGGATAGCTCCGAGAGCGTGGATACCGACGGCGATGGCCTTGGCAACAATACCGACACCGATGATGACGGCGACGGTGTTGCCGATAGCGATGACGCCTTCCCGCTGGATAGCAGCGAGTCGGTAGACAGCGATGGCGACGGCACGGGTGACAACAGCGACACCGACCGAGACGGTGATGGCGTCGACAATGAGATTGATAACTGCCCCAATGCCGCCAACGAAGATCAGGCCGACAGCGATGGCGACAATATCGGCGATGTCTGCGATGACGACAGCGGCTTGCCGCAGGCGAAGTGGGACGAGTTCAACTGGGATCAGGCGGTTTGGCAGTAGCGGGTACTGCCGCCATGAGTTTTGCCAATAACGTATAGATTAAGTCGAAAAGGTGAAGACGATGAAAAAAATACTGATAGCAAGCGCTGTGCTGATGATGACTGCGCCGCTGACAATGGCCGGCACGGTGAACAGCGCCAATGTAACGACCTTTGAAAGCGGCTCAGCCGCCAGGGCCGCCGATGTCAATGCCACCATTGCTGCCTTGGTAGCGGCCATTAACGACAATGCTGAACGCCTGGCGGCGCTGGAGCAGGCGACGCCGGACAATACCGTGGCGGGCAACAGTTACCAGTTATTGAGTATCAACAGCTCGGTGGCCGTGGGTGGCCAGCCCGGGGAGGGATCTTTCAATGAACACGGTTTTGCCAATGTCAGCAATGGCAGCTTGAAGGCCACGATCAGCTTTGGCGAAGGCGGCACGGCGAGTTTATCGATTGCCGCGGGTGACGATGCGGAATACGAGATCAATATGCCCAACAACAGCCTGCAAAACTACGCGGATAATCCCGCGGAGAACGAAACCCTAAGCTATGTGCAAAATGGCAATAGCGTGGTGGTGACTTTTCCCGAAGACGGCACCACCTTCGACGTGGAGTTTTTGGTCAGCGCCGATGGCTCGCTGCTGACGTCGGCGACCAAAGAGTATGAGGCCAATGCCACCTTCGACGACGGCTCTAGCGGTGAGTTCGCCTTTGTTGAGTTGATTGTGGGTACCCGCAGCGGTAACTGACCCGCCCATTGGTCCAGCCTGTTATATCGACAGGCTGCGACCGCCGTCCACGGCAATGATTTGGCCGTTTATATAACTGTCGCTGCGCAGTAAAAAGGCCACAGTGTCGGCGATGTTGTCGGGCTTGCCCCAGCGCTGCAGCGGCACTCGCTCGCTGACATTGCGCTGCTCCAGCTCACCAAATTCGTCGCTGGCCATGGGCGGCAGAATCGCCCCGGGGGCAATGCCGTTGACGCGGACCTCCGGCGCCAGCTCCACCGCCAACGCGCGGGTCATCATCGCCAGTCCGGCCTTGGCAATGCTGTAAACCGGGTGGCCGGCCAGCGGCTTGTCGGCGTAGATATCGACGATATTAACGATGGCGCCGCGCTGCTGGCGCAGTGCCGGCAGCAGTGCCTGGCTGAGAAAAAAGGCCCCTTTCAGATTGCTGCCCAGCAGGCTGTCCCAGTCCTGCTCGCTGACGGCGCCCATCGCGGTGGGATAAAAGCCCGAGGCATTGTTGATCAGCGCGTCCACGCGCTGCCACGCCGACAGCGCGTCGCCGGCCAATTGCTGCACGGCGCTCAGCTGTTGCAAGTCGGCGTACAGCAGCCGCGTCGAGTCCGCCCGTGCGGCGTTGAGCTCGCGGCATAGTTCATCGCCGGCGGCGCTGGGCTGGCGGCAGTGGATCAGCAGCCGCCAGCCCTGGCGGTGCAGGTGGCGGGCGATGGCGGCGCCGATGCGCTGGCTGGCGCCGGTAATCAGGGCGACGGGCGACTGGCTCATGAATTCTCCGCGGCAGGGCTGTGGGTGGCGAATTATCGCAAGAGCGGCGCTGCTTTATAAGATATTTATTTGCTGCCTTGCTATGTCACCCAGGCTGGCTATGCTCTGGTCTTTGTTCTGCGCGGAGTCCTAGCAATGTTTGAATGGTTCGCCAGCCCCGAGGCCTGGGTTGCCCTGTCGACCTTGATCGCCCTGGAAATTGTCTTGGGCATCGACAATATCATCTTCATTTCCATTCTTGTCGGCCGCTTGCCCGAGGCTCAGCGGGAAAAGGCCCGGCGCCTGGGCCTGGGGCTGGCCATGGCGGCCCGCCTCGGCCTGTTGTTCAGCCTGTTCTGGGTGATGGGTTTGATCGAGCCGCTGTTTACCGCGTTCGGCAACGAGATTTCCGGTCGGGATATTATTCTGATTGTCGGCGGCCTGTTTTTGCTGGCCAAGGCCACCCATGAAATTCACGCCAGTCTGGAGGTGCCGGAGCCCGGACTCGGCGCGCCGGTGGCCGCCAGCTTTGCGGCGGTGATGGTGCAAATTGCGGCGCTGGATATGGTGTTCTCGCTGGACTCGGTGATTACCGCCGTGGGGCTGGTGGATCACATCTCGATTATGGTGAT
>NZ_JBFIGO010000013.1:0-45205 GCF_041602295.1 Spongiibacter sp. | reverse complement strand
TTTGCGGGGCGCCAAATTGGCCACCATGACCGTCAACTTGCCGATCAGTTGTTCCGGTGAATAGGCGGATTTAATGCCCGAAAACACCTGTTTTTGTCCGTGTTCGCCAAGGTTCAGCGTGAGCTGCAGCAGTTTGTCTGCCCCTTCAACGGCTTTGGCGTCGACGATTTCGGCCACCCGCAGATCGATTTTGGCAAAGTCCGGAAACTCAATCGTGTCCGCGATGGCGTCGCTGTTGGTTTGCGGCGCCGTTTTCTGGGTTTTCTTGGCCGCCTTGTTGTTGTTCTGCGGCGCCTCGACGGCCTGTTGGCTGTCGTCGACCATGGCTTGTACCTTGTCGCTGTCGACCCGGGACATCATCGCCTTGAAGGTTTCGATGTTGTGGTCGAGCAGCGGCGTAAACTCGTCGCCCCAGTGCAGCTCAACATTCAAAAAGGCCTCGACTTGCTCTGCCAGCTTGGGCAGAACCGGGGCGAGGTAGGTCGCCAGTACCTTGAAAATATTGATGCACTGGGAGGCTACGGCAGCGGCTTCGGTTTTGCCATCGTCTGTTTTGGCCAGTTTCCAGGGTTCGCAGGCATCGAAGTACTCATTGGTAGCGTCGGCCAGTGCCATGATTTCGCGCACGGCTTTGCCGTAGTCGCGGTGTTCGATGTGGCGGGCAATATCGCCGGAGGCGGCGGTGACCTGCTGCCACAGTTCGGGCTTGTGCAGGCTGGCGCTGAGGCGGCCGTTGTTGCCCTTGTGAACAAATTTGGCGCTGCGGCTGGCGATATTCACCAGTTTGCCGATCAGGTCGGAGTTTACCCGCTTGGTAAAGTCTTCCAGATTGAGGTCGATGTCGTCGACGGCGCCGGACAGCTTGGCGGCGAAGTAGTAACGCAGGTATTCCGCCGGCAGGTGTTTGAGATAGGTCTCTGCCTTGATAAAGGTGCCGCGACTCTTCGACATCTTTTTGCCATTGACGGTCAAAAAGCCGTGGGCGTAGATGGCGGTGGGCTGGCGGAAGCCGGCGGAGTCGAGCATGGCGGGCCAGAACAGGCCGTGGAAGTTGATGATGTCCTTGCCGATAAAGTGGTAGAGCTCGGCCTCTGAGCCCACTGCCCAGTAGTCGTCGAAGTTGCGGCCCTCGCGCTCGCACCAGTTGGCGCAGCTGGCCATATAGCCGATGGGGGCGTCCAGCCAGACGTAAAAGTATTTGCCGGGCGCGCCGGGGATTTCAAAGCCAAAGTAGGGGGCGTCGCGGGAGATGTCCCAGCTTTGCAGGCCGGCGTCGAGCCACTCGCGCAGTTTGTTGGCAATTTGTGGTTGCAGGCTGTCGCTGGCGGTCCAGTCGCGCAGCAGGTTTTCAAAGTCGCCGAGTTTAAAGAAGTAGTGTGTCGAGGCCTTTTCGATCGGCGTGGCGCCGGAAATTGCCGAGCGCGGGTTGATCAGCTCGGCGGGGGTGTAGGTGGCGCCGCAGGCTTCGCAGTTGTCGCCGTACTGGTCTTCGGTTTTACATTTGGGGCAGCTGCCCTTGATGTAGCGGTCGGCCAGAAACAGTTGTTTTTCTGGGTCGAACAGCTGGGTGATCTCGCGTTTTTCGATATGGCCATTGGCCTCCAGGCGGCGGTAGATCTCCTCGGAGTAGTGCTGGCACTCGGGTGAATGGGTGCTGTAGTAGTTGTCGAACTTCACCAGAAAGCCGTCGAGATCGCGCTCGTGCTCGGCCTTGACGCGGGCGATTTGCTCCTCGGGGGTGATGCCGAGTTTTTCGGCGGTGAGCATGATGGCGGTGCCGTGGGCGTCGTCGGCGCAGAGGTAGGCGCAGTCATTGCCCCGCAGTTTCTGAAAGCGCACCCAGATATCGGTTTGTATCGATTCGAGCAGATGTCCCAGATGGAGGGGGCCATTGGCGTAGGGCAGGGCACTGGTGACCAGAATCTTGCGAGACATGCTAATCCTTTCTAAATCGGGTTGTCGGTAGAGCTGCGGCGGCGGTTTAAGCGTCCGTTAGCGGCAGCGCTGGGGCGCGTTACTATAGCGTTTTTATGCCAGTGGCGCATCTGTTCGGACGTTGTGAGGCCGCCTGCTGCGGCGTATACTCGCCGGCTTAATTGCAGTACAGCGGCCCGGCTTAGGGTCGCGACACAGGAGCGTATTTTGCAATCTGATCAGGCCATTATTGAGTGCTTGTCGGCGGCGGTGTTGCCGGGGCTGAGCCAACCGCTGGCGGCGCTGGCAACGATTGAGCCGCCCGTTGGCGGTAGCTGTAACGTGGTATTGGGCTTTGCTGCGCGCAGTCATCAGCAGCAGTACCAGCAGTTTTTACAGGGCCTGCTGGCCGAGCGCGGTGTGGACTGCGCGGTAAACGTTAGCTGGCGCATTGATCCTCATGCTGGTTCGCAAGCGATTAAGAATATGGAAAACGTCCGCAATATTATTGCGGTAGCCTCGGGCAAGGGCGGGGTGGGCAAGTCCACGACCTCGGTGAACCTGGCCTTGGCGCTGGCGGCAGAGGGCGCCCGTGTCGGCGTGCTGGACGCGGATATCTACGGGCCGAGCCTGCAGATGATGCTGGGGGTGGCGGCGGATCTGCGGCCCAAGCAGTACGGTACGCACTATTTGTTACCGGTTGAGGCCTATGGCCTGCAGACGATGTCGATGGCGTACTTGGTGACCGAGAAAACACCGATGGTGTGGCGTGGGCCGATGGCGACCGGCGCCTTGCAGCAGCTTCTGTATCAGACCTACTGGCAGGATCTGGATTATTTGATCATTGATATGCCGCCGGGCACTGGTGATATTCAGCTGACACTGTCGCAGAAAGTGCCGGTGGCGGGCGCGGTGGTGGTGACGACGCCGCAGGATATTGCACTGCTGGATGCCAAGAAGGGCATAGAGATGTTTGCCAAGGTGTCGGTGCCGGTATTGGGCATTGTTGAGAATATGGCGGTGCATGTCTGCAGCGAGTGCGGTCACGCCGAGCATGTATTTGGCAAGGGTGGCGGCGATCGCATTGCCAGCGACTACGGGGTGCCGATGTTGGGTTCGCTGCCGCTGTCATTGCAGATTCGCGAGCAGGCCGACTGTGGTCAGCCAGTGGTGGCTTCGGCGCCGGACAGTGACGCGGCGCAGATGTACCGTCAGGTGGCGCTGAGCATGGCGGCTGAGTTGGCACGGCGCAATCGCGGTGCGGCGGCTGCGCCGACGATTTCAATTAGCGACGATTAATTATTTTCGCCGCCGCATAAGGTGGTGCAGGGGAGTGTAATGGCGATTAAGTCAGATAAGTGGATTCGCCGCATGGCGGAGTCCGAGGGGATGATTGAGCCCTTCGAGCCGGGTCAGGTACGCGAGCAGGATGGCAACAAGATTATTTCCTACGGTACGTCCAGCTATGGCTACGATGTGCGCTGCGCCAATGAGTTCAAGGTGTTTACCAATACCTATTCGGCGACAGTGGACCCCAAGGCCTTTGATGATCGCAGTTTCGTCAATATCACCGGCGATTCCTGCATTATTCCGCCGAACTCTTTCGCGCTGGCGCGCACGGTGGAGTACTTCCGTATTCCGCGCAGTGTGCTGACGGTGTGTTTGGGTAAGTCGACCTACGCCCGCTGCGGCATTATTGTCAATGTGACCCCGCTGGAGCCGGAGTGGGAGGGGCATGTCACTCTGGAATTTTCCAATACCACGACGCTGCCGGCGAAAATATACGCCAACGAGGGCGTGGCGCAGATGCTGTTCTTTGAGTCCGATGAGGTGTGCGAGGTGAGCTACCGCGACCGCGGCGGCAAATACCAGGGGCAGCGTGGGGTCACACTGCCGAAAACCTGAGGGCGGTTGGGCTTACTCGGCGCCGGGAGTTGTGATGTTGGCGCTGAGGATGTCCAGGGTGTAAAGCTCATCGTCTTCGTGTTGTTCGAGTTTGACGATCAGGTAGTTGAGTTGTGGCGCCACCCAGATAAAGGATTCGCTGCTGCTGCCTTGCCGGTGGCGGCGCAGCTTGACGGTGTCCAGTGGGCCGATGGCCGTATCCAGGTGCTCGTTGCCGAGTCGCTGGATTTGGTAGGTTTTTAACTTTCCCTTCTTTTTGACGATGGTCTGGCTGATATCGCCTTGCAGCTGATTGTTCATCAGCATCTCCCTGAGTTGTAATTGGGAGCTGAGTTGGTCGCTGTAATCACTTTTCAGTACTTGTTGCCACGGGCGGCTGGCCTTTGTGTCGGAGACCAGGCCGCGCTGCCAGTCGAATAGCACCTGCTGGTTTTGCTTGCTGCTGAGATTGTTTTCGTAGCGGTAGCGCAGTGGGCGCAGCTGGCCGTTGTGTCTTTCCACCACGGTTTCTTCTTCTACGCGAAGAAAAAATAATTTGGCTGTTTGACTGAGCTTCCAGTGATCGCCGTCGCGCTGTAGTTGGCGCTCTGCGGTGGTGTTTAGGCCGTCGTGACTGATGCGGTATTGGGCCTTATAGGGCAGCAGTAATGACTCGGTGGGCGTTGTTGGCGTGGCCCGGGCGGCGCTGCACAGCAGTGCCGTTAAGAGGACGAAGACCTTAGTTGCCGTCGAAGGGTACACCGTGCTGTGGAAGTACTTGACCATCAAGAGTCGCCTTAGAAGCTGTTAGAGACAAACGGCCCTCGGCAAACCAGCGGGCTGCCAGGGGGTAGATTTGATGCTCTTTGGACAAGACTTTCGTTGCAAGGGTTGCAGCGTCATCGCCGGCAATTATCGGTATTTTTGCCTGAATGATTGCCGGGCCGCCGTCTAGCTCCTCGGTGACGAAGTGCACCGTGGCGCCTGCTTCGCTGTCGCCGGCATCCAGTGCGCGTTGGTGAGTGTGCAGGCCGGGGTACTTGGGTAGCAGCGAGGGGTGGATGTTGAGGAGTCGGCCGAGGTAGTGGCGGACAAAACCGCTGGTGAGGATGCGCATAAAACCGGCGAGGATCACCAGGTCTGGCTGGTGGCGGTCGATTTCCTCGCGCAGCGCTGCATCGAAACTGTCGCGGTCATCGAAATCCTGGTGTTTGATGCAAGCGGTGGCAATGCCGGCGCGCTGGGCGCGCTGCAGGCCGCCGGCTTCTGCCTTGTTGCTGATGACGGCGACAATGCTGCCGCCGCCGAGCTGCTGCTGTTGGCTGGCGTCAATCAGCGATTGCAGGTTGGAGCCACTGCCGGAAATCAGTACAACAATGCGACAGCTCATGATTTATAGGTCGTTAAGTGCGACGCGTTCCCCGTCGTCGTCAGCGGCTTCAATGTGGCCGATAACCATCGCGGTTTCGCCGTGTTGATGAAGCATGTCGACAATGTTGCCGGCTTGGTCGGCCGAGACGGCCATCACCATGCCAATGCCGCAGTTAAAGGTGCGGTACATCTCGCGGCGTTCAACGTTACCCTGTTCTTGCAGCCAGCTAAAGATAGCCGGTTGCTGCCAGCTGGCGGTATTGATAACCGCGCGGGTGTTGCGCGGCAGCACGCGGGGAATGTTTTCCAGCAGGCCGCCGCCGGTGATGTGGGCGAGGGCATTGACTTGGAACTGCTTGATAATGTTGAGCACGGGTTTCACGTAAATGCGCGTGGGCGCCAGTAGTGTCTCGCCCAGTGTGCTGTCGCCAAATGCACTGTCTAGTGGTTCGCCACTGCGTTCAATGATTTTGCGGATCAGCGAGTAGCCGTTGGAGTGCGGGCCGGAGGAGCCGATGCCGATCAGTGCGTCGCCAATGCGAACCGAGCTGCCGTCGATGATGGCTGATTTTTCCACCACGCCGACGCAGAAGCCGGCCAGGTCGTAGTCTTCGCCTTCGTACATGCCGGGCATTTCAGCGGTTTCGCCGCCCACCAGGGCGCAGCCGGATTGTTCGCAGCCGGTGCCAATGCCGCTGACGACACTGCTGGCGATGTCGACGTTAAGCTTGCCGGTGGCGTAGTAATCGAGGAAAAACAGCGGCTCGGCGCCAGTGACTAGCAGGTCGTTGACACACATCGCCACCAGGTCGATGCCAATGCTGTCGTGAATGCCGACATCCATGGCCAGCTTCAGCTTGGTGCCGACGCCGTCGGTGCCCGATACCAGTACGGGTTCTTTATAACCTGTGGGAAGCTGACACAGTGCGCCAAAGCCACCGAGGCCGCTCATGACTTCCGGGCGGCGGGTGCGTTTGGCAACATCTTTGATGCGCTCGACTAGGGCGTCACCGGCGTCGATGTCTACGCCGGCGTCTTTGTAACTCAGGCTGGGCTTGTTGGTATCGGTCATAGTGCTTGGCTGTCCTCTTTGAGGGCGCTATTCTAGCTTGGTTGGTCGCGCAATTCAGCAGCTAAATCGGGAATTTTGCGGAGCGTTGGGACTTGGCTGGTGCGCCTTGCTAAACTGTTGCGCCATATTCAGGGAGAGGGATTTGAATACCGTGATTATTGCGCTTAGGCGGCCATTGCTGTTGATAATTGCTGCGCTTGTGTGCTCGCTATCGGCCGCCGATATGGTTGACGGCCTCTATGAGGAGCGTTTGCCCGTTGCCGGCCAGTCGCCTGCGGTGCTAAAAGCGGCCGCTGCAGAGGGTTTGCAGAAGGTCTTTGTGCGCGTCTCGGGGCGAGCGCAATTGGCGGAGTCAGCGGCGATTACCGCTGCCTTGGCGGCACCGGAAGCCTTTCTCACTCGCTATCGCTACCAGCGCCAAGAGCTGCCGTCCGGTAGCGAATTGTGGCTGGATATGCGCTTTTCTCCGCGTCAGGTTAATGCCGTACTGCAAACGGCGGGTTTGCCGGTGTGGTCGGCAAATCGCCCGTCGGTGCTGATGTGGGTGGTGGTGGACACCGAACGCGGGCGCCAGCTGTTGGGTAATGGCGCCTATCCTCGGCTAGAGCAGGTGCTGCGCGATGAGGCACGCCGCCGGGGGCTCGCCCTGCAATTTCCGCTGTTTGACCTGGTTGATGCTGGCAACCTCAGTCCGCAAACGCTGTGGCAAATGCCTGAGCAGAAAGTGCGCGAGGCCTCTCTGCGTTATTCGCCACCGTTTATTTTGATGGGGCGCGCCTCGCAATTCTCGACGGGACAGTGGTTGGCTAGCTGGGCGCTACTCGATGAGCACAACAGCTTGCGCTTTGATACGGAAAGCCAAGACAGTCCAGCATTTGTTGCGGCGGCCGTCGATCGCGTTGCCGACACACAGGCCCGCCGTTACGCGGTGAGCAGTGTCGCAGAGGCAGGTGGTCGAACGCTGATACATGTTAGCGGCATGCAAGGCTTTAACGATTATGCGCAGTTGGTTAGCTATCTGGAGTCGCTGGCCGTAGTTGAGCATGCGAATGCCGCCTGGATGTCGGGCGAGACCTTGGTGTTGGAATTGGTGCTCAAAGACGATATGGAAAAAGTGCAGCGTTATATACAGCTTGACGGCCGGCTGGTTGCACGGGATACGGCGGAATTAAGTGCGCGGGGGCCGTTGGCGGTGACCGCTTATTATCTCTGGCAGGGCTCGCGATGACCGTCAATGGTCGCCTGCTGTGGTGGCTGGCCGGCGTTGTGCTGGTGGCCTGGTTGCTCAACGCCTTGAGCCCAATCTTGATGCCCTTTGCCATTGCGTCGGTGCTGGCGTATATGGGCGACCCGCTGGCTGATCGCTTAGAGGCGAGAGGGCTGGGGCGTACCGTGTCGGTGGTGTTGGTGTTCAGCGGGCTGACCTTGTTTTCCTTGTTAATGTTGTTGATTACCTTGCCGCTGTTGCTGGAGCAGTTGCAGCTCCTGGGGCAGCGTCTGTTTGCCTTGCTGGATTGGTTTCAGGAGGTTGCTCTGCCCACCCTGCGTGGCTATATGGACCTGCCTGAGCAGGGCGCGTCTATGGATACGGCGAAAGAGGCCTTTAGTCGACACTGGGGGGCGGCGGGCGATCTGTTTGTGTATCTGTGGCAAAAGGTCAGTGGTTCCAGCGTTGCGCTGATGACCTGGGTGGCCAATGTGACGCTGATTCCGGTGGTGACATTTTATCTGCTGCGCGACTGGGATGTGATGATGGCGAAGATTCGCCAGTTGTTGCCGCGTTCCCACGAGGCTCTATATGTGGATATTGCCCGTCAGTGCGACGAAATCCTCGGTGCGTTCGCGCGTGGTCAATTTCTGGTGATGTTGTCGCTGGGGGCGATTTATACAGTAGGTTTGTTTATTGTCGGTTTGGACTTGGCGCTGGTGCTGGGCTTGGCGGCGGGCTTGGCCAGTATCGTTCCCTATTTGGGCTTTATTGTCGGTATTGCCGCTTCGGGCTTGGCGGCCTATTTTCAGTTTGATCTGTCCTGGCAGTTGCTCGCGGTGGCCGTGGTATTTGGCGCGGGCCAGCTGCTGGAAAGTCTTTATCTGACGCCGACGTTGGTGGGCGACAAGATTGGCCTGCATCCGGTCATGGTGATCTTCGCCATTCTCGCAGGTGGTCAGCTCTTCGGTTTTCTCGGTATTTTGCTGGCGCTGCCGCTGGCGTCGGTGATTAAAGTGATGGCGAGCTATTTACACGCCGTGTACGTGGAGAGTGACTGGTATCGCGAAGGTGGGGAGTTGCCGCTGCTGGAGGATGACGACTGATGGACCGCGGCCAACTGCCTCTGGCGCTGAGTCTCGATACCCAGGCAACCTTTGACAATTATTATGTGGCGGATGCTCAGCGATTGCTGGTTGCTGCCCTAAAAGACGCCGCGGCTGGAACTGGCGAGCGGCTGATCTACGTTGCTGGCCGCACTGGGCGGCGGCATCTTTTGCAGGCCTGTTGTCATCTTGCCGAACGACACGGTCGTTATGTGCGTTATATCCCTGTTGCGGATTTGTTGGATTATCCCGCCGATGTGGTGCTCGACGGTGCCGATCAGTGTGAGCTGCTGTGCCTGGATGACCTCGATGCGGCGGCCGGTAGTCGCGATTGGGAATTGGCGCTGTTCAATCTTTATAACCGCAGTCTTGCCTGCGGCAGCACCTTGTTGTTTGCCGCTGCCGAGGTGCCGGCAGCACTGCCGGTGGCGTTGCCTGATCTGATGTCACGCTTGCAGAGTTTTAGTATTTATCGGCTCAGTGAGCTCAGTGAGGCGGAGCGTATTGCGGCCTTGCAGCATAGGGCGGCGGTGCTCGGTTTGGAGCTGGGTGAGTCTTTGGCCGAATATATTTATCGCCGCTGCCAGCGAGATCTAAAAAGTTTGTTCGCCGTATTAACTGAGTTGGACCGCCACAGTTTGGCGAGGCAGCGGCGCCTGACCACGCCGTTTGTAAAAGAAATTATGGGCTGGTAGTTGAACCATTATCTTGTTTTGGGTTCTTGGTTAGGCGGTGAGCGGTGCTAGGGAGTTGCTTATATGGCGTTGACGCTCTATAACAGGGATGTTGCTGAGCCGCGGTAAAATTACACAAAAGCGAGCGTGCAAGCGTAACATTGCATGTTATTCTTGATGCAAGACCTGCCAATAAGGCTGGGCGATGGAAGACTTAAGAATTAATCAGGGGGAGTTACACGATGCGTAAAATTTTAATGGGTGCCGCTGTTGCTGCAGTGATCGCTGCGCCGGCAATGGCCGACGACCACAGCAATAAGTGGTATTTGAATGCGGGCCTTGGCTATCAGATTTTTGATAGTGCTTGGGACCTGGACGAAGCTGCTGCTGTGGTGCTTGGTGTTGAGAAAAAACTCACCAAGGACTGGGGTGTTGAATTCGGTGCCAGCTACTCTGATACCGATAACTCGTACGGCGTGGGCGCTGCTGATGCCGAGGTGACCTTCCTCTCTGCCAGCGCGATTCGCTACTACAACGCGGGTGAAAAACTCGAGCCCTATGCCGCTTTGGGCCTGGGCATGGGTTTCATTAACTTCCACACGATTCGTGAAGAAGAAATTACTCAGGCAAACCTCGGTGGCGGTTTCCGCTACGCGCTGTCTGGTCCGCTGTCTCTGCGTGCCGATGCTCGTTACTACTACGGTTTCGATCATGAAACTGACGACGGTATCGTTTCTCTCGGCCTGAGCTACGCGCTGGGCGGCGACTCCAAGCCTGCGCCTGCGCCGATGCCGGCCAAGGCGGCTGACAGTGATGCCGACGGTGTTGCCGATGCCATGGATCAGTGCCCTGGCACTCCAGCAGGTGTCGCGGTAGACGCGAAGGGTTGTGCGCTGGATAAAGATGGCGACGGTGTACCTAACTATCGCGATAAGTGCCCGAACACGCCTGCCGGCCGTCAAGTCGACAAGTTTGGCTGTAAGTTTGTTCTCACGCACACCGAGTCCATTAAGATGGATGTGAAGTTCCCGCTGAACTCCGATGCGATTCCCGCATCTCAGATCAGTGAGCTGAAGAAAGTGGCTGACTTCATGAAGAAATTCTCTGGTGTTAAAGCCGTTGTTGAAGGTCACTCCGACAGCACAGGTGCTGCCAGCTACAATAAGCAGCTGTCTCAGCGTCGTGCCGACGCCGTGCGTAACGCGCTCATTAAAGAGTTCGGTATCGACGCCAGCCGTCTGAGCGCTATTGGCTACGGTGAAGAGCGCCCGATCGCCGACAACAGCACTACCGCTGGCCGCCAGGCTAACCGCCGTGTGGTTGCCGTGATGGAAGCTGAAGTCGCGAAGTAATCAACACGTTCTGACCGCTAAAGGGGCTCTTCGGAGCCCCTTTTTTTGTGCCTTATTTTTGTGCCTCAGTGATGTTGCCTGTGGGGATGGGCCCCGCCAGCCGTGGTGTTACGTGGTTTACGTGAAGTTGGCACAGTTTTTGTTGGTTATCTCTCGGAGACAGAGTGAATTGCAGCATATTCACTAATTTGGTGCGCGATTATGGGCCGAGCATGGGTTGGCTGGCACCTAAACAGTGCGCCGCAGTGGGAGAGAACAATGATATTTGGCAGGAAGAAACGCAAACCTATCACCATCACTGATAAAAAGGTGGTCGATTGGAAGTACGCGGTCTGCGGTTACTGCTCAACAGGCTGTTCAATTGAGGTCGGGCTCAATGCCGAGGGCAAGCCGGTGGCGAGTCGCGGCAAGGGCAATGCTCCGGTCAATCAGGGCAAGTTGTGTATTAAGGGTATTTTTGAACACGAGCTGAGTGCAACCTCCGGGCGCGGCACTCAGCCCTTGATGCGCGAGCGCATCTACGAAGATTTTGCACCGGCGACTTGGGATCAGGCGCTGGATAAGACGGCCGCTGAAATTCAGCGCATTCAAGAAAAATACGGTCGCGATAGCGTCGCCATTGTCTCTACCGGCCAGCTGCTTACCGAAGAATTTTATACCCTGGGCAAGTTGGTACGCGGCGTGATTGGCAGCAACAACTACGATGGCAATACCACGCTGTGCATGGCGTCGGCGGTGTCGGGCTACAAGCGCTCGTTTGGCGCCGATGGCCCGCCGGGTTGCTATGACGATTTTGAGAACACCCACTGCCTGATGGCCTTTGGCTCCAACCTGCCCGAGCAGCACCCGATTATTTACTGGCGCCTGAAAGAGGCGCTGGAAAAGCGCAAGTTCCCGCTGATAGTGGTCGACCCGCGGGTCACCATGTTCGCGCAGTTTGCCGATATCCACCTGCCGATTACCCCCGGCACTGACCTGGTGCTGCTCAATGCCCTGGCTCATGTGATTCTTAAAGAGGGTCTGCAGGATCAGGACTATATCGACGCCCACTGCAACGGCTTTGCCGAGCTTAGCGAAACCGTGGAGAAATACGATCCGGTGACGGCATCGCGTATCTGCGGCATCGATCCCGACACCATTAAGCACGTGGCGCGCATCTACGCCAAGGCGCCGTCGGCGATGAGCATCTGGACCATGGGGATCAACCAGAGCACCCACGGCACCGACGGCGTTTGCGGCATCAATAATCTCAACCTGATTACCGGCAATATCGGCGTGCCCGGTGGCACCAGTATGTCGATTACCGGCCAGTGCAACGCCATGGGCACCCGGGAGTGGTCTTCCTGTTCGGGGCTGCCCGGCTACCGCATGCTGGAAAAGCCCGAACACCGCAAGGAAGTCGCGGATTTCTGGGGCGTCGATGAGGCGTTTTTTCCGGCTAAACGCGGCCTGCAGCAAACCGACATTTTTCCGGCGATCGAGTCCGGCGAAATCAAGGCGCTGTGGATTGTTGCCACTAACCCCTTGACCTCAATGCCCAATCAGCCGCGTATTAAGAAGGCGCTGGAAAAACTCGAGTTTATGGTGGTGCAAGATGGCTACCAGGATTGCGAGACCGTCGATTTTGCCCATGTGTATCTGCCCGCCGCCGTGTGGGGCGAAAAGGAGGGCGTGCAGACCAATACTGAACGGCGCGTCAACCTGGTGCGCAAATTCACCGCACCGCCAGGCGATGCCAAGGCGGACCACTGGATCTTTACTCAGTTGGCCAAGCGTTTTGAGCGCGGTCGGCAAGTGAATTTTCCGGAGACGACATCGGAAATTTTCGACGAGATGAAGCAGTTGTCGAAAGGGCGTGGCCGCAACCTCGATATTTCCGGTATGAGTCACGACCTGATTGAAGAACAACGCGGCATCCAGTGGCCAATGCGCGAGGGTGACGACAGCGGCAGCCCGCGGCTGTACAGCGATGGTGTGTACCCCACGCCCAATGGTCGCGCCAACCTGTTGGCGATGGACTATATCGAGGACAACGAGGTTCCCGATGAACAGTATCCATTCTGGATGAACAGCGGTCGCGTGGTGGAGCATTTCCACACTCGTACCAAGACCGGCAAAATCGGCAACCTTAACAAGTTTAGCCCCACGCCCTATATGGAAATGAACCCGGACTCGGCCAAGGCCTTTGGTGTGCGTCATCAGAGCTATGTGCGGCTGGTGTCGCGACGCGGCGATGCGGTGGTTATGGTGCAGCTCACCCAACGGGTGCCGCGCAATATGCTGTTCATTCCCATGCATTATCACGATTGTGTAAACCGTCTGTCGCTGGGCCTGCTGGACCCCTATTCACGACAGCCTGCGTTTAAACAGTGCGCGGTGCGCATTGAGCAGATCGATCAGAATGAAGCGGCGCGCTTGAATGTTGAACGCCGGGCGTTTTAACGCGACCCGCGGGCGCTGGGCGCCCGCATTGCGAACAAAAGGTTTTAGCCATGTGGAAAGTTAGAGACGACGAACCCCAATACGCCTTTCTGAAGGAGCCCTCGGTTCCCGAGGTCAATTATTACGAAGCGCCCATCGACCTGATTGCCCGCAGCGGCGGGGCCGTGCCGGCGGGGCGTGAGATGTTTATCAATGAAGAGCCGGGGGTGGGCAACAACCCCAACCGCAATAAACAGCACGCTTTTCACTTTACTGCAGACAACTGCATTGGCTGTCACGCCTGTGAAGCGGCCTGTAGTGAGAAGAACGACAACCCGGCGCATATCAGCTTTCGCTCAGTGGGCTATGTCGAAGGCGGCAGCTACCCCGACTTTAAGCGCATGAATATCTCCATGGCCTGTAACCACTGCGACGACCCGGTGTGTTTGAAGGGCTGTCCGACCCGCGCTTATACCAAACACGTTGAGTATGGCGCGGTACTGCAGGACCCTGAAACCTGCTTTGGCTGTGGTTATTGCACCTGGGTGTGTCCCTACAATGCGCCCCAGCTCGACCCGATTAAGGGTCAGGTCAGCAAATGTAATATGTGTGTTGACCGCCTGGAGGTGAATCTCAAGCCTGCCTGTGTATCCGCCTGTCTGGGTAACGCCTTGAACTTTGGTGTGGTTGAAGACCTGCCGGAAAACCGCGAACAGGCCAAGTTGAGCATCCCCGGTTTCCCCGATCCGGAGATCACCCATCCGAATATTCGTTTTCAGCAAACCAAGGGGATGCCGGATGAGGTGACCCGTACCGATGGTATGCCGGTGAAGTACCACAAAGACGAGGACGGTCAGTACCGCCCTGTGGTCGACCAGAAAAAAGGCGTCGAGAAAAAGTGGAGCATTGGCAAGCTCAGCTCGCGGGAAAACCCGCTGGTGATTTTTACCCTGGTCAGCCAAACCTCCCTGGGCGCCTTTTTTCTCAGTGCCCTGGGCAGTGCCCTGGGTATTGATGCCGCAGTGGCCTTTCGCGAGTCGGTGATGTATGTGCCGTTTATGGCGGTGGTGGTCGGCCTTGCCGGTTTGGGCATGTTGATGTCGGCCACTCACCTGGGTAAGCCGATGCGCTTTTATCGCGGTTTCAATAACCTGCGTCACTCGCCGGTCTGCCGCGAGGGCCTGGGTATGCTGCTGTATATGGTGTTCGCCGGCTTGCACACTCTGGCGGTGCTGCCGGACAACGCCGTGTTCCAGTCGCTGCTGGGCGACTGGGGCAGTTATCCGGTGGCAGCATCCAGCTTTAGTGTGCTGGCGCTGATCGCCGGTGCGGTGGGGCTGTACTATATGTACCGCTGCTACCGTATTCCTGCGCGACCGTTCTGGAACCACTGGCAGACCGGTAGCAGCTTTGCCGGCACGGCACTGGCGCTGGGCGCGCTGTTGACCCTGTGGTTTGCTGTACCGACGCTGAGCTACAGCGGTGCCGATGCTGCCGTCGCCAGCCTGCTGGGCCTCGGTGGCCTGGTGATTGCCGCAGCGGTCGTACTGGAAGGTTTCGGCCTGTGGCGCCACGCGGTGGCGATGAACCACGGCAATAACGAGGGCAGTGTTTCGCACTATATTCAGAGCACGGTGTTTGGCAAAAGCTATTTGCTGCGCAACGGCTTGCTGGCCTTGAGTGCGCTGCTGGCCCTGTGTATCGCTCTGTCTGGCAGTGCGCTGCTGTCACTACTGCTGCTTGCTGTTCTTAGCCTGTCGCTGCTGATGACCGCGCTTGTCGGACGCGCGCTGTTTTATGTGCTGGTGGTGCCGACCACCATGCCGGGTGCCTTTTTCTGGAAGAACAAGGACTTTGAAGAACACGCCCGCGATATCGGTTTGGCAAATATGCCGCAAGTGGGCGTGGTTGCCGACCTGCACTGATGCCCTGCCAGCGCTGCCCAGGCAGCGCTATTTCGCCCTGTTGTAGTGAGGTCTTAGCGCGGTCCCAGTGACAGCGCCAGGATCATACTCAATTCGCACAGTGGCCGACCGCTGTCGGCCTGCATGTCATTGAAGGCCTCTTGCACCTTGCGCAGATCTCGCTTAGCGGTGATCTGTGTGCGGTCGACGATACCCTCGGCGCGCAGTGCGGTGCAGACGTCGCGGCTGAGGATAAAGCTGTCCTTGCCGACAAAACGCAGAAAATATTGACCGCTGTTGCCGCCCAGGCGGCTGCCGTGTTTCTTTAAGTACTCCCACAGGCCGGTGATATCCTCGCCCGGCCAGTCGGCAAGAAAGGCACCGACGCCGCCGTGAGATCGCTGTAGTTCCAAGACAAAGTGGGCATTGTCCTGCACCGCTCTCACCTTGCTGAGGTTGCGGATAATTCGGCTGTCACTGGCCATTGCCTCGATCTGCTCAGGTGAACGCGAAGCCAGCCAGATCGGCAGAAAACCGTTAAAGACCTCCTCAAAGCCGGGCCATTTGTGCGTGACAACACGCCATACAAAGCCGGCGCGAAATATACACGCGGCCATTTCCGCTAGATAGCGGTCGTCGCTGAGCGCGCGCAACTGCTCGGCGCTGCGGGGCTGTGGCAGGCGCTGTTCTAGGGCCTCCAAACCACCGTGCTGGTCGAGGGCGCGCTGTAAATAGCGCTGATACAGGCTGGGCATTGCATCGATCTCCGCAATAGGGTCGCCACCTCATGCAGACGGATGATTGGGCGCTGCCGGGTGCGGGGCTAACATGATGGTCGATTATCATACTTAAAACGCCTGGGCGACGCAGCGAGTCTGCGATAAACGGCCCCGCATGCCGGAAATAAAACTATGACAGAACAAAATTGGGATCACAGCGTCGACGTACTGGTTGTCGGCAGTGGCAATGGTGCGATGACGGCCGCCCTGAGTTGCTATGAAATGGGCCTCAAAGATGTACTGTTGGTGGAAAAATCCGAGCTGGTGGGTGGCACCAGTGCCACCTCCGGTGGCGGCGTGTGGATTCCCAACAACCGCTATGCCAAGGCGGCCGGGGCTCAAGACAGTGTTGCCGATGCCAAACAATATTTGCTCAACACCACGCCCGCAGGTGCGGTGCCGGAAGAGATGGTCGATGCCTATCTGGAGAACGGCCCTAAAATGGTCGACTTCCTTCACCAGCGCAGCGATGTTCGCTACGAAACTCTGGAGCACTACCCGGATTACTACACCAATGTAGAGGGCTCGCGCACCGGTCACCGCTCGATGGAGCCCGAGCGTTTTGACTCCTCGCTGCTCGGCGATGACGTTAAGCGCCTGCGTCCTTCCCATCACATGATGCGCCTGTTCGACCGCATCTACTTCACTCAGGTTGAGGCGGCGCTGTTGACTGTGCAGGGGCCGGGTTGGGTCAAGTTAACGATGAAGCTGATGGCCAGTTACTTTCTGGACTTCGCCTGGTTGCTGCGCGGCCGCAAAACCGGTCGCAAGGTCTGCACTGGCGCCGCGGGTGTGGCGCGGCTGTGGTACTCGCTGAAAAAGCGCGATATTCCGCTGTGGACCGAAACGCCAATGCTGTCGCTGATTGAAGAAGATGGCCGCGTGGTGGGGGCCGAAGTCAGTAAAAATGGCCAGCGCATGCGTATCCAAGCGCGCAAAGGCGTGGTATTGGCGGCCGGTGGTTTTGAAAAAAATCAGGCGATGCGTGAGCAGTATCTGCCGGCGCCGACCAGTACCGCTTGGAGTGGCGGTGTAGACGGCAACACCGGTGATGCGATTCAGGAAGGCATGCGTCTGGGGGCGGCGACCCGCCTAATGGATGGTGCCTGGTGGTGTACCACGATATCGGTGCCCGGCGAGCCGGCGCCGCGACTCAGCATTATGGAAAAGTCGTTTCCCGGTTCCTGCATGGTGAATATGAAGGGCGAGCGCTTTGCCAATGAGTCGCAGAATTATATGGCTTTCCAGAAAGAGCTCTACAAGGTGCATACCGAAGAAAACCCCTGTTCGCCGATGTACCAGATTTTCGACGCGCGCTTCCGTCGCGATTACATTGTCGGGCCGCTGATGACTGCCCAGCTCAAGCCGGATTGGACTATTCCGAAAGAGTGGTTTGACAGCAAGTTGGTGGGCAAGGCAAACAGTGTGCGCGAGCTGGCCGAGCAGCTGGGCATTAACGCCGACAATCTGGAAAAGACCGTAGAAAATATGAACGGTTATGCCAAAACCGGTAAAGACCCCGAGTTCCAGCGCGGTGATTCGGCTTACGACCGCTACTACGGCGACCAGCGCTTTGAGCCGAACCCCTGTTTGGGGGCGATTGACGAGGCGCCGTTTTACGCGATTCGCGTGGATGCCGGTGATTTTGGCACCCAGGGCGGTTTGGCAACTAACCCCAATGCGCAAGTGCTTAAGGAGAATGGCGAGGCGATTGAGGGGCTCTATGCCGTGGGTAACTGCAGCGCTGCCGTGCTGCCCACTTATCCCGGGCCGGGATCGACGCTGGGGCCAGCGATGACGTTTGCCTATCAGGCCGCCAAGCACATCAGCGGCTTTCGGGACTGAATTGGCCGCGGCGAGCTCCTGCTCAGGATGGCGGTCATAAATCCTTAGCAATTGTTCGATATTCTCTATTGGCCTGCTGAGACAGAGCAGGGCGGGGTCGCGGACTGCGGCTCCGGTGGCAGTGCGATAAGGCTGACGACAATAACGCTAAGGTGCTCAGCGACAATAACAGGGGCATGCCGCCACGGCAGTGCTGAGATAGGGGATAAACGCCCCATCGCCGGTCTGATAAAACCCGCCTAGGCGGGTTTTTTTATGCTCAATAAATCTTATTTGGGTCTTCATAAGACGCAAATTTTGGCTATACCGGTCTGTATAAAATAAAAATTTCCCTTGTCACTGTCTATTATGTAAGCAAACGCATAGTCATAGATAGCGGGTGACGCCATGGTACTGCGCAAGGTTTCGCTGGACGACAAATACGCCTTGGATACCACCAGAGCCTATCTCACTGGTATCGAAGCGCTGGTGCGCTTGCCGATCTTGCAGCACCAGCGAGACCAAGAGCGAGGGCTTAACACCGCGGGCTTTATTTCCGGTTATCGCGGCTCGCCCTTGGGCACGCTCGATCAAACCCTGTGGCAGGCACAGGATTATCTAGACAAACACCATATCAAGTTTGTCCCCGGCATCAATGAAGACCTGGCGGCTACCGCCGTTTGGGGCAGTCAGCAAGTCGGCCTCAACGGCCATGCAAAATACGACGGTGTGTTTGGCATGTGGTATGGCAAGGGGCCGGGGGTGGATCGCAGCATGGATGTGATCAAACACGCCAATGCCGCGGGAACCAGCAAGTACGGCGGTGTGTTGGCGGTGGCCGGCGATGACCATGCGGCCAAGTCGTCGACGCTGCCGCATCAGTCTGAGCATATGTTTATCGGTGCCTCGATACCGGTGCTGGCGCCGGCCAATGTGCAGGAGGTCTTGGACCTCGGCGTTTTCGGTTGGGAGCTGTCGCGTTACTGCGGCAGCTGGGTGGCGCTGAAGGCGATTACCGAAAACATGGACTCGGCGATTTCCGCCGAGATCGACCCGCATCGCATTCATATCGCCCTGCCCGAAGATTTTGTGCTGCCCGAGGACGGCGTGCACTTACGTTGGCCGGATACGCCGCTCAATCAGGAGCTGCGCCTCAATAAGTTTAAAATTTATGCCGCGCGGGCCTTTGCCCTGGTCAACCATATCAACCGCATTGTTATCGACAGCCCGCGGCCACGGCTGGGGATTATCACCAGCGGCAAGGCCTATCTCGATGTGATGCAGGCGCTGGAGGACCTGGGGATCGACCGCAACAAGGCCGCAGAGATCGGCCTGCGGGTATATAAAGTGGGCATGCCCTGGCCACTGGAGCCAGTATTGACCCATGAGTTTGCCAGCGGCCTGGACGAAATTTTAGTGGTCGAGGAAAAGCGCTCGATTATCGAAGACCAGCTCACCGGGCAGTTGTATAACTGGGCGGTCGATAAGCGGCCCAGGGTTATTGGCGAGTTCGATGAGTACGGCCACGACCTGTTGCCCAATTTGTCTGAATTGACGCCGGCGATGGTGGCGCGGGCCATTGCTGCGCGCATCCGCCGCTTTTATCAGAGTGAGGAAATTGAAAAGCGGCTGAGCTTTTACGAGCAGAAAGAACAGTCGATTGCCAGCAAGCGCAATAAGATTGAACGCAAGCCGCACTATTGTTCGGGCTGCCCCCACAATACTTCCACGCAAGTGCCCGATGGCAGTATTGCCATGGGGGGGATCGGCTGCCATTACATGAGTACCTTTATGGAAAGCCGCCCGGCGCAAACTTTTACCCAGATGGGGGGAGAGGGGGTGACTTGGGTCGGCCAGGCGCCGTTTACCGATACGCCCCATGTCTTCCAAAATCTCGGCGATGGCACCTACTTTCACTCCGGCTTGTTGGCGATACGTCAGGCTATAGCGGCTGAAGTGAACATCACCTACAAATTGCTCTACAACGATGCGGTGGCGATGACGGGTGGTCAGCCGGTGGACGGCCAGTTAAGCGTGGAACAGATTGTCCAGCAGTTGCGCGGCGAAGGCATTAAACGCATTGCGGTGGTCTCCGATCAACCGGAAAAATTTCATCTGCATCAGGGCGATGGTCTCAGCGTTCACCACCGCGATGCGCTGATGGCGGTGCAGGATGAGCTGCGTCATACCGAGGGTTGCACACTGTTGATTTACGAGCAGACCTGCGCCGCCGAGAAACGCCGACGCCGTAAGCGCGGGCTGATGGATGACCCTGATCGCCGCATTTTTATTAACCAAGCGGTGTGCGAAGGCTGTGGTGACTGTGGCAAAAAATCCAATTGTCTGTCAGTACTGCCGCTGGAAACCGAGCTCGGTCGCAAACGCCAGATTGACCAGAGCGCCTGCAACAAAGATTACTCCTGCGTAAACGGTTTCTGCCCGAGTTTTGTCTCGGTAATTGGCGGCCAATTGAAAAAACGCCAGGCGGCCAGTGAGGGCGATACTGTGGCGTTGCCGGATCCGCTGCTGCCGTCACTGGCGCGGCCGTGGAATATTGTGGTGACCGGGATCGGTGGCACCGGGGTGCTGACGGTGACGGCGGTGTTGGCGATGGCCGCGCATATTGAAGGCAAGGGTTGCGCCACCATGAACCAGACCGGCCTGGCACAAAAGTTCGGGCCGGTGGTCAGTCACTTGCGCGTCGCTGCCAAGCAAGAGGATATCAATGCGGTGCGCATTCCCGCCGGTGACGCCGACCTGTTGCTCGGCTGTGATTTGGTAGTCAGCACCAGCGACGAGGCTATTGCCAAGGTGAATGTCGAGCGTTCTTTTGCGGTGGTCAACGACAGCGAATCGCCGACGTCGGCCTTTGTTTACGACCCCGATGCGCAATTTCCGGGCGCCAGCATGAAGCGGTTGATCGAAGAAGAGGTCGGGGAGGGCAAGGTACATTTTGTCGAGGCGTCAGCGATAGCCAGTCACTTGCTGGGCGACGCGGTCGGCACCAATTTCTTTATGTTGGGCTACGCCTTTCAAAAAGGGCTTATTCCGATCAGCGCCGAGGCGATTGACGCCGGTATCGAGCTAAACGGTGTCGCCGTCGCGTTTAATCAACGCGCTTTTCGTTGGGGTCGCCGCGCGGCCGTCGATGAGCCGGCTGTGCGCCGTGCCGGTGGCTTGGACGCTCAGCATTGGCAGCCGCTAAATAAACTGAGCGACATTGTCGATCATCGCTATCAATTGCTCTGCGATTATCAGGATCGCGATTACGCCGACGGCTACCGTCAGCTGATAGGGCAGCTTAGCGACGCCGAGCGCGCGCTCAATGGCGATACTGATCTGCCGCTGACCGTGGCGGCGGCGAAGTCGCTGTATAAAGCCATGGCCTACAAAGACGAGTATGAAGTGGCGAGACTGTACAGCGACGGCCGCTTTATGGCGCAGCTGCGTGAACAATTTGAGGGCGATTTTAAACTCCAGTTTCATCTGGCACCGCCGCTGCTGAGTAAAAAAGATGCGTATAGCGGTGAGCCGAGAAAACGCAGTTTTTCGGCCTGGCTACTGCCGGTATTTCGGCTAGTCGCGCGCGGCAAAGTTTTGCGTGGTAGTCGCTGGGATGTGTTTGGCTACAGCGCCGAGCGGCGCTTGGAACGACAGTTTCGCGACGATGTGATCGCCGATCTGCAGGAGCTGTGCGGCTGTCTGAATGCGGATAATGTCGCGCTTGCCCTGCAATTGATACAGCTTGTCGACAAGGTGCGCGGCTTCGGCCACATCAAGGCTCACAGTCTCGAGCAATACCGGCTGCGGCGCAGCCATTTGATCGCCAAGCTGCGCGGCGAGGCGCTGCCCTTTGTCGACGTGGGTGGCGGTGATGTGAAAGGTGCGGCCTAGCGGCTGCTAGCGAGGTGCAATATGGCAGTGTTTGATGCGGCGTCCTACGATCAGCACGAGATGGTGGCCTTTCACGAGGACCGGCAAAGCGGCTTGCGGGCGATTATTGCCCTGCATAACTGCCAGCTTGGCCCGGCAGTGGGTGGGCTGCGCATGTATCCCTACACCGACGATTCCGCGGCGCTGGACGATGTGCTGCGGCTGTCGCGGGGCATGACCTACAAGTCGGCACTGGCCGGCCTGCCGATGGGCGGCGGCAAGGCGGTGATTATCGGCGATCCACGGCGCGATAAAACACCGGCCTTGATGCGGGCGATGGGGGCGTTTATCGACACTTTTGGTGGCCGCTTTATCACCGCCGAGGATTCGGGTACCACGGTGGCGGATATGCGTGAAATCGCCCGGCGCACCGCCTATGTGTCGGGCACCGATGAGCAGGGTGGCGGCGACCCCTCGCCCTACACCGCTCACGGCGTGTACTGCGGCATCCTGGCAGCGCTGCGCCAGTGTCGCGGCAGTGATCGGCTCGATGGCGTCAGTGTTGCCTTGCAGGGCGCGGGGGCTGTCGGGCGGCACTTGGCCAAGCGCCTGCTCGATGCCGGGGCCAAGGTATTTGTTGCCGATGTGAATCGCGAGAATCTCGACAGAGCCGTGGCACTGGGTGCCGAGGCGGTGTCGCCGGCGTCGATTTTGAGCCTTGAGGTCGATGTCTTGGCGCCCTGTGCGATGGGCGCGGTGTTGGATGAGCAAACGGTGGAAGTGGTGCGCGCCGGCATTGTGGCCGGTTCGGCAAATAATCAGCTGGCGACACCGGCGCAGGCGCGGCGATTGTTTGAACGCGGCATTTTGTATGTGCCCGATTTTGTACTGAATGCCGGCGGGATTATCGCTGTTCACTATCAGCGCAGTGCTGCGCAGGGCCAGCAGGACGGTTGTGTGGAACAGCGCAGCCTTGAACATATCGAGCGCATTGCCGGGGTGCTCAGTGATATTTTTGCGCGTGCGCAGGCCCAGCAGTGCGATACCCACAGCATTGCCGAGGCCATGGCCGAGGAGAAGTTTCGGCCAACATCGGCAGCGCCGTCGCGCAGGGCGTCGTAGCCGGGGAGGTGACAGTGAGCCGCTCTCGGCAAGCATTGCTAGACAGCATTCCCGCGCACTTGCGCCAGTTTGTTGCCACTCAGCACTATCAGCACTACAGCCCGCAGGACCACGCGGTTTGGCGTTTTTTAATGCACCAATTGGCTGCGCGGCTGCGCGACACTGCCCACCCTGTTTATCGCGAGGGACTGCTGCGCACCGGTATCAGCCTGGAACATATTCCGTCTATGGAGGAAATGAACGACAAGCTGGCAGCGATTGGCTGGCGCGCGGTGGTCGTTGACGGTGTGATTCCCTCGGCTATTTTCATGGAATTTCAGGCGCGCCGTATTTTGCCTATTGCCCGCGATATGCGAGATATCAGTCATATGCTTTATACGCCGGCGCCCGATATCGTTCACGAGGCGGCCGGTCATGCGCCGTTTATCGTCGATACCGATTACACCGAGTTTCTGCAGCGCTTTGGCGAGGTGGGCATGAAGGCGCTGTCTACGCAGGCGGATATCGACGTTTTTCATGCAGTCCGACAGTTGTCGATTCTCAAGGAGTCGCGCGATAGCAGCGCGGCGCAAATTGCCGAGGCCGAGGCGCGGTTACGCGATTGTCACGCGAATAATCCCTTTAATTCTGAAGCGGCGCTATTGGCGCGCCTGCATTGGTGGACGGTGGAATACGGCCTGGTTGGCGAGGTGGATAACTACCGCTTGTTTGGCGCGGGGCTGTTATCGTCATTGGGTGAAAGCATCAATTGCCTGGACGACGTGCGGGTGCCCAAACGCATGCTTTCTCTCGAGGCCATTAACACCGCCTACGATATTACCCGGGAGCAGCCGCAGTTGTTTGTCACCCGCAGTTGTCAGCACCTCTGCCAGGTGCTGGAGGCTTATGCGCGGCGTATGGCGTTTGCTGTTGGGGGGGCGTCGTCGCTGCGCAAAGCGATTGACTGTGCCTCGGTGGCTACCGCCGAGCTCAGCTCGGGACTGCAAATCAGTGGCGTGGTGGATTCGCTTATTGTCGATGCTGCCGGCAATGAAAGTTATCTGCGTTGCCGCGGCCCCACTCAGTTGGCCTATCGCGGCCGCGAACTGCCCGGCCAGGGCATTGCTCAGCACCCGGAGGGCTTTGGCGCTCCGCTTGGGCAAGTGCAGGATATGCCGCGCTGTTTGTCGGACTACACGGTGGATGAGTTGAAGGGACTTGGCATTGCCGTTGGCAAAGCGGTCGCGCTGGACTTTGTTTCCGGGGTGAAGCTGCGGGGCGAGCTGCGGGAAATTGTGCGCCGCGATCGGCGCAATCTGATATTCCGCTTTAGCGCGTGCCGGGTCAGCGGCGCTGATGGCGAGTGCCTGTTTGCGCCCGAGTGGGGAGACTACGACATGGCGATCGGCGAATCGGTAGTGTCGGTGTATGGCGGCAGCGCCGACTTGGATCGCTTCCCTATCTATCGCCATCACTTGCCCGACGACAGTTTGCCCGAGCGCGAAGGCAGTGCGGCGCAGCAGCGCTTGATGGCGCTTTACGGCAGGCTGCGCGAGCTGCGAGAGTCGGGTGGCGCGAAGCTGAGTCAGTTGTTGGAGCTGCGCGAGGCGCTGGCCGAACACCCCGACGAGTGGCTGATCCGCTTTGAATTGCTGGAATTGCTACCCTGCTCTGATGGGGCCTATGCGCCTTTGCTTGCCGAGCTGAAAGCCCTGGGGAAAAGCTCAGCCGAGCGCCGCCGGCTTGTCGATATGGCCGTGCAATCGCTGGAAATGTCGCAGCACTGAGGCTTTGCTTGCACCGGCTTGTTATAGTCATTGTTATTAGGCCGCGTGGCGTCGCGCTGGACAGAAAACGGGGAGAAGTTGTGGTGACGGTATGGAGTCGGGAGAGTTGGCGTAGCAAGACGGCGTTGCAGCAACCGCAGTACGGCGATGCTGCAGCGGTGGCTGCAGTTGAGGGGGATTTGGCGGCTAAGCCGCCGCTGGTATTTGCCGCGGAGGCGAGGGCGCTGCATGCCCAGCTGGCTGAGGTTGCCGAGGGCCGCGCATTTTTATTACAGGGCGGCGACTGCGCCGAGAGCTTTGCCGACTTTTCGGCCAATAGTATTCGCGACACCTTCAAGGTGTTAATGCAAATGGCGATTGTGCTGACTTACGCCGGGCGCATGCCAGTGGTGAAAGTGGCGCGCATGGCGGGGCAATTTGCCAAGCCGCGTTCGGCAGATACCGAGGTGCGGGATGGGCGCGAGTTGCCCAGCTATCGCGGCGATATTATTAACGGCGCCGAGTTCAGCGCCGCCGCCCGCGAACCCGACCCCCAGCGGATGTTGCAGGCCTACCATCAGTCGACGTCGACCCTGAACTTGGTGCGTGCCTTTGCCAGTGGTGGCTTGGCTGACCTCCACCAAGTGAACCAGTGGAATTTGAGTTTTTTGGACGGCAATCCGCTGCGCGAGCGCTATCAAGCTCTGGCCCACAGTATTCACGACGCCCTGGCTTTTATGGAGGTCTGCGGGATCAACAGTGCCAATACCCCAACCCTGCGCGAGACGTATTTATATACCTCTCACGAGGCCCTGCTACTCAATTATGAGGAGGCGCTGACCCGCCAGGACCACCTTACCGGCGATTTCTACGATTGTTCAGCGCATATGCTGTGGATTGGTGAGCGCACCCGGCACTTGGACGGCGCCCATGTTGAATTCTTCCGCGGGCTGAACAACCCCATTGGGGTAAAGGTGGGGCCGAGTATGCAGGGCGACGAGTTGTTGGCCTTGATCGACGCACTCAATCCGCACAATATTCCCGGCCGGCTGACCCTGATTACCCGTATGGGGGCCGATACCTTGGGGGAGCATCTGCCAGCTTTGGCGCGGCGGGTGCAGAGTGAGGGGCGCAGCGTGGTGTGGTCTTGTGACCCGATGCACGGCAATACGGTAAAGGCCGGCAATGGCTATAAGACGCGCTCGTTTGACCGCATATTGGCAGAAATCCGCCAGTTTTTCTCCGCCCTGCGCGCTGAGGGGGCTCACCCCGGCGGTATGCATTTGGAAATGACCGGTCAGCATGTCACCGAGTGCACTGGCGGCGCCTACCGGCTGTCGGAGTCGGATCTGGCTAAGTGCTATCAGACACAGTGCGATCCGCGGCTCAATGCCGACCAAGTGCTGGAACTGGCGTTTTGCGTGGCCGACTTTCTGCGTGAGGAAGGCCCTGCGGCCCCCTAATTGATCGGCAGTACCCGGCTGTGTTTGACCTCCTGTAAATTGAAGCTGGATTCGACGTTTTTTACGCCGGGAAATTTTAAGATTCGGCGCATGGCCAACTCCGAGAAGTGATCGATATTGCGCGCCACCACTTTCATTAAATAATCGTGGGAGCCGCTCATCGCATAACACTCCATGATGTGTTCCTCGGCCTGGACGCAGGCGATGAATTTTTGTGTGTCGGTGTCGCTTTGCTGGGCCATGGTGACCTGCACAAAGGCGGTGACTTCCATGCCCAATTTGCGCTGGTCGACGACAGCGGCGTAGCCGCGGATCAGTCCGGATTCTTCCAATTGTTTGACCCGGCGAAAGCAGGGAGATTCGGACAGGCCGACGCGTTCGGCCAGCTCGACGTTGGATATGCGGCCGTTGGCCTGTAACTGGGTCAGAATGTCGCGCTCACTGCGGCTCAGTTTCATGCAAGAAGCCTTCTGTAGAGTCGTTTATTTAGGTGCTTTCTTGTCAGTTTAGCCGCTAATCGGGTGCAGGTCGGCAAATTACACCGCCTTGAGGCTTTTATACTCAAACGGTGTGCAACGCCGACTTCGGGAGCGCGTTATGGCCGAGCCCTTCGAGACCCCCCAGACCGTTGATAACCCCCTGGCAACAGACGGCTTTGAATTTGTCGAGTACGCAGCGCCAGACCCAGAGTTGCTGCGAACCCTATTCGAGCAGATGGGCTTTCCCGCTACCCATCGCCACCGCGCCAAGAATATTACCCGCCACTGCCAGGGCGATATTAATTTCATCATCAATGCTGAACCGGACTCCTTTGCCCAGGAATTTGCCGCCCGCCACGGCCCCTGTGCCTGCGCCATGGCTTTTCGCGTGAAGAATGCCGCCGACGCCATCGCCAAGGCGGTGGCCGCGGGTGCGACGCTGGTGGAGCAAAAAGTGGGGCCAATGGAGCTGAATATTCCCGCCATAGAAGGCATTGGCGGCAGCCGCCTGTACTTGGTTGATCGCTATGGCGACCACAGTATTTACGATGTCGATTTTCTGCCTCTCGATCAGCCTGTTGCTGAGCCGGTGGCGGGGCTGCTGCGCATCGATCATCTCACTCACAATGTGCGCCGCGGCAATATGGACAAGTGGTCACAGTTTTACGAGCGTATTTTTAATTTTCGCGAGATTCGCTACTTCGATATCGAAGGCAAGGTCAGCGGCCTGGTCAGTCGCGCCATGACCAGTCCCTGCGGCAAGATTCGCATCCCTATCAATGAATCTGCCGACGACCAGTCACAGATTGAAGAATATCTGCGCGAGTACCACGGCGAAGGTATTCAGCACATTGCATTGGATACCGACGATATCTACCGCAGCGTCGATGTGTTGAGGGCGCGCGGTATTCAGTTTCGCGACACGCCGGACAGCTATTACGAGCAACTGTCGGCGCGTTTGCCGGGGCACCCCGAAGATGAGGCGGAACTGCAGCGCCGAAAATTGCTGATCGATGGCGGCGAGGCACAGGGTGGGGGCTACTTGCTACAGATTTTTACTGACAATGTGATTGGCCCGATTTTTTTTGAATTGATTCAGCGCAAGGGCAATCAGGGCTTTGGGGAAGGCAATTTTCAGGCCCTGTTCGAGTCTATTGAGTTGGATCAGATTCGCCGCGGTGCGATTAAGGTTCCGCCTCAGGGTAAGGGCTGAGAGACGTATGTGATGAAATCGTGGATAGCATTTCCCCGCTCCCAGGGGACATTTTCCCGTCAGGCACACTGCGATCTGCCCAAGGGCAGCTATGAGCGCGAGGTTGGCCGCGATGGCTTTTACGGCCCGGCCACGCACTTCTATCACCGCCACCCACCGACAGATTGGCTGAGCTTTGAGGGTGAGCTGCGGCCCCGGGCCTTCGATGCGGGAAAATTGGCCGCGCCTCAGGCTTGCCCTTGGCAGGCGGCGCAGCTGTTGGCCAACGCCCACTGCCAGATTCGGCTGTGGGCGGTGGATCAAGCAATGAGCGAGCTGGCGCGCAATGCCGATGGCGACGAGTTGCTGTTTGTCCACGTGGGTAGCGGCGAGCTGTTCTGCGACTACGGCCACCTGCACTACAGCCAGGGGGACTACCTGTTGTTGCCCCGCGGCACGATGTGGCGGCTGGAGCCCGACGGCCACTGTGAACTGTTAATGATAGAGGCAAGCGGCGGTCAATATCAGCTGCCCGAACGCGGTTTGTTGGGTGGTCATGCGCAGTTTGACCCGGCGATGTTAGATAGCCCCGAGATCGATGCCCAATTTGTTGAACAGCAGGGTGAACAAGCCTGGTCGGTGATCGTAAAGCGCGCAGATCAACTGTCGCGGATTCGCTTTGCCTACAACCCCCTCGATGCAATGGGTTGGAAGGGGGAACTGTCGGCGCTGCGGATTAATTGGCGGGATATACGGCCGATTGTCAGCCCGCGCTACCATCTGCCGCCGTCGGCGCACAGCAGTTTTATCGCCGAGCGTTTTGTGGTCTGCAGTTTTTGCCCGCGGCCCAGTGAGTCGGCTGAAGACGCCTTGAACCTGCCGTTTTATCACAGTAATGACGATTACGAAGAAGTCATTTTCTATCATCAGGGCGACTTTCTAAGTCGCGACAATATCCACCCCGGCATGCTCAGCTACCACCCCTATGGTTTTACACACGGCCCTCATCCCGGGGCGATGAAAGCCGCCGCAGAGTGTCGCGGTCAGTCGCGAATCCTGGAGGAGATGGCCGTTATGATTGACTGCCGTGATGCGCTGCAGGTCAGCGAGGCCGCCGAGGCGGTGGAATGGAGCGGCTATGTCGACTCCTGGGGCGCGGCGCAGCGGCGCTGAGCAGGGGAGAGCCCGATTGAGGAAAGCTTATGAAACTGGCATCGCTAAATCGCGGCCGTGACGGCGAGTTATTGGTCGTCTCACGGGACCTCAAGCGCATGACCTCGGCGGCCGATATTGCGCCCAGCCTGCAAGACTGCCTGGATAACTGGGCGCGGGTGTCGCCGCGGCTTGAGCTGCGTTATCAGCAGCTTAACGACGGCGACTTGCCGGGACAGCCCTTTGCGGAAGCCGATTGTGCCTCGCCGTTGCCGCGGGCCTACCAGTGGATTGACGGCTCGGCTTACTTAAATCACGTCGAGCTGGTACGCCGCGCCCGCGGCGCGGAAATGCCCGAGGCTTTTTGGCGGGAACCCTTGCTGTATCAAGGGGGCTCAGACAGTTTTCTGCCACCGCAGGCCAATATTGTGCTGGCCGATGCGGATTGGGGGCTGGATTTTGAAGCCGAGGTGGCGGTGGTTTGCGACGATGTGCCGATGGCCGTGAGCAGTGAACAGGCGGCGACGCATATTCGCCTGCTGATGCTGGTTAACGACATCTCGCTGCGCAATCTGATTCCCGGTGAGTTGGCCAAGGGCTTTGGTTTTTTTCAGTCGAAGCCGTCCAGCAGCTTTTCACCGTTGGCGATCACCCCCGATGAGCTGGGTGAGTGTTGGCAGGGCGGCCGCTTGGCACTGCCGCTGCTAAGCTATCTAAATGGTGAATTGTTCGGTTGTCCCAATGCCGGCTGCGGAATGCATTTTAATTTTGCCGAGCTGATTGCCCACGCGGCCAAAACCCGGCGCTTGAGCGCCGGCTCTATTGTCGGCTCCGGTACGGTGTCTAATAAGTTGGAAGGTGGTCCGGGAAAGCCGGTAAGCGAGGGTGGTTTGGGCTATTCTTGTATTGCCGAACAGCGCATGGTGGAGAAAATTCTTCACGGAGAAATGCGCACGCCGTTCTTGCAACGGGGAGATCGGCTGCGTATCGAAATGCGCGCTGCGGATGGTCAATCATTGTTTGGCGCCATCGACCAACAGGTAGTGGCGCCGGAGGTATAGTTCTATGGAACTGTATAGCTACTGGCGCTCGTCGGCGGCCTATCGCTTGCGCATTGCACTAAAGCTTAAACAACTCAATTATCGCCTGCACAGTGTGTCACTGCGCGACGGCGAGCAACAGCATGAGGATTATCTGGCGGTTAACCCCCAGGGGCTGGTGCCCACGCTGATCGATCTGGGACAGCCAATGGGGCAGTCCCTGGCGATATTGGAGTACCTTGAAGAGGCCTACCCGCAGCCGCCACTGCTGCCTGAAGATATGCTGCGCCGCAGTCGGGTTCGGCAGATCGCCAACATTATTTGCTGCGATATTCATCCGCTATGCAATTTGCGGGTGCTCAACTATTTAGATGACCAGCTGGCGATAGAGGAGGCGGAGCGGGAAACGTGGTATCGGCATTGGCTGGCCCTGGGGCTGGGCAGTATCGAAACCCTGCTGGCGCGTTGGGATAGCGAGCATATCGATTTCTGTGTCGGCGACTGGCCGACAATGGCCGATGTATGCCTGATTCCCCAGCTATACAATGCCCGCCGCTATGCGCTGCCGCTGGACGACTATCCGCGCCTGCAGCATATAGACCAGCACTGCTGCGCGCTGCCGGCGTTTGCCGATGCGGCGCCGGACAATCAGCCCCAATAAACTCGGCGCCGGCGCTACAGCTGGGTGTCTAGCGGCAGCTCGGTGGTGTTTTTGATCTCGGTGACGGCGATATGGGAGTGGGTTTCACCGATCATCGGCAGGCTCAGCAGGCGTTCGCGGACAAAGCTTTCATAGTGGCGAATATCGCGGGTAACGATTTTTAGCATGTAATCCCACACCCCTGTCATGGTGTAGCATTCCACCACCTCGGGAAAATCGCTGACCGAAAGTTCGAACTCCTCGAGTTGCTGGCGGCCGGTCACACTGAGGTTGACCGTGGTGAACACCACCAGCTCCATGCCCAGCTTTTCGCGGTCGAGGATGGCGACTTTTTTGCGAATAATGCCGGCCTGCTCAATGCGGTTGATACGGCGCCAGCAGGGCGATTGAGACATGTTCACGGCTTCGGCAATTTGTGTGGAGGTCTTGCTGGCGTCGCGTTGCAGTATGCGCAAGATGGTGATGTCCTGTTTGCTCAGCTCGTTGGCCATAGCGGTTCCTGCGAGAATAAAACAGACGGAAAATATCATTTATGAGTCTAACTATAGTTGCCATCACCAATGCTGGCGAACACGGTGTTTGTGTGGCGCCGAGCAGGGCGCTATGATTTTGCACATCTGTCTCTGCTGTGGAATAAACCGATGATTGCCAAACGCCTTGTTATCCTGCTGGCCGGCCTTGTGTTACTGGCCTGTGAATCCACGTATTACAACGCCATGGAAAAAGTGGGTATTCACAAGCGCGACATCCTGGTCGATCGCGTGGAAGAAGCCAGCGACTCCCAGCGTGAAGCCCAGGAGCAATTTCGCGACGCCCTGAGCCAGTTTCGCTCGGTGGTCAGTTTTGACGGTGGCGATTTGGAAAAGCTCTACAACCGCCTTAACAGTAGTTATGAGGACAGCCGTGCGGCAGCTCGGGAAATCAGCGAACGTATTGAGGCCGTGGAGAGTGTCGCCGAGGCGCTGTTTGACGAATGGCAGGAGGAGCTGGAGCTGTACAGCAACTCGCGTTTGCGCGCTGACAGTGCGGCAAAATTGCGCGACACGCAACGCCGTTATCGCGGCCTGCGCGATAGCCTGCGGCGCTCGGAAAAGAGTTTGGCACCGGTGCTGGAAAACCTGCAAGACAATGTGCTCTACCTCAAGCACAACCTCAATGCCTCGGCGATTTCCGCAATTAAAGGCGAACTGGCAACCATCGACCGCGACGTCACCGCGCTGATTGCGACGATGGAGGCCGCAATCCAGGAGTCAGAGGGCTTTATTGCCGGCTTGCGTTAAGGCGCGGCGCTGTCCGGATATCTATGTTGACTGTCCGCCCTGGACATTGCCCACAGCTTGGCTCTGCCTAGACTGGGTATTACTACTATGACAACAGGGCGAGCGTATGTCAGCGTCTGCAGCGGCTGAGACCCCCGGCGATTGCGCCGGTAACGAACAGCATTTTGACTATGCGATTATCGGTACGGGTTTTGCCGGTTTGGGAATGGCCATTGAGTTAAAGAGAAAGGGCCGTGACAATTTTGTGATTCTCGAACGCGCCGATGACCTTGGTGGTACCTGGCGAGACAACAGCTATCCCGGTGCGGCCTGTGATGTGGCCTCGCATTTGTACTCCTTTTCTTTTGCCCCCAACTGCGATTGGTCGCGGGTGTACCCCACTCAGCCTGAGCTTCAGCGCTATTTGCGCGAGGTGGCTGAAAAATGGGATTTGCTGCCGCATATTCGCTTCGCTCATACACTGCAGTCGGCCGACTACTGTGAGAGTAGCCAGCGCTGGCAGCTGCGCAGCAGTGCCGGCGATTTCAATGTTGGCATACTGATCAGCGGTAGTGGCGGCCTTGCCGAACCGCGCCTGCCGGATATTGCCGGGGTGGATAAATTTGCCGGTAAATGCTTTCACTCCGCGCGCTGGGATCACAATTACGAGCTGCGCGGTAAGCGTGTGGCGGTGATTGGCAGCGGCGCGTCGGCGATTCAATTTGTGCCGGAAATTGCCGGCTTGGTGGCCAAGCTGGATGTCTATCAGCGCACCCCAAACTGGATTATACCCCGTCACGACCGGTCTTATAGCGCGTTGGAAAAGGCGGCTTTTCACCTGCTGCCGGGGCTGCGCTTAGCGTTGCGCGGCAAGATCTACTGCCAGAATGAACTGCGTGTATTGGGCATGGTCTTGCACCCCTCGCTGATGAAGTTATATCAACGCCTTGCCCTGCGACATCTCCGCCGGCAGATAAAAAACCCGGCGCTGCGTCAGCGTGTAACACCCCGCTACCCGGTGGGTTGCAAGCGAATACTGATCTCCAATGACTGGTATCCGGCGTTGAACAAGGCCAATGTGCATTTGCTTAGTGATGGTATTGCTGAAATTCGCGAGCACAGCATTGTTGACGTCAACGGTGTCGAGCGCGAGGTTGACTGCATTATTTTTGGCACCGGCTTTTATGCCACAGAAAACCCCATCGCCGGCATTATTCGCGGCCGTGGTGGTCGCTCGCTGGCTGAGGCTTGGCGCGATGGCGAGCAGGCCTATCTGGGTACCACGGTAAGCGGTTTCCCCAATTTGATGCTGATCGTCGGTCCCAATGTCACCCTCGGCCACAGCTCGATGGTCTATATGATCGAAACACAAATTCAGGCGATCAGCCGACTGTTGGATGAGTGTGAGCAGCGTCAGAGTGCGGAATTGGAGGTTCGCGAGTCCGTGCAAGTGGCGTTTAATCGCCGGCTTCAGCAGCGCTTGAGCGGCTCGATCTGGGCGACGGGCTGCGACAGCTGGTACAAACATCGCAGCGGCAAAATTACCCAGTTATGGCCTGATTTCACCTTTCGCTTTCGCGCCATGCACCGGCGTTTTAATGCTGACGACTACCATTTCTTGCCAGCCAGTCGCGAACACCTGGCCCGCAGTGTCGACGCGGCAGCGGCTGCCGCGAGGGTGTCCGCCGATGCTGAGTGATCGCCTGGCTCGACTGGCACTGTCCGCCGACCGTCTGCGCTGTGGCATGAAGGCGCATTACTGTGAGGTCGATGGTCAGCCCTGGCATTTTTTACAGGGCGGTCGGCGGGGCGCGGATACCTTACTGATGTTGCATGGCTTCGGTGCAGATAAGGACAACTGGACGCGCTTTGCCGGGCAGCTGTCCCGGGACTACCACATTGTAATTGTCGACCTGCCCGGCTTTGGCGACAACCCCTGTAGGCCGGGCTTGGATTACAGTATGGCGGCCCAGGCTGAGCGTTTGTGCGCCCTGCTTGAACAGCTGTCGATTGCCCGCTGTCACGTGTTAGGCAGTTCGATGGGGGGGCACTTGGCTGCGTTATACGCCCACCGCTTTCCCAACCAGGTACTCAGTCTCTGCCTGCTTAGCAATGGCGGGATTAAGGCGCCCCAGCTGTGCGATATGGAGCGGGCACTGCAGCGCGGTGTGAACCCCTTGCTGGTGTCTTCGGAGGCGGATTTTGACCGGCTGTTGGCGTTGGTAACGGAGAAAAGGCCCTTTTTGCCTAAGTGGGTGCGGGCTTATATGGCCCGCGCAGCGGTGGCGCGGCGCGAGTGTATTGCGGGCATTTTCCGCCAATACCAGCAGGAAATTTACGGCGGCCTGGAGGGCTTGCTGGCCGATCTGCAATTGCCGGTGCTGGTGATCTGGGGGCAGCAGGATAGGGTGCTGGATGTCAGTAGCTGTGAGGTGATGAGACCACTGCTGGGCGCCGCTGAGTTTGAAATTATGGCGGATACCGGGCACCTGCCGATGTTGGAGCGCCCGGCCGCAACGGCGCGGCGCTATCGGCGATTTCTCGCCGAGCGGGTTTAGCGGCGCTGCTCGGCTCGGCGGAAGGCGCCGGGGGTTTGCTTGGTCATCCGCTTAAAGGCCTGGGAAAAACTCGACGCGTCGGCGTAAGACAGGCGTTCGGCAATCTGCTCAATACTCAGTGGTGTGCCGCGCAGCAACTCCTCTGCCAGTGTCACCCGAATTTCATCGCTGAGTTGGCGAAAGGAGCTGCCCTCTGCCTCCAATTTGCGCCGCAGTGTGCGCGAGGTCATATGCAGGCTGGCGGCTACCGCTTCCATATCCATCTGCATCGGGCGCTGGCGCAGCAGCAGGTCGCGCACCTTGCCGGATAAGCCGCGCCGCGCACTGCGACTGGCTAACAACTCACCGCACTGTTTTGCCAGTAGGTTGGCGGTGCTCTCATTGCCAACAGAACGCGGCAGGTCTAACAGGGCGCTGGAAAATTCCAGGGCATTGCAGTCGGCATTAAACGCCACCGCGTGGCCAAAATGTTGCTGGTAGCATTTAGCATAATGCGGTGCGGGGTGGCGGAAGTAGACACGCGGGGCACTGCAGTGGCTGCCCAGTAGCTCGCCGATAATGACGGCCGCAGCGGCCATTTCGCGTTCCAGGCAGAACAGGCGGACATCCTCGGGGACGTCGCGATCATCGAAGAGAATGCGGGTGCGATCGCCACTGATGTCGATGTTAAAACTGGCGAAGGCGAAGGTGAGTTGCTGATAAGTTTGTGCCAGTTCAATGGCTTTTCTGGCCGTGGGGCTGCTGGCGATGGCAAACCCCCAGATACCGTAGGCCGACAGCTGGTAGCGCTTGCCGGCGATCAGGCCGAGGCCGTCAATTGGCGGCAGTTCCCTTAGCAGGTTGCGTATCACACTGAGTTCGCTTTGCGCTTCAACCAGGGTTTCGGGGTTGGAGAGACTGGCCTCGCTAAGGCCGCTGTTGCGCAGCATGGCGCTGGGCGTCGCGCCGTATTCGGTGCCCAAGGTCACCAGCAGCTGTGTGCTCATTACGCTGCGACAAAAATCCCAGTTCTGCATGTTGTTGTCTGCTTTGCCAATTATTGTTTTGTCCGAAATTATAAAGTGACTTGCGGGTTCGTGGAAGTCAGTCGTGCTTGCGGGCGAGGGCCACACCGGCTTGGTTGGCGACCTGGATGATCGTTGGCGAGAATAAAGCGTCGCCGAGCGAGTAGTGAGCGGAGCTCTGTGTTCAAGCGCAATGGCCGTATTGCTCCCTGCTGTGAGCTGAATTTGCTGGACAGCGAATGCCAGTTGCCACGGTGAGCAGTGCATGCGACCGAGTTGGAAATGTCGAGACCGGCTCGCGGCTCTGCTGGTGGTATTGCGCTTTTAGGGCGCCGCTTCACAGCGCCCGGGTTTGTCGGCCGGGCTCGACTTGTACTTAGCCAGAGCGATGGCAGGCTGCTGGCTGGGCCATGCGCGCCGTTGGCTAAAACCAGGCGCGCAGCCCCAACACCAGCTGTTCGCTTTGGCGACTGCCGCGGCGCTGCTGAACATAGTCTGCGGTGCGGCCGAAATACTGCTGCCAGAGCAAGCCTATATAGGGAGCCCACTCGCGGCGCGGGTAGTAATACAGGCGCAAGCCGCTCTGCCAATCACGCAGGCCGCCGCCGTAGCCGGCATCGTGCTGCGCGGCGAGTTGCAGCGTAATGTTGGGTTCTAACAGCCACTGTTGACTCAGCTGCAGTTCGTAATTGATGTCGACTTCCGCGCTGAGCTGCGCGTGCGAATCAATATAGAGCGATGCCTCGATTTCCAGTTGGAAGGGCGCGAGGCCCTGCAGGCCGAGGACCCAACTGTCGCTGTGGTCGGCGTCGTGCCATTCGCGGCGCAGGCCGCTTTGCAGGTCCCAAAAAGGCGCCACAGCGCGGCTGTAGAGCAGCTGCAGCTCGGCCTGTTGCGTGCTGGCGCCGCTGGCCTCGCGCTCGGCCTTTATCCAGACTTTATGCCGGTCGTAACCCAGCCAGCCCTGCACGGCAATGGCGCTGTGTTGTTGGTCGCTGCGCCGCTCGAATTCATCGACCATCAATTTGCCTAGCAATGGGTCTGCCGCGCCGCCGGCCTGTGCCGCCGGCAGGGTGGCGGCGATCAACAGCAGGCTTGTGAGTAGAGGCTTGTTCATGATGTGGCCCCCACTACGCGGACTTCCCGAAACATGCCCGGCATGTGATACATGAGATGGCAGTGGTAGGCCCAGCGGCCAATGGCGTCGGCACTAACCAAGTAGCTGATGCGCGAGCCGGGTTGCACGATCACGGTGTGCTTGCGAGGCAGGCGGTCGCGGTCGCCGGTCTCCAGTTCACTCCACAGACCGTGCAGATGAATCGGATGAGTCATCATGGTGTCGTTCACCAAAACCAGGCGCAGTCGCTCGCCGTGGTGCAGAATAATCGGCTGCGCATCATCGAACATTACGCCGTCCATGGACCACATATAGCGCGACATATTGCCGGTGAGGTGAATGGCCAACTCGCGCTGGGGGTCACGGCGGTCTCGGGTGGGATGAAGGCTGAATAAATCGCTGTAGCGCAATACCCGGCGACCATAGCGCTGCTGGTGTTCGCGCAGGCCGATGCCGGGGTCGTTTAGCCCATCGCCTGGCATGGTGGCGCGCATGTCGACGGCGTAGCTGAATTCGCTGCGAGGGTGACTAATGCTGCGCTGGCTGCCGGCGCCGGCAGGGGCAATTGGCTGCCCGTCGCTGTCGAGTAGCTGGCTGTGCATGCCGTGATGATGCTTGTGTTGCAGGTTGTCGCCGCCGTGCGCGCCCATCGCGGTCTGCATGCCGGTGTGCTGGCCGTGGTGCTGGCCCATACCCATATCGCGATGGCCGAGTCGTGGCGGGTGGTCCATGGCGGGAATTTCCGCTTGCCAGTGTTGATTGGGGCTGAGTGTGCCCCGCGCGTAGCCACTGCGGTCGATGCTCTGTGCGAACAGCGTATAGGCGCAGTCGGCCTTGGGCTCGACAATCACATCGTAGGTTTCGGCTGGGGCAATGCGGAACTCGTCGATGCTGACCGGTTCGATGTTTTGGCCGTCGGCGGCCACTACCGTCATGCTTAAGCCGGGAATACGAAAATCGAAAATGGTCATCGCGGCAGCGTTGATAATGCGCAGCCGCAGGCGTTCTCCGCCGCGAAACTCGCCGCGCCAATTGGCAGTTGGGCTGTGGCCGTTGATCAGAAAGCGGTAGGCAATGCCGTTGATATCAGCAATGTCGCTGTCGCTCATCCGCATGCGATTCCACATGGCGCGGTCTTGCCAGGTTTCGGCCAGGCCTTTGCTGCGCAAATCGCGCCATAAATCCGCGACTGTGCGCTGGCGGTTATTGTAGTAGTGGCTCTGTTTTTTGAGTCGCGCATACAGTTGCTCTGGCGCCTCGTCGCTCCAGTCCGATAGCAACACGACATGCTCGCGGTCATAGGCCACAGGGTCGGCGTCGGCGGGGTCGATAATAATCGCGCCATAGAGGCCGGTTTGTTCCTGAAAGCCGGAATGGCTGTGGTACCAGTAGCTGCCACTTTGTTGCACTGTGAAGCGGTAGTCGTAATGGCTGCCGGGTTTGATGCCGGCGAAACTCAAACCGGGGACGCCGTCCATATTGCTGGGCAGGATCAAACCGTGCCAGTGGATGGAGCTGTCGTGGGCCAGGTGATTATGCACGCGAATATGTACTTCTTCGCCCTCTTTCCAGCGCAGCGTTGGCGCCGGCAGAGACCCGTTAACGGCAGTTGCGATGGCAGGCTGGCCGCTAATGTTTACTGGCAGGTAGTCGATATGCAGATCGAAGCGATTGCCGCGCAGTTCACGGGCTTGTTGCCAGCTGGTATTCGCCGGGCGCTGCTGAGCGGTCGCGGTGTCGCCGAGTCCAAGCAGCGCCGCGCCGCTTACGGCAGACGTGACAAAGCGCCGCCGCGGGATGCGCGTCGGCTCGTTGATGGATTTCATGGCTGCCCCCTAGTGCGCGCTGGCGCGGCTGACGCGCGTGTAGACACGGTGCTTGCCGTCGCGACTGAGTAGCATGACGTCGTAGTCCTGGTGGCGTTCGCCCATTTCCATGCCTGGGCTGCCAACGGGCATGCCGGGTACCGCCAGACCGTAGGCGTTGGCGGGAGGATTGGCTAAAAAGCGCTGAATGACATCGGCGGGCACATGGCCCTCAAATACGTAGTCGCCGATGCGGCCGGTGTGGCAAGACTGCAGTTCTGCAGGTATCGCCAGCTGGTGTTTAATGGCCGCCATGTCGCCGGTATCGATGCGCTGGCTGTCGAAGCCGTGTTGGTCCAAGTGATCCGCCCATTTGCCGCAACAGCCGCATTGGGGGGATTTGAATATCTGCATCGCCGCGCCGCCGGGTTGGGCAACGCTTGCCGGGTGACTAAGAGCAAGGCCAATGGCCAGCAGGCTGCTGAGGAAAAAGCTAGGGAGTTTCATCGCTAGGGTCTCACGTAAAATCAAATTATGGGCCGGCTGGATGCGGTGCCGGTTGGGACGATTAATTTGCGCCTTACGTTGAAATCGGCGGTCGCAGCAGACGTCGAGACAGCAGCTGCTCATGCGGCCTTGAGGTGTTGTTAATGTCGGTGGCCAGCCGGTGGCCCAGCGGCCCTTGCACGTTGCTGGGTAGGCTGGGGCTGCTGCAGCTGCCCGAGCAGTTGCAGTCGTCGTTTGGGCAGTCGTGTGGCGCCGCCTGCGGGTTCGCGTAGGCCGGTGTGTTTGCGGTGTGGCAATGCGCATCTTGCTTGCAGTCACTGCAGCGCTGCGCCGCCGTTGTCTGCTCAGCGGTGTGATGGGAAATTTCGGGACGCGTATCGGCAATACTCATCACCGGTATTGCTAGCTGCGTGAGCAACAGCAAGATGAGCGCGGCGATGTGGCGGTGAGTTTTCATGGAGGCAGTTTAGCAATCTCGGCGGTGGATGGCAGCAGCCTGTTTACGGATTGAGTGTATCCTAAAGCCTAAAGTTGGCTACGGGGTCAAGCTGTGGCGGGAAAAGCGCCCGGTGGCTGCAGCTGTCCTGGCATTCGCTTGTGGCTTGCGGCAGGCTTGCACGGTTATTCACGATTAATGGAAGGTGATTATGAAGCGATACCTGCTTGTATTGCTGTTGCTCGGGGGCTGTGTAGAGCGACCGGAGGTCATCAGTGACTGTCAAAGCATTGGCGAGCGGCGTGTGCTTTGTGGCTGGCAAAAGCCTGAAGACATGGAATTGCTAGCCGATGGTCGCCATATTGTGGTGAGCCAGATGGCGGCCGGGCACGGTCGTGTGGCGGGCTCGCTGGCGCTGCTGGACACCGCCAGTGGCAGCCAACAGCGGTGGCCCTTGGCGAGTGTCGAGCAGCTGCCGGGTTGGGGAGATGCCGAGTGCCCGGCGCCCGAGGCCAAGAGCTTTGCTCCCCATGGTATTCACCTTTCTCAGCGCGCGGATGGCGGCCAACAGCTGTTGGTGATTAACCACGGTGGCCGCGAATCAGTCGAATTCTTTGAGTTGCGCCCGGGGCCAGATGGCCTCGCTTTGCTGTGGCGAGGCTGCGTGTTGCCGCCGCCCGGGAGTTTTTTAAACGATGTGGTGGCACTGCCCGAGGGCGGTTTTATGGCCACCCATATGTACACTCGCGGCGACGCCCCGGTGGGGGCGTTAGGTTGGCAGGAAATCCTCGCCTTGGCCGGCTTTAACCCGGGGCATATCTGGCATTGGAATGGCCAGCGTTTTAGCAAATTGCCCGGTTTCAGTGGCGACTACCCCAATGGCATCCAGATTTCGGCTGACGGAGACACGCTGTTTGTGAATCTTTGGGCGGGTTCTGTTTTGCAAAAGCTCGACCGTCGCAGCGGCAAACTGCTGGCGGAGGTGGCAATTCCACACCCCGATAACAGCCAGTGGGATGGCCATGGCAAGCTGCTGGTGGCGAGCCACAGCTTCAGTCTGGGCGATTTTTTGGTGTGCCCGGACATCGAACAAGGCGCTTGCCCTGCCGCTTTCGAGATTATTGAAGTCGATCCGCAAACACTGCAACAACGCAGTGTTGTGGCGCTATCCGGGCCTCCGATGGGGGCGGGCACCGTGGCGCAGCGGGTGGGCGATGAGCTGTATATTGGCTCTTTCATCGGCGATCGCATTTTGCAGCTGCCATACCCGGTACAATAAGTAGACGAATTGGTTAGCGTGCAACCAATATAAGGATTTTTCAGCTTTTTTTAAAAAATCCCGTTGACAGAAAAATGCGCCTTGCCTATAGTACGCCACCTCGACGCGCTCGTAGCTCAGCTGGATAGAGTACCTGGCTACGAACCAGGCGGTCGGAGGTTCGAATCCTCCCGAGCGCGCCATATCAAAGGGCTGTGGTAGAAGTAACTACTAACACTGTCCAATAAAGCGGGGATTGTCCAATAGAATCCCCGCTTTCCTTGCCGAAGCCCGCAGGGTCGTAACAACCCTTAGGTTGTTACGATTCATCCTCCCGAGCGCGCCACTATTTAAAAACCCGGCACTACTTTGGTAGCGCCGGGTTTTTTTATGTCTGAAATTTGTCGATGTAGATCAAATGTACTGAACCTGCGGCGATTGAACGCGGTGGCGATGTAAGCAGGGGTATAGGCACTGACTCAGGCTTGGCTCAGTGCTGGCAGGGCAATTATTACTTACTGAGCAAGCCGATCATCAGTTGTGAGCTGATAAAGCAAAATAGGAAGAAGATCACCATGGCGGTAACGCCGGCCATTATCAGCGGCATGGGGTTGGTTTCCGCCAGGTCGAGCAGCCGTTTTTGCCCGGAGCGATTTTGCAGGGCGAACATCAGTGACAGCGCCTGCTTGAAAACCTCAAAGAAACTTAGCGGTTTTTCTGTGCCCGCGGCGGGTGTCTTGTTGTCGTCGATTTTGCTCATAATAACGTCCTGACTATTTTTGCTGCTGTGGATGGCTACCGACTATGCACAGCGAGCATGCTAGCGTCTCTGCAATAAAATCAACAGGTGCAGATGGCGTGAAAAACACCGTATCAGATGGCGGCCTGCTCGGGCGTGGGAGGAGCAGGCCGGCCTAAAACTCGGCGACTAAACGCCCGAGAGTCTGCATGGCGCGGTCGATGTCTGCACTCCAGGGCTTGCCGTAGTTGAGGCGAATACAGTGCCTAAAGGCGCGCCTAGCGGAAAAGATTGGGCCCGGCGCAATGCTGATGTTGTGGCTTCGGGCGACGTGGAAGAGCTTTAGTGAGTCGACGTTTGGCGGCAGCTCTAACCACAAAAAATAGCCGCCATCGGCTGTCGTGCAGCGGCAACCATCGGGGAAGTAGCGGGTGATCGCCGCAATCATTTGCTGCTGCTGGGCTTTTAGGCTTTGGCGCAATTTGCGCAGGTGGCGGTCGTAGCCACCGTGCTGCAGGTAGTCGGCAATGGCGGCTTGTGCCGGCAGCGAGGCCGACAGCGTGGTCATCAGTTTCAGGCGCTCGACCTGCTGGGCAAAGCGCCCGGCGCAGGTCCAGCCGACTCGGTAGCCGGGTGCCAGACTTTTTGAAAACGATCCGCAGTGCATTACCCATCCCTGGCGATCGAAGGCTTTTGCCGGTTTTACCGGACGCGGACTGAAATACAGTTCGCTGTAAACGTCATCTTCAATTAATGGCACGCGGTGCTGTGTCAGCAGCTCGACGAGGGCTTGCTTGTCGGCCTCGCCAAGGGTGGTGCCCAAGGGGTTTTGAAAGCTGGTCATAAACCAGCAGGCCTTTATCGGATATTTTTCCAGCGCCCGCCGTAGAAACGGCAGGTCGAGATTGCCCTGGCTGTCGACAGGAATTTCGATGGCGTTAAGTTGCAGCCTTTCAAGCGCTTGCAGGGGGGCGTAAAACGCCGGAGCCTGCACGGCCACAAAGTCGCCGGCCTGGGTCACGGCCTGTAGGCACAGGTTTAAGCCTTCTAATGCGCCGTTAGTGATGATCAGTTCGTCGAGGGTGGCCGGGACATTGGCGAGGGTGTAGCGCTGGATAATTTGCCGGCGCAGGTCGTGATGGCCCTGGGGCAGTTGGCTGACCAGCGATTGTGCATCCAGCTGTTTTGTCGCTTTACTCAGCGAGCGACAGAGTCGCTCCATCGGGAACAGGCTGGCGCAGGGGAAGGCTGAGCCCAGCGGGATGACGGCCGGGTCGGCAATTGCGCGCATGACGGCAAACACCAGATCGTTGACATCGACAGCGGTCGAGACGGGGCTGTCGACGGGCGCGGAGGGGGGCACCGGCGCGCTGGCGTGTTCGCATACGTAGTAGCCGGACCGCGGTTTGGCGTGTATCAAACCGCGGTTTTCTAGCAGGAAATACGCCTGGTAAACCGTGGCGGGGCTGACGCGGTAGGTTTTGCTCGCCTGGCGAACCGAGGGCACGCGCTCGCCCGGGGTGAGTACGCCGTTGTCGATCAGTGCGGCAATGTCATGGGCGAGTTGCTGGTAACGCTTCATATCGTTTTCCGGGTGCGCGGGCTTGGTGCTTTAGATAGTCATGGCGCAGGGACATGTGGCCGCTAGGTGTTCGGCGCTAAAAAATAGCCGCGAAATAACTGATCGATGCCGTCTCCCTCTCCCCAAATCGCCTCGGCGCTGTCACCGAGGGCGACGCGGGTGACTTCGGCCATCACCAGGTGGGCGATGGCGGCGCGCAGCTCTGTTTTGGGCTTGCTGGAGGGATTGCCCGCCATCAGCACCGTGGCAAAGATGATGTCGATAAACTCGGCCATTTTGCCGGTTACCGGATTGCTCGCTTCGCTACTCATCATCGCGTGTAACAGCACGCCGGCGACTCCCTGTTCCTCTGCCTCTAAATCCCGCAGCACGCGAATAATGGCCTGCATGGTGGCGGGGTAGTCGCCGCCTTGGGCGCCGACGGCTTGAATCAAGCGCTCGCGGGCTTTGTCGAGAATGTCGTCGGTGACGGCGGCAATTAATTCGGCCTTTGAGGGGAAGTGGTGCAGCAGCGAGGGCCGGCGAATGCCGCAGCGCTTGGCGATGGCATCCAGCGGCGCGGCAATGCCCTGGCTGGAAAATTCCAGCCGCGCCGCACTGAGAATTTTGCTGCGGGTGCTGGGGGCGTTGGGTTGGGTGCGGGGGCGGGCCATGGTCTGTCCGATAATATACAAATAAGTAGAATTTATTCTACCAGTGTTGACAACTGCCCTGCCAGCTCATTAATCTACCAAAAAGAAGGTTAAATAATTAAATTGTGTAGATTATGAGGCGACTATGGCTAGTGAATTGGAAGTGGGAAGGGCACCGCAGCCGGCGGCTGAAGCGTGGGTAGATGGCAAGCGTTACCTGTGGTTGCTGGGAATGGTGGTGCCGCTGTTTCCCTTTATGAGCGGCGGAATGGCTAATTTGCTGGGTTCGGAGTGGGGGTGGTGGTTTGCACCGGTTTTCCTGTACACCCTGATCCCCGCGCTGGACTGGCTGATTGGCAACGACCCCCACAACCCGCCGGAGTCGGCGGTGGCTGAATTATCTAAAGATCGCTATTACCGCTACTGTGTCTACGCCTATCTGCCGTTGCAGTTCATTGGTCTGTTCTGGGCGATGTCGGTGCTCGCCAGTGGCTCGCTGGGCTGGGTTGGTACCCTGGGCTTGCTGGTGTCGGTGGGGATTGTCAGCGGCGTGGCCTTTAATACGGCCCACGAACTGGGCCATCAAAACGATAAGCTGGAAAAGTACCTCGGTATGCTGTCGTTGGCGCCGACCCTTTACGGACATTTCTGTGTCGAGCACAACCGCGGCCATCACGTGCGGGTGGCCACCCCAGAGGACCCGGCGAGCGCCCGCTATGGTGAAAGTTTCTGGCGCTTTTTACCCCGCACCGTCATCGGTGGCTTAAGGAGTGCCTGGGCGCTGGAGGCCGCGCGTTTGTCGCGGCAGGGCAGGTCGGTTTGGCACTGGCAGAATCACAACCTGCAGGCCTGGTCGATGAGCGCCGTGTTATATCTGCTGCTTGCGGCGGCATTCGGTTGGGCGGTATTACCTTTTATGCTGGCGCAGTCGCTGTATTCGATAAGCTTGTTTGAGGTGATTAATTATCTGGAGCACTACGGCCTGTGCCGCCAGCGGCTGCCGTCGGGGCGCTACGAGCGCTGTCAGCCCGAGCACTCCTGGAACAGCAATCACTTGGTGACCAACCTCTTTCTCTACCAATTGCAGCGCCACTCTGACCACCACGCCAATCCTACGCGCAGTTATCAGGCCCTGCGCCATTACGAGGACGTGCCGCAACTGCCCAGTGGCTACGCGGGCATGGTGCCGCTGGCTTATATTCCACCGCTGTGGCGCTGGGTGATGGACCGCCGGGTGCTGGCTCACTATCAGGGCGACTTATCCAAAGCCAACGTTGAGCCGAAGCTGCGCGTGAAGCTCGGCCTGTAGCCGCCGCTCGTAGTGCTTTGTCTGGATCAGCAGTGTTCGCCGAGGCGTGGGCCCCGGCGAACTTTTCGTGGTGACTAGGTGCCGCAAAAGGTGGCGCGCACCTGTTCTTCTTCACTGGCGGGGCTGGCGTAGTGCGCCAGTTGCTGGCGGTAATCAAAAGGGGTTTCCAGCACCGTGTTCAAATCTGTAAACACACTCATGTCACCTTGGTAGGCGGCGCTGATGGCGGCTTCAACCAGGTGGTTGCGGGGCATGAACACCGGGTTGGCCTGGCGCATTTGCGCGGCGCGCTGCTCGGCATTTTGATTATCTTCACTGAGGCGCTGTTGCCAGCGCTGTAGCCAGGGAGCGAAGGCATCGGGGAATTCAAACAGGCTGTCTATGGCCTCGCCGCGCTGGTTGATGGGCAGCGCTTGATTAGCGAGGTCGTAGAGCTTGCGAAAGCTCAGGGTGAAATCGCAGTGCTGCTCTTGCAGCAGATCGAGGAAGTCGCGGTAGAGCTGTTCATCGGCGTCGCTGCAGTCGTCCAGCCCTAGCTTGTCGGCCATGCGCCGGCGATAGGCGCTGATATAGTGCTCGGGGAACTGATTGAGCACGGTTTGCACGCGTTCGACAGCGGGTTTGAGGTCGGCTTCGCCGTCGCCTTGCAGCAGTGGCAGCATGGCCTGGGCCAGTTGCAGCAGGTTCCACTGGGCTATAGGCGGTTGGTTGCCGTAGGCATAGCGACCCTGTTGGTCGATGGAGCTGAACACCGTGCCGGGGTG